>JAFWAZ010000208.1 GCA_017507425.1 Oscillospiraceae bacterium | reverse complement strand
GCACTCCTTTACCAGGGTCTCAAAGATCTCGTGAATTTTATTGGAGCCGGTGGCGATACCGCCGGTACCGGAGCAAACCAGGATCCGGCAGGAATAACCGGCGATCTGTTCCTTCGCCTGAGCCCGGGCCTGATCCAGGCAGTCTACAGTCTTAATCATCAGCCTTTACCTCTCAGTTCTTCGATGACAGCCAGGGCCTTTTCCGGGGTCATGGAGGGATAGACCTGCTCATTGACCATCATGGTGGGAGCCAGACCGCAGGCGCCCAGGCAGGACACGGTTTCCACAGTGAACATCATATCGTCGGTGGTGTGCTTCTTCTTGCTCAGGCCCAGTTCTTTCCACAGAGCCTCCAGAACAGGCGTGGAGTGGCGGACATGGCAGGCGGTGCCGTCGCAGACCTTGATGACGTACTTGCCCTTGGCCTCGAAGGAGAAGTTCTCATAGAAGGTGGCAACGGAGTAGGCCTTCGTCTCGGTGATGCCGATCTGCTCGGAAACATAGGTCAGCAGTTCCGCAGGCAGGTAACGGTACTCGGCCTGAATGTCCTGCATAATGGGAATCAGGGATCTTGCGTCCCGGACGTACCGGGAGATAATCTCGTCCGTCTTGCGGTAATAGGACGAATCCAGCATAGAAATGACCTCCTTGTTTTTTGCTGTACAAAGTGCATGAGTGATGTCCGAATGTTGACGGAGTTATTATACATTATCACTATGCAAATATCAATACCATCTGTATCAATAAATACAAATTTCTTAAAACTTTGTCAAAAAACACCAATTCTTGGAAAAAGCTTTGAAAACAGCGCTCCCAAGCGGCGGAGGATGCCGTAGACTTTCCCGATTTTTCATGCTATACTAAAAGAAAAAAAGAAAGGATCCCCGCAATGAAACGATACAAAGCCATCATCTACGACATCGACGGAACCCTGCTGAACACGGTGGATCAGAATATGTACTCCCTCATCCGGATCATCAAGGAGGAGCTGAACGAAGACTGGACCTTTGAACAGGTGGTCCCCTTCACCGCCCAGCCCGGCACGAAGACCATTGCAGATCTGGGCATCCGGGACGTGACCGGAGTATACGCCCGGTGGGTGCGCTACGTCAACGAGTACGGCAAGTCGGCAGAGCCCTTCGACGGCATCCCGGAGCTGCTGCGCGCTGTTCGGGAAAAGGGACTGAAGCAGGCCGTCGCCTCCTCCAAACAGCGGCGGCAGTACGGCATCGACATGCCCCGCCACGGCTTCGACAAATTCATGGACGCCGCCGTCCTCTACGAGGACACCGACAGGCACAAGCCCGACCCGGAGCCCCTGAACATCTGCCTGAGCAGATTGGGCGTGAAGGCAGAGGAGGCCCTGTACGTGGGCGACGCCCGGGCGGATATGGAGGCCGCACGGAATGCCGGCATGGACTTCGCCTATGCATCCTGGGGCAGCTTCTTCCCCATGGATCCCGGCGAGCCGGAGTATTACCCGAAGCATCCCATGGAGCTGCTGAAATTCCTCGGATAACAGAAAGACACCCCCGCCGTTAGCGTGTTGGGCATAGGGATATGCCCAACACGCAGTGATATAGGCTTCGCCTGTGATATAGTTTCTTTGAAAATGTGGATAGAAAAATGGAGTTCTGCAAGCATGCAGAACTCCATTTTCGTATTTCAATCGTCCAGAAGGGACACCACAAGGAAATACATCACTTTCCCGTCAGGGAAAATATCACTGGGAGTTGCGAAAATCTTTTCCGCAACTCCCCTTTGCAGGGGTGTCTTTTCACGTTTTTTTACCGAAGACGTAAGCGCAGATGGCGGCGGTGAGGGGGACAGCCAGCATGACGCCGATGGAGCTGGCCACGGCGGAGACGGCCTCGAGGCTCATGTAGGCGGAGCTTAAGAGCTGCCACGGCTGCAGGCCCAGCGAGTAGATGTAGACAATGAGCGTCAAACCGCTGCCTAAGATGGCGAGGATCAGGGTGTTGGTCATGGTGCCCACCATGTCCCGGCCGATGTTCATGCCGCTTTTCATCAGCTCTCTGGCGGTGAGGTTCTCATTCACCCGGGTCAGCTCCTGAATAGCGGAGCTGATGCTCATGGCCACGTCCATCACCGCGCCCAAGGCACTGACGATGACACCTGCGGTCACCAGACCGGTGATGCCGATGCCGCTTTCCCCGGTCTGGCGCAGCTGCAGGAGGGCTTCGGCGTACTCCTGCCGGTAGCCGTCGATACGCAGAATGTACTGGGCCAGCAGGCCGAACAGGGTCGCCAGCGCGATGCCCGCCAGCGTACCGAGACAGGCGCAGACGGTCTTTCTGTCCACACCGCCGAGGATCACAAAGGTGGCCGCCGTCACCAGAACCGAGATCAGGAACGTGGTGGGGATGGTGGGCCAGCCCGCCAGCAGCAGCGGCAGCAGAATGAAGATCAGCGCCGCAACGGTCAGCCCCAAGCTCACCAGACTCTTGATGCCCACCTTGCCGCCCACCAGCACCGTCACGATCAGAAATACCGCCGCAACGGTCAGCAGTCCCCAGAAGCGGTTGTACTCATAGACATAGCAGCGCACGGTGCCGTCGGCATAGGTCGACAGTCCCACGGTGACGCCGTCCCCCACCCGGAGGGGCTGCCCGTAGATGGGGCCCACGGTATTCTCCGCCATCATCTTCTCTCCGGCATAGCAGCCGGTTTTCACGAGGACGATGAGGTTCTGGCTGCCCCGGTGGTGGTTCTCGGAGACGGGATCCGCCTCCGTGGAGTCGGAGAGGATCTGCTCCACCACTGCATTTTCATATTCCATATATTCCGCCGCCCCGGGCTCGGGCTCCCGGGCCGGATGGGCCGCCACAAAGAGTCCCGCGCAGACGGCCAGCACCGTCAGCAGGACAGCGGCGGAGATCAGATGTTTTTTCATAGCCGTTCCTCCATGTTCTTTCCATTAAAGGATACCACCCCCTCCCTCCGATGTCAAGGCAGGGCATTTTTTACAAATTTTCCAAATTGCTGTGGCGGCGGCAGTAATTATATGGTATGATTGACCTGCAATTTCCGTGCCGCAGACGCGGCGCGAACTTAAAAAGGAGGAACTATAATGAAGCAATCCAACTTCAGCAGAGTGCTGTCACTGGTTCTGGCGCTGGTCATGGTCTTTTCCATGCTCCCCGCCACGGCCTTTGCAGCCGACTCTGCCGTCTATTCCCAGATCACCTCTGCCGGGGAACTGACCACCGGCAAGTATGTTCTGGTCGTGGACACCGGCTACGCTCCCACCGTCTTTGAAGGTGGCTGGCTGCTGGCCGAGGCCGTCACTGCTGCGGACGGCACTGTCACCGATCCTGCATCCAATCTGGTGTGGGACATCACCGTGGATGAAGCCGGCGTCAAGCTGACCGACTCCAACGGCGTCACCGTCGCCCCCAAGGGCGGCAACAACAACGGCATCATCGCCGCAGACTACAGCTGGACTGCCACCTGCGAGAACGGCCTGTTCCAGTTTGCCGGTCAGGGCAGCGACACCGTTGTCCTCGCCAGCAACAAGGGCTCCGAGAACAAGTTCCGGGGCTACAAGACCGCCACCGTCTCCGGCAATCCCGCCGGCTACCCCAGCTATTTCACCCTGTACAAGCTCTCTGACGGCGGCACCACCGAGCCCATCGAGCCCTCTGAGCCTGCTGTATCCGAGCCTGTAGAGAGTGAGCCTGTCACGCCCGCCGGCCCCATCGCCGCCGGTGACAGAGTCGTCATCTACGCCCCCGCCTACGGCAAGGCCCTGTCCACCGTCAAGACCGGCAACTACAACGTCGGCGTGGACGTGACGCTGACCGACGGCGTTCTGACCGGCTTCGGCGAGACGGAGGTCTTCACCGTCATCGACAACGGCGACGGCAGCTTCTCCTTCGCCTACGGCGAGCAGAATCTGGGCATGGCAGACAGCTATGCCTCCATGAATCTGGGTGCCGTCCACGACGACTGGACCCTGACCGATCTGGGCGGCGGCCTGTACAACATCCAGAATGTCGGCCGCGGCAACTACATCGAGTGGTACAACCAGTACAGCAACTGGTCCACCTACAACTCCTCCTCCGCAGCCACCGACGGCCAGTTCCAGCTGAGCTTCTACTTGGTCACCGGCGACATCCCCACCGATCCCGTGGATCCCGAGCCCGAGGAACCCGAGGAGCCTGAAACCGCCTCCGCGCTGTACATGGCCGAGGCTCCTCAGGACGGTGACACCGTCCTGATCTACAACGCCGCCAATACCGCCGTCATGGGCAATACCCTCAGCGGCAAGAAGGTGGCTGCCGTCACCGCAGCCGCGGAAAATGACACCATCACGCTGGCCGAGGGCATGGCAAAGCTTCTGGTCACCGTGGAGGGCGAGCACTACATCTTCTCTCTGGACGGCCTGTATCTGACCTCCGCCGAGACCGGCAACGGCATGAGCTTCGCCGAGGAGCTCACCGACTGCGGCAAGTGGACGCTGGAGCAGCAGGAGGACGGCAAGTTCATCCTGATGAACGTGGGCGCCAACTACAACGGCAACTACAATCAGGCCATGGAGTACTACAACGGCTTCACCACCTACGGCGTCAAGACCACCGACATCTACAAGATGGACTTCTATCTGGTCGAAGCGGCCAAGCACTCCGGCATCGTCACCGAGCTGCACGAGGGTGACACCGTTGTCATCTTCAACCCCGCGAACGCCATGGCCATGTCCACCGAGTACACCGGCTTCTACAACATGGGTACTCCCGTGGTTCTGGCGGACGGCAAGCTCTCCGGCTACACCGCCGCCGACATCTGGACCGTGGGCCTCAACGACGACGGATCCTACACCTTCTCCACCGCCGACGGCAAGAAGCTGTCCATGGGCGCCAGCTATTCTTCCATGCCTCTGGACGACGTGAACACCGCATGGACCGTCGAGCCTGCCGCCACCGAGAACTGCTTCTATATCAAGAACGTGGCCCGCAATGTCTATGTGGAGTGGTACGCCGACAAGAACAACTGGTCCTCCTACTACAACAACAGCAACGAGGCCCTGTTCGCCCAGCAGTTCTATCTGGTCGTGGAGGGCGACGAGGCTCCCGAGAGCAATCTGCCCGCCGAGGGTGCACAGGTGGTCATTTACAACCTGTCCGCCGAGGGCGTTCTGGCTGCCGAAAGCGACACCCAGAGCATTGAAAATGCCCTGACCGTCATCGAGAACGGCGCAGCCTCCCCCGCCAACGGCGGCGTGGTCTTCACCGTCTCCCAGAACGGCAACTACTACCGCTTCTTCAACGAGACCTACGGCTATCTGTGCTCCAACGGCACCGGCAACAACGCCTTCTATTCTCTGGAAGCCACCGAGGACGCCGACTGGACCCTGACCTCCGGCAAGTCCGGCGGCTGGAATCTGGAGTCCCGTACCGCCAAGTACAACGGCACCTACAGCCAGTACCTCGAGTACTACGCCGACTCCTACAAGACCTACTCCATGTACAATGTCACCGATTATGACATTTACGAGTTCTTCTTCTATCCCGTGGCCGAGGGTGTGAATCTGACCGGCGGCATTGTCAACATCCCCGATGTGATCTTCGGCGCCAACGGTAATGCCTACATGGGTCAGGATTACACCTACACCTTCTCCGTCGACGCCGTCTTCGGTGTGGAGAGCCTGACCGTCACCGTGAACAGCACCGAGGCCGAATACACCGAGGCCAACGGCGTTTACACCCTGACCGTCACCGCCGAGCAGATCCAGCAGATCGTGGCCGAGGGCAAGAGCGTCATCGCCATCAGCATCTCCGGCACCGACACCAAGGGCGTGCAGTTTGCCAACGGCAGCGCCATCGACATCATCGACGAGCCCTCCATCGGCGCGATTACCCCCGCCGCCAACTCCCAGACCGGCGCCGACAAGCGGCCCGTCATCTCCGCCGACATCATCAACGCCGGCTATGATGCCACCGTCACCATGACCGTCAACGGCGAGGCCGTTGAGGCTGTTTACGAAAACGGCGTCATCACCTACACCCCCGCCGCCGACATGGCCGACGGCCGCGTCAGCGTCACCGTCACCGTGACCCGGGCTGACGGCAAGACCGCCTCCAAGGCATGGAGCTTCACCGTGGGCGTGGCCCAGTATGAGCTGTACTTCGGCCAGCTCCACTCCCACACCACCTACTCCGACGGCTCCGGCTCTCTGGAGTCCGCTCTGAGCTACATCGAGGGTCTGCCCGAGAGTGCCAACGTGGATTTCGTGGCCTTCACCGACCACTCCAACTACTTTGACACCACCGGCTCCGCCAACCCCGAGGGTGCTCTGTACGACATGAGCCTCGCCTCCGCTTCCAGCCAGAATCTGTGGAACGCCTACAAGGGCGCCATCGCCGACTTCAACGCCCGCCAGTCCAGCGTGGTGGCCATCGGCGGCTTCGAAATGACCTGGTCCGGCGGCCCCGGCCACATCAACACCTTCGCCACCGACGGCATCGTCTCCCGCAATAACGCTACCCTGAACAACAAGACCGCCGACGCCGGCATGAAGGCCTACTACGCCCTGCTGAGTCAGGCCGAGGGCGTGGACGGCATCAGCCAGTTCAACCACCCCGGCACCACCTTCGGCAATTTCACCGACTTCGCCTACTGGGATGCCGTCATTGACTCCCGCATCCAGCTGGTGGAGGTCGGCAACGGTGAGGGTCAGGTGGGCGCAGGCGGCTACTACCCCAGCTATGAGCAGTACACCATGGCTCTGGACAAGGGCTGGCACGTGGCCCCCACCAACAATCAGGACAACCACAAGGGCAAGTGGGGCAACGCCAACGACGCCCGTGACGTGGTTCTGACCGATGACTTCTCCGAGGCGGGCATCTACGAGGCCATCCGCGCCTACCGGGTCTACGCCACCGAGGACAAGAATCTTCAGATCGGCTACACCGTCAACGGCATGCTGCTGGGCTCCACCATTGAGGAGGTTCCCGAGGCGCTGAGCATTGAGGTCACCCTGTTCGATCCCGATGCCTCCGACTCCGTCTCCAAGGTGGAGGTCATCGTCAACTCCGGCAAGGTCGCCCATGTCTGGGACGATCCCGCCGCACTGTCCGCCGGCGTTCTGTCTGCCGAGCTGGCCCCCGACTATTCCTACTACTACATCCGCGTGACCCAGGGCGACGGCGACATTGCCGTCACCGCCCCCGTCTGGGTGGGCGAAACCCTGAAGCTGGGCATCTCCAACCTGGAATGCGGCACCGCCACCCCCGTCACCGGCGAGGAGCTGACCATTTCCACCACCCTGTTCAACTCCGAGCTCAGCGAGGCCACCGTCAAGAGCCTGACCTACACCGTGGGCTCTCAGGTTCTGGCTGTGGACACCACCGGCTACACCGTCCCCGCCTCCGGCAACAAGACGCTGGAGTTCAAGTACACCCCCGATACCGCCCGGGTCATGAAGATCACCGTCACCGCCGTGGTGGAGCTGGACGGCGTGGAGTACACCTTCTCCATGGACGTGGAGCTGGATGTGCAGGACGCAAGCAAGCTGGTCTACATCGGCATCGACGCCAGCCACTACAACGAGTACGTCAACGGCAACTACAAGGATTCCATGGGCAACTTCGGCGCTCTGGCCGCCGGTTACTCCGTGCGCACCGTGCAGCTGAACACCTCCGAGGATCTGATCGCCGCCTGCTCCAACGAGAAGTACGCCGCCCTGATCCTGACCGCCCCCAGCCGCCGTCTGGCCGCGGCCCAGTCCGATCCCAAGGTCTACACCGCCGAGGAGCTGGCCGCCATCAAGGCCTTCAATGACAACGGCGGCGCCGTGATCCTCGCCGGCTGGTCCGACAACTACGAGAATTACGACGTTATCCAGTCCGATCCCTCCATCCTCCACATGGCCGCCGCCCAGAACGCCGTTCTGGAGGCGCTGGGCTCCTCCCTGCGCATCGGCGACGACGCCACCTACGACGATGTCCGCTCCGCCGCCGACGGCGTGGACAAGTGGAGACTCTACTTCAACACCTACGGCGAGAACTTCCTGACCGAGGGCGTGGAGTACGACGCTGAGCATCCCTATGACCGGATGTACACCGAGGTATTCAGCCACTACGGCGGCGCCACCGTCTACACCGTCGACGGCAGTGGCAGTGCCACCCCCGCCATGCCCGCCACCGTCAGCCCCGTGGTCTATGCCCACGCCACCACCTACTCCGTGGACGTGGACAAGGACGGACTGGGCGGCAGCGACATCCCCAAGTACGCCTACACCGAGGGCGATGACCGCCTGATGGTCATGGCCATGGAGCAGCTCGACGGTCAGGGCCTGATCATCGTCTCCGGCGCCGCATTCATGTCCAATTTCGAGGTGCAGGCCACCATCGAGGACTCCGGCTCCGAGAAGAACTACTCCAACTACCGCATCTGTGAGAATCTGGTGCAGTTCCTGAATCCCGTCACCGTCACCGACATCGCCGATGTGCAGGCCGAGGTGAACGAGGGCGTCAAGTACACCATCGAGGGCATCGTCACCTCCAACGCCTCCGGCTACGACAAGGACACCGCCTTCTTCGACTGCATCTACCTGCAGGATGCCACCGCCGGCATCAACGCCTTCCCCGTGGCCGGCAACTTCAAAATCGGCGACAAGGTCCGCATCACCGGCACCACCTCCAGCTATCAGGGTGAGCGCCAGATCGCCGTTTCTGAGATCGAGCTGATCTCCGAGGGCAACGAGGTCGCACCCATCGCCATCACCGCCGCCCAGCTGAACGACGGCTCCGTTCTGGGCTCCCTCGTCACCCTCTCCGGCACCGTCGAATCCTTTGAGTACGCCAACGGCCTGATCCAGACCATCATGGTCAAGGACGAAAAGGGCGAACTGGGCCGCATCTTCATCGACGGCTACATCACCACCTCCTACGACGTGGAGAATCTGGCCGTTGGTGCCAAGATCACCGTCACCGGCCTTGCCTCCTACGACAATTCCTTCGACGGCCCCGCTCCCAGAATCCGCGTCCGCGACCGCCGCGATGTGGTCTGCGAGAAGCACGTCCATACCGAGGAGATCCTCCCCGCTGTTCCCGCTACCTGTACCGAAACCGGCCTGACCGAGGGCAAGAAGTGTTCTGTCTGCGGTGAGATCCTGATCGCGCAGGAAGTCGTTCCCGCACTGGGCCACACCGAGGAAGTCCTCCCCGCTGTTCCCGCTACCTGCACCGAAACCGGCCTGACCGAGGGCAAGAAGTGTTCTGTCTGCGGTGAAATCCTGATAGCGCAGGAAGTCGTTCCCGCACTGGGCCACACCGAGGAGATCCTCCCCGCTGTTCCCGCCACCTGTACCGAAACCGGTCTGACCGAGGGCAAGAAGTGTTCTGTCTGCAACGAGATCCTGATCGCGCAGGAGGTCGTTCCCGCACTGGGCCACGACTGGCAGGGCACCGGCTGCTCCCGCTGCGATGCCGTCCGGGAGAATCCCTATGCTGACGTGTCCGAGGAGCACTGGTTCTTCGAGGCCGCTCTGGAGCTGTACCACGAGGGCATCATGACCGGCAAGGACGGCAGCACCTTCGATCCCGCCGGCACCCTGACCCGCGCCGAGTGGGTGACCATGCTCTACCGGGCTGCCGGCTCCCCCGAGGTCGCAGAGCCCTCCAGCTTCCGCGACGTTCCCGCCGATGCCTTCTTCGCCGATGCCTTCGCATGGGCCGAGGATATGGGCATCGTCAGCGGCGTCAGCGAGGGCATGGGCGCTCCCTACATGACCATCACCCGTGAGCAGATGGTCACCATGCTCTACCGCTTTGACGGTCAGAACCGGGCAGAATTCGACCTGTCCGGCTATGCCGATGTCGACGATGTCAGCTACTACGCCATCCACGCATTTGAGTGGGCTGTGGCCAACGGCTACATCAACGGCATGACCGCCACCACGCTGGCCCCCCAGATCACCACCAACCGGGCACAGGCAGCCACCATTCTGGCGCGCTATCTCGGCCTCATCTGACGCATCCCCCACGGGCGGCCCGAAAGGGCCGCCCTTTTTCCGGGCAATGCCCGGGGACAGGCTGTCGAAGATTCTGCAAATCGATCGTCGAGCAGAACACGTGTGGTCGGGCATCGTGCTAATCTAAGACAGTCATTTTCCAATCACAGAGGGCGACCCTTTTTATCTGCAATTTTTGTCGAAATTCTTTATTTTTCCGCGAAGCCGTGGTATATTATTCCAAAAGAACACTGATTCTGCATCACTTTGTAGGAGGTACTGATATGGAACTGCGAACCAAGGCATCCCGCTCTGACGCCGTCAGCCGGCGGGAGCAGGAAAACCGTCTGGTGGCCTACCGGGCTGCCTGCGAGGGCATTGTGCTGCTGAAAAACGACGGAGCCCTGCCCTTTTCCCACAAAAAGGTGGCCCTCTACGGCCCCGGCGCATCCATGACCGTCAAGGGCGGCACCGGCTCCGGCGAGGTCAACGAGCGCTACTCCGTCACGGTACTCGAGGGCCTGAAAAATAAGGGCTTCACCGTCACCACCGAGAAGTGGCTGGCGGATTTCGAGGAATTCTACCGGAAAGCCGAGGCCGCCTACAAGATTGAAAAGCGAAAGCGCGTAAACCTTTTGAAGCTCAGCGACATCATGCAGATGCTCTTCGACAATTTCCGCACTCCCGCCGGCCCCGCCATCACGGATGATGATATCAACCAGAGCGATACGGATTCCTGCGTCTACGTTCTCTCCCGGCAGGCCGGCGAGGGCGGTGACCGGAAGCTGGAGCGGGGCGACTATTACCTGACGGAGGAGGAGACGGCAGCCATTCGGGTCTGCGCGGAGCGCTATGAGAAGTTCGTGCTGGTCATCAACTGCGGCTCCAGCGTGGATCTGTCGGCGCTGGACGGCATCGGCGGTATCAACGCCATTGTCTATATCTGCCAGCCGGGCACCGAGGGCGGCAACGCTCTGGCGGACATTCTCTCGGGCGCGGTGAACCCCAGCGGCAAGCTCACCGACACCTGGGCCTACCGCTACGAAGACCTGCCCTTTGCCATGGAGTACGGCGCCCTCAACGGGGAGCTGGAAAACGAATATTATAAGGAAGGCATCTATGTGGGCTACCGCTGGTTCGACACCTTCGGCGCGGTGCCCCGGTATCCCTTCGGCTTCGGTCTGAGCTACACCGATTTCGCCATCAAGTGCCGAGAAGTCCGTGCCGACGGCACGGTCATCCGCATGACCGCCGCAATTACCAACACCGGCGCGCATCCGGGCAAGGAGGTGGCCCAGCTCTACCTCTCCGCACCGGCCGATGGCATGGACAGGGAATACCAGTCCCTCGCGGCCTTCGCCAAGACCGGACTGCTCTCCCCCGGCGAAACGGAGGAGCTCTCCCTCGAATTCGATCTGCGGGAGCTGGCCTCCTTCCGGGAGCAGGACGGAGCCTATATTCTTGACGGCGGCGACTATGTCCTGCGCCTCGGCAATTCCAGCCGGAACACAGAGCCTGTGGCGGTGCTGAACCTCCGGCGGGCGGTCACCGTTTCCCTCCATGACCACGTCTGCCCCCTGCACAGCCCCATTGCCGAGCTGCAGCCCCCCGCCCGGCCCCGGGAAGTGCTTCCCCCTCATCTGCCCCGGCTTTTGCTGGACGCCGATGCCATCGTCCCCACGGCCTACACCTACGAGGAGCCGCCGGTCTATCCGGAGGATCCCGGCATCCGTGCTTTCATCGAAACCCTGACCGATGCGGAGATGGTGGACATTGTGGTGGGCATCGGCATGTTCGGCGGGGAAAAGAAATTCGATCTTCCCGGCAGCGTCGGCAACACCACGTCCAAATTCTGGGACCGGGGTCTTGCCAATGTGGCGCTGTGTGACGGCCCTGCGGGCCTGCGCATCCAGAAGCACTCCACCCTCGGCAAAAACGGAAAGATCAAGCCCGTCCAGATGCCCATGTCCATTTTCGAATCCTTCCCCGGCTTTGCCAAGAAGCTCATCGCCGGCGACCCCAGTAAGGAGCCCTCCCTGTACCAGTTCACCACCGCCTTCCCCGTGGCCACGGCGCTGGGCCAGAGCTGGAACGCGGCGCTTCTCGAAGAGGTGGGCGGCGCCATCCGCCGGGAGATGGAGGAGTACGGCTGCACCTACTGGCTGGCCCCGGCGGTGAACATCCACCGCAATCCCCTCTGCGGCCGGAACTTCGAGTATTTCTCCGAGGATCCCCGGCTGACGGGCCTCCTCGCCGCCGCCATCACCAAGGGCATCCAGCGCGAGCCGGGCTTCTATGTCACCGTCAAGCATTTCGCCTGCAACAATCAGGAGGACAACCGCAACTTCGTCTCCTCCAACGTCTCCGAGCGGGCCCTGCGGGAGATCTATCTGCGCGCTTTCGAGTTCCCCGTCCGCCACGGCGGCGCCAAGGCCGTCATGACCTCCTACAACAAGGTCAACGGCGTCTATACCCCCAATTCCCACGATCTGTGCACCAAGATCCTGAGAAACGAATGGGGCTTCGACGGCGTGGTCATGACCGACTGGTTCTCCACCAATAAGGGGCAGGCCAGCTCCGCCCTCGCCCTCGCCGCAGGCAACGACCTCATCATGCCCGGCGGCGGCAGCTTCAAAAAGGACATCCTCCAAGGCTTGGAGGACGGCCGGCTCACCCGGGAGGCCCTGCAGCGCTGCTGCGCCAACGTGGTGAAGCTGACGCTGGATTCGGCCATTCAGAAAGAGTATATCGGATAAACAAACAGCGCGGTACGAATGTTCGTACCGCGCTGTGAGCTTGTCAAAAAAGTACCCGTAGGGGCGACCACTGGTCGCCCGCTGATTTTGCTCCGGCAAAATCAGTCGCCGCAAGGCGAAAAAACAGTGATTTCCCTTCGGGAAATCCGAAAATAAAGGATTTTCGGCGGGCGAGCAATGCTCGCCCCTACGTTGTCCATCGAAATACAAGTTCTTTGACAGTCTGACAGCGCGGTACGAGTTTTCGTACCGCGCTGTCGTTATGCAGCTGATTAGCCCCACAGTGCCGACAGGCTGGGAATGACCTGCTTTTTGCGGCTCATGACATGGGGGAGGAACACGGCGCCCTCTCTGGGCTGGACGGAGAAGGCATTGCGGATGACGTCCTCGTCGCCGGTGAAGAGGAGCCACGTGCCGTCGAGGAGCACGTCGGTGAGCATCAGCAGCACCATGCCGTAGCTCTTTTCCCGTCTGATGTGCGCCATCTCCGTGAGGAATTCGTCCTTCCGGGAGAACATGGCGGTGGTATCCACGGACGTGATCTGGGCCACGGCGAAATTGTGGCCGGCGATGTGGAATTCCTTGCAGTCGGACTGGAGCAGATCCCGGATGGACTTGCCCTCGTGGGAGGAGGAGAAGATCTCCCGGCCCAGCTCGTCCAGACTGATGCCCGCGATCCGGGCCATGCGCTCGGCGATGCTCCGATCCCGGTCGGTGCTGGTGGGGGACTTGAACATGACCGTATCCGCCACGATGGCCGCCGCCAGCATGCCGGCCATGTTCTCGCTGGGGATCAGACCCCGCTCCTGAAACATTCCGGCGATGATGGTGTTGGTGGAGCCCACGGGCTCATTGCGGAAGTAGATGGGATTCAGGGTCTGGATGTCGGCGAGACGGTGGTGGTCGATGATCTCCAGGATCTCCGCCTCCTCCAGTCCCGCCACGGACTGGGCGGCCTCGTTGTGGTCCACCAGCACCACCCGCTTGCGCCGCGGGCGCAGCAGATGCTGCCGGGTCAGAATGCCCACGACCTTTTCGTTTGCATCCAGAATGGGATAGCAGTGTTCGTTTTTCTTCAGCACCAGCTCCCGGACGTCGTCCAGCCGGTCATCCAGATGGAAGGCCGTCAGGTTCTTGCTCCGGCAGACCCGCTCCACCGGGGCGGACTGGAAGATCAGCCGCAGGGTGCGGTAGGCGTCGTAGGGGGTCATGATGACCGTGGTGGTGCTCTCGATGCCCCGGACCTCCTCCGGAAGCTCCGACTGGCACAGGATCAGACAGTGGACATTCATCTCCAGCGCCCGGCGGATCATGTCCGGCTGGCTGCCGCAGATGACGATACTCTCCTTCTTCTGAAAGAGCAGGTGCTCCCGGCTCATGGGCAGGGCCACGGTGACCTCGCCGGAGATCATATCGCTTCCGCTGCCGAGGTCGTTGAGGAGCTTGCCCTCAAGGGTGGAGAGCACATTGTACAGCGGCGTGGGCCGCAGGTAGGAGCTGGATACCAGACCCATGTGGAAAGAGGCGATGTCGTCCCAGCTCAGCATGCCGTGGAGCGTGCCGTCGGAATTGGTGACGGCCACGCTGGAGACGCTCTTCTGCTCCTGCAGGGCCGTCCACGCGGTGCCCACGGTGACGCTCCGGAACAGTGTCCGGGGGGTGGCGTAGTCCAGATCCCGCACCTGTGTATAGACGTCGAACAGACGCATGGGGGGCTCATAGCCGAAGCGGTCGAGAACCCGCATGGTTTCATCGGAAATGTGGCCGAGACAGGCGGGGACATACTCCCGGTCGCCCACGGCGTTGCGCAGGGCGGCATAGGCGATGGCCGCCACAATGGAATCGGTGTCCGGATTTCGATGGCCGGTTACGTAGATGGGATCCACAAAATCACCTCCGGTGAAATGGAAAATGTTTTTCTTCTTGCCTCCCCCTGGGGGGAGGTGGCCCGGCGACAGCCGGGTCGGAGGGGGGGAGGCTCTATTGGCGGGACACTCCCCCGGTCTGCTTCGCAGCCCTGCCCCCTCAAAGAGGGGGCCAAGATTGCTGTTTCTTCTTAATTTACACGGTGATCTCGCCCGCCAGATTGCGCTTGAACAGGGCTTCGATCTGGCGTCTGTTCATGCCCTGACCGATGGCCCACATAAGCTTGGTCATGGCGGCCTCGGAGGTCATGTCCCGGCCCTGAATGACGCCCAGATCCAGCAGCTTCTTGCCCACCTGATAGACGCCGAGGTCGGCGGAATCGTACAGGCACTGGGTGGTGACCACCACGCTGATGTCCCGCTGCAGGGCGGTGCGGATGCCGTCGAGACCCTCATGCAGGACGTTGACGCCGCCGAGGCCGAAGGCCTCGATGACGATGCCCTTGTAGCCCATGACGGAGAGCATCTCAAAGATCCTCGGATCCAGACCCGGGGTCAGCTTCAGCAGGAACACGGAGTCGGAGATATCGGTCATCAGCTGGGGGAAGCCCATCTGGGGCTGCAGGCCCGAATGATCCAGCACAAGGCCCAGATTGCTGACCTGCGCGGTATAGTGGGCGTTGACGCTCTCAAAGGCGGAGAAGCCGGAGGCCCGGACCTTCACCGCCCGGCAGCCCAGCATGACCTTCCGGTCAAAGGCCAGATACACGCCGTTGCAGCCGGTGGCGGCCATGGCAAAGGCGGTGCGCAGATTGTCCGGTCCGTCGGAAAGCACGTCCGCCAGCGGAAGCTGGGAGCCGGTGAGCACCACGGGCCGGTCCAGTCCCGGCAGCATCCACGTGATGGCGGAGGCGGTGTAGGCCATGGTGTCGGTGCCGTGGGAAATGACGATGCCGTCATAGTCAAGTCTGGTTTCAAAAACCCGCTTGGCGATCTGCTGCCACTCCGCGGGGCGGATGTTGGAGGAATCCAGACACATCAGATCCTCCACGGTGATATCGAAATAGCTGCGCAGCTGGTTCAGCTGACGCTCCATCACGTCCGAGCGGTGGGGCTCCAGACCCTCTCCGCCGGGCAGGGACGCAATGGTGCCGCCGGTGGTAAGTAAGAGGATGTGTTTTTTCTCCATGATAACCTCCAAAACGTCAAGGTAGGCTGTGGTATTTTCTCCATTATACCCGCTTCATGTTTTCTTGGCAAGTGGAATGTTGCTATTGAAATTTTTCCAGAAATCGGATACAATGACAGCAGGAAACCAAAACTTCTAGGAGGTCAACTTTTATGAATGTTCTTGTCACCGGCGGTACCGGCTATATCGGTTCCCACACCTGCGTCGAGCTTCTGAATGAGGGCTACGGCGTTATCGTCATCGACAATCTCTGCAACTCCAACCCCAAGAGTCTGGATCGCGTGAAGACCATCACCGGCAAGGACCTGCGCTTCTACGAGGGCGACGTCCGGGATGAGGCGCTGCTGCGGAAGATCTTCACCGAAAACGAGATCGGCTGCGTCATCCACTTCGCCGGCCTGAAGGCCGTTGGCGAGTCCGTCGCCATTCCCTGGAAGTACTACGACAACAACCTCAACTCCACTCTGGTGCTGACCAAGGTCATGGGCGAGTTCGGCGTGAAGAAGCTGATCTTCTCCTCCTCCGCCACCGTCTACACCGCCGACAACGAGATGCCCCTGCGGGAGAACAGCCGCACCGGCAACTGCACCAACCCCTACGGCTGGACCAAGTACATGACCGAGCAGATCCTCTCCGGCATCTGCTTCGCCGACAAGGACTGGTCCGTGGCTCTGCTGCGCTACTTCAACCCCAGCGGCGCCCATGAGTCCGGCCTGATCGGCGAGGATCCCCGCGGCATCCCCAACAACCTGATGCCCAACAT
>JAFWAZ010000207.1 GCA_017507425.1 Oscillospiraceae bacterium | reverse complement strand
TTTTGAACAGCTTGCTCGCTTGGTAATGGCATTGGATGATGAACGTTTTGATTTATATATTCATCTTGACAGAAAATCGCAAATAGATACATCGCAAATAAAAGGTTTGAAACTGGCACAAGGAAAACTTGAACTGATGCCGTTCAGAAAAAAGATTTATTGGGGAGACTATTCTATAGTTGAAGCAACTTTTGCTATGTATCGTTATGCGATGAAAAAAGGTGAATATACTCGGTTAGTTACGCTTTCGGGTAATGACTACCCTATAAAGAGCAACGATTATATTTACAATAAACTTACTACAACAGATACAGAATTTATATCCGGACAAAAGTTGTGGCCCGAGTCTGAGCATTACCGTGTGCGTCATTATCATTTCTTTAAGCCGTATTTTCTAAATTGGATAGACTTAGTAAAAAACTATCTAAGAAAAAATCAAATTAAGAAACCTATGAAAATTGACAGTAAATTCGGAATATACGATGTATTCCACGCGTCACAATGGCACGCATTGACTCCTGAGTGCGTCAGGTATATTCTTGATGTTGCTGCAAAAGAACCGAAATTCCGAAAATATTTCTATTATTCCTGGGCACCCCTCCTCCACGGGGTCGTCGGTCAGGGAAACGCGGATGGTGTCACCGA
Source organism: Oscillospiraceae bacterium (assembly GCA_017507425.1). Classification (GTDB taxonomy): domain Bacteria; phylum Bacillota; class Clostridia; order Oscillospirales; family Oscillospiraceae; genus Faecousia. The sequence continues at coordinate 3,875 of JAFWAZ010000207.1, read as the reverse complement.
TGCCGTCCAGCAGCAGAGCGCCGATGCCCATGGCGGACTTCATCAGGCCCTGCTTCACGGGGCCGGTTTCCGTGACGCCGATGTGCAGGGGGTAGTCACACTTGGAGCGGAACAAGCGGCAGGCCGCCACCATGGTGGGCACGGTGGAGGATTTCATGGACACGCAGGTGTCGTGGAAATCGTACTTTTCCAGCAGCGCGATGTGCTCGAAGGCGCTCTCCACGAGGGCCTCGGCGGTGGGGTGGCCGTACTTTTCCAGCAGCTTCTTGTCAAGGCTTCCGCCGTTGACGCCGATGCGGATGGGAATGTTCCGGGCCTTGCAGACGTCGACCACGGCCTTGACCCGATCCTCGCCGCCGATGTTGCCGGGGTTGATGCGGATCTTGCTGGCGCCGCCCTCAGCGGCGGCGATGGCCAGCTTGTAGTCGAAGTGGATGTCCGCCACCAGAGGCAGGGGGCTCTCCTTGGCGATCTCGGCGAAGCCCCGGGCGGCCTCCATGTTCTGGACGGCCAGCCGGGCGATCTGACAGCCGGCGGTGTGGAGCTTGCGGATCTGCTCGAGAGAAGCGGCCACGTCGGTGGTCTTGGTGTTGAGCATGGACTGGATGGCTACGGGAGCGCCGCCGCCGATGGGGACGCCGCCGACGATAATCTGTCTGGTCATAGCTGTTTATCCTTTCACGATGACGAAAACATCTTTGAGCAAAATAATGGCCATAAGTCCGAGGAGCAGGATCATGCCTGCTGCATGGACATAGCCCTCATACTTGGGATCGATCTTCTTATGGGTGATCCGCTCGATGGCGGTGGTCAGCAGCAGGGCAACCACCCGGCCGCCGTCCAGCGCCGGGATGGGCAGCAGGTTCATCACCGCCAGATTGATGGCGATGAACGCACCCACGCTCAGCAGATTCAGCAGCGCGATCCACGCGGTTTTGGACGCATCCGCGATCTGGGACATCTGGGACACGATGCCCACGGGGCCGGACATATCCTGCAGACCCGCCTGACCGGTGAAGAGCATTTTCAGGCTCACCCAGACCATGCGGATGTTGTCAGCCACGTTGTCGAACACATAGCCCAGCTTGTCGCCAAAGGTCGCCTTCTTTTCCTGACCGATGGAGAAGCCATAGTGGCGGTAGAGGGTGCCGTCCTCGTTTTCATGGGTGTGGCCCATCTCGAAGTCCTTGAACTCGATGAGCCGGCCGTCGCGCTCCACGGTGATGTCGTGGACGCCGTCCTCGCTGAAGCTCAGGAAGAAGGTCACGTCGTTGTTGAGGTAGATCTTCTCCCCATCCAGCTCCCGGATGATATCGCCCTCATGGATGCCGTCCTCGGTGTTGAAAATACAGCAGTCCGTAAAGGAGTGGACAACGGGCACCGTCACCGTCTCGGCGGGCAGGAACAGGAGGCAGTAGATCAGGATACCGGTCAGCAGGTTCATGGCGGAGCCGGCCACCAGAATGATCACCCGCTTCCACCAGTCGGCCTTCTGGAAGGAGCGTGGATTTTCGGTATCCTCGTCCTCGCCCTCCATGGCGCAGTAGCCGCCAAAGGGGATGCAGCGGATGGCGTAGAGGGTCTCGCCGATCTGCTTTTTCCAGATGGCAGGGCCCATGAACATGGAAAATTCGTTGACCTGAACGCCGAAGAGCTTGGCGGTGGCAAAATGGCCCAGCTCGTGGACAAAAATCAGGACACTGAACATCAGAATTGCGAAAATAGTGGACATAGAATTCCTCGCTAAGATAGAAATGGGATATTATGCGTGCTCTGCAACATACCGGCGGGCGGCGGCGTCGCACTCCAGCACCTGCTCCAGCGTGGGGTCGGCGATGAAGGGCACTGCCTCCATGGCGCCCCTGACCAGCTCATAAATGTCGTAGAAGCCGATCTTGTCCTCCAGGAACAGGGCGACTGCGGCCTCATTGGCGCCGTTCATAACGGGGCAGGCGGTGCCGCCGAGCTTGGCGGCGTCCATAGCCAGCTGCAGGCAGGGGAAGCTCTCCAGATCGGGATGTGAGAAGGCCAGAGGCGTGGCCGTCAGGTCAAGACCGTCCACGGGACACTCACAGCGCTCGGGATAGGTCAGAGCCAGCTGGATGGGCAGGCGCATATCGGGGGCGCCCAGCTGGGCCATGACTGCGCCGTCCACGTACTCCACCATGGAGTGGACGATGGACTGGCGGTGGATCAGCACCTGCACCTGCTCCAGCGGAACGTCGTACAGCCGCATGGCCTCGATGACCTCCAGACCCTTGTTCATCAGAGTGGAGCAGTCGATGGTGATTTTGGCACCCATCTTCCAGTTGGGATGCTTCAGGGCGTCGGCCCGGGTGACATGTTTCAGCTCCTCACGGGTTTTGCCGAAGAAGGGGCCACCGGAGCATGTCAGGATGATTTTTTTGATCTGCTTGTGGGCGGCGTTGCCCATCAGGCACTGGAAAATGGCGGAGTGCTCGGAGTCCACGGGGATGATCTCCACGCCCTCCTTTTTCGCCTCGCGCATGACGATCTCACCGGCGCAGACCAGCGTTTCCTTGTTGGCAAGGCCGATGCGCTTGTGGGCGCGGATGGCGGCGAGAGTGGGTTTCAGGCCCACCATGCCCACCACTGCGGTGATGACGCAGTCGGCAGAGGGCAGCTCGGCGGCCTCGATCAGACCCTCCTCTCCCCAGCTCACCCGGGTGGGCAGGTCAGAAATGGCGGCTGCCAGCTTGTCGGCTGCCTCCCTGCTGGCCATGACCGCCAGCTCGGGGACGAACTTGCGGCACTGCTCGGTCATCAGGTCGACGCTGGTACCGGCGGTCAGGGCGACCACCTTGATGTTACCCAGCTTTTCGATGACATCCAGACTCTGGCGGCCGATGGAGCCGGTGGAGCCGAGGATGGAAACATTCTTCATCATAGTATTTACCTCACTTCACAGCCATGGGCAGCAGGAGCAGCAGCGCCTCCGCCAGAGGACCCACCACCGTCATGGAGTCAAAACGGTCGAGAATGCCGCCGTGACCGGGGATCAGATTGCCGTAATCCTTGATGCCGGTCTGGCGCTTGATGACGGAGAAGCACAGATCGCCGAAAACACTGCCGGCGGCGGAGGCCAGACCGAAGATCACGGCGTAAAGATAGTTGACCTGCATGTCAAAGGCAGTGCTCATGACCACGCAGTACAACAGCATACCGAGAACGGAGGAAACTGTGCCGCCGACCACACCCTCGATGGTCTTCTTGGGGCTGATGACGGGGGCCAGCTTGTGCTTGCCGAAAGCCCGGCCGGCAAAATAGGCACCGGTGTCGGGCAGGAAAGCCATCAGGAAGGGCACGATGATGTAATACCGGCCCAGCCGCATGGCAAGGATCCGGACGAGGGAGGTCAGCAGATAGGGCACCACCAGCGCCGCCACCATACACATGGCGATCTTGTCGAAGGTCAGCTTGATATGGTTTGCCATCATCTCGCCAAAGTATGCGGCAAAAACAGCCACGACCAGCAGGCTGAACCAGCCCTGATTCTGACCGCTCCAGCTCCAGATGGACATGAGGAAGGCAGACACCGCGGCATAGGCCACCAGCCGGGGATGCTTCACATGGCCCGTGGCCATCAGCAGCTCATAGGCTGCGATGGCACCCGCCAGACCGAAGACGATGGCGGTGCAGATCTTGGGCAGGAAGAAAATACACACAAACAGCAGCGGAAGAAGGACAACTGCTGCAAGAACTCGGGTTTTCATTCTTTATACGCCTCCAAACCGGCGGTTGCGCCGGTGAAATTCTGCAATGGCGTCCTCCAAGTCCTTCTCCTTGAAGTCGGGCCACAGCACGTTCATATAGACAAATTCAGAGTAAGCGGACTGCCACAGCAGGAAATTGCT
>JAFWAZ010000206.1 GCA_017507425.1 Oscillospiraceae bacterium | reverse complement strand
TCCGCGTTGCCCTCGTAGCCGTAGCTCAGGCCGCAGGGCAGGCCGCCGGAGATGTTGATGCAGATCTCGCCGGTCTCACCGGTCTCCACCTCCCTGCCGTCGGGATCAAGCAGGTGCACATCGTACAGGGGGACAGGCTTGCCCATGGAGCCCAGCTTGTGGCTGGAGCCGTTGATGTTGCCGATGATGAGGGTGGACTCGGACTGTCCGAAGCCCTCCATGATGGGCAGACCCGTGGCGTTCTTGAACTGCTGGTAGACCTCGGGGTTCAGCGCCTCGCCGGCGGTGGAGGCGTGCTCGATGGAGGTCAGGTCGAACCGGGTCAGATCCTGTTTTGCCAGCATCCGGTACATGGTGGGGGGCGCGCAGAAGGTGGTGATGCGGTACTTGCCGATCATGGGCAGGATCTTCTCCGCGTCGAAGCGGTCGAAGTCGTAGACAAAAATGGGTGCCTCACACAGCCACTGGCCGTAGATCTTGCCCCAGCTGGACTTGGCCCAGCCGGTGTCGGAGATGGTCAGGTGCAGGCCGTCGGGATTGACCCGGTGCCAGTACTTGGCGGTGATGAAGTGGCCCAGCGGGTACTTATAGTTGTGGGCCGCCAGCTTGGGGTAGCCGGAGGTACCGGAGGTGAAGAACATGAGCATGGGATCGGAGCCGCAGGGGGCGTCCTCTGTCCGCTCGAAGCGGCTGGAGAACAGGCTGTACTCCTCGTTGAAGTCGTGCCAGCCCTCCCGGGAGCCGTTCACCAGAATCTTATGCTGCAGGCCGGGAGATTTGAGGGCTGCGGCATCCACCGCGTCGGCAACGCCTCCGTCGGCGGTACAGAGGATGGCTTTGACCTTGCCGGCCTCGAAGCGGTAGGTAAAGTCCTTTTCCAGCAGCTGGTTGGTGGCGGGGATGGCCACGGCGCCCAGCTTGTGCAGCGCCAGCACGGAGAACCAGTACTGGTAGTGGCGCTTGAGCACCAGCATGACCCGATCGCCCCGCTTGATGCCCAGACTCTTGAAATAGTTGGCAGCTCTGGCGGACTCCTTCTTCATATCCTCAAAGGTGAAGCGCCGCTCGGTCATGTCCTCGCTGACGTGGAGCATGGCCAGCTTCCCGGGCTGTGTTTTGCCCAGCTCGTCGACAATGTCGAAGGCGAAGTTGAACTGTTCCTGACCCTTGAAGGAGATCTCGGTGATGATGCCGCCCTCGCTCTTCTTGTCGATGAACTTGCGGTAGATTCTCGGCTTCTTGTCGGGGGCCCGCCACTTCATCTCGGGAATTTCCACCGCTGCGGGGTCCTCGCCCTCACGGGCGGCGGAATTGCTCAGCACGAAGGCATAGAAGGCGCAGTCCTCGCCGCCGACAGCGATCATGCCGTGGGGGGTGCCGGAATCGTAGTAGATGGTGTCGCCGGGTCCCAAAATCTCGGACTTGGAGCCGATCTGGATCTTCATCTGACCCCGGATGACGATGTCGCACTCCTGACCCTCGTGGGTGACGAGCTCGATGTCCTCATATTCGGCACCGGGCCGGTACTTCATCTCCATGTACAGAGGCAGGGCGATGCGGTTGCGGAAGTCGGCGGCAAGGTTGTAGCCGACCATGTGGTGGGCCTCCTCGATCCGCTGGCCCTCGCCGGCTCTGGTCAGGTCATAGGAGCGGAGCTTGGGGCTGCGGCCCTCCAGTAGGTCGCCCATGTCGACGCCGAAGCTCAGGGTACAGCGGTACAGGAAGGCGATGTTCAGATCCTGTTCGCCGGATTCGCACCGGATGTATTCTGCCTCAGAGATGCCGGTGCGCTGGGCCATCTCGGCAGCGGACAGACCGGCGATCTCACGCAGGGTACGGAT
>JAFWAZ010000004.1 GCA_017507425.1 Oscillospiraceae bacterium | reverse complement strand
TGCCGCTGCAAGAAGGAGATCGATCCCCGATTCGCTGCTTTACAGCAGCTTCTGAACCAGTAATCCCATTATTGAGGCTGTTTGAAAGCAGTTCGACCAAGGAGGTGTCACCATGGCTGTTCCTAAGTGTAAAGTGTCTTCCGCCCGCCGCGATAAGCGCCGTGGCTCCAACTGGAAGCTGAGCGCTCCCAGCGTCACCGTCTGCTCCAAGTGCGGCGAGCCCGTTGCTCCCCACCGTGCTTGCAAGGCTTGCGGTACCTACAATGGCCGTCAGGTCATTGCTGCCAAGGCTGAGTAATTTCTCACCAAAAGCGAGAGCAAGAGGAAGACGAAAGTCTTCCTCTTTTTCTTTGCCCTATGACATCCGTATATTGCAGGGAACGGTCAATGCCCGGTCCCTACATCGAATTTACACTGTAATTTCATTTACCCGTTGATTTCTTCGGAAAAATGTGGCATATTAAATAAGATAAACACCCCCATCTACTGAAAGGAGTGATCTGCATGGCAAAAGGACTGATTGCCATCGTTGGACGTCCCAACGTTGGCAAATCCATGCTGTTCAATAAGCTCACCGGCCACCGCACCTCCATCGTCGAGGACACCCCCGGCGTCACCCGCGACCGGATCTACGGCGACTGCGAATGGTGCAACCGCACCTTCTCTCTGGTGGACACCGGTGGCATCGAGCCCGGCACCGAAAACGACATGCTGAAATTCATGCGCCGTCAGGCCATGATCGGCATCGAGCTGGCGGACGCCATCGTCATGGTCGTGGACGTCAAGTCCGGCGTCACCGCCGCCGATCAGGACGTGGCCACCATGCTGCGCAAGTCCGGCAAGCCCGTGGCGCTGGCGGTCAACAAGTGCGACTCCGTAGGCTACTACAACCCTGACGTCTATGAGTTCTACGGCCTCGGCATTGGCGACCTGTTTGAGACTTCCGCCGTTCACGGCCACGGCACCGGCGATCTGCTGGACTGGTGCCTCGAGCAGCTCCCCCCCGCCGACGAGGAGGAAGAGGAATCCGACATCATCAACGTGGCCATCGTGGGCAAGCCCAACGTGGGCAAGTCCAGCCTCCTCAACCGCATCCTCGGCGAGGAGCGCGTCATCGTCTCCAATGTGGCCGGCACCACCCGGGACGCCATCGACTCCTACTTCGAGAACGCTACCGGCAAGTACAACTTCATCGACACCGCCGGCATGCGCCGCAAGAGCAAGGTCGACGACATGATCGAGCGCTACTCCAACATGCGCTCCATCGCCGCCATCGAGCGGGCCGACGTGTGCCTGATCCTCGTGGATGCCAACGACGGCGTCACCGAGCAGGACACCAAGATCGCGGGCCTGGTTCACGAGGCCGGCAAAGCCGCCATCATCGTGGTCAACAAATGGGATGCCGTCCCCGACAAGGAGACGAACACCATGCGCGACATCGAGCGCGCCGTCCGGGAGGGTCTTGCTTATATGCAGTACGCCCCCATCCACTTCATCTCCGCCCTGACCGGCGCCAGAGTGGACAATCTCTTTGAGATGATCCAGTCCGTCCACGAGCAGAACAACTACCGCATCCCCACCGGCCAGCTCAACTCCATCCTGGCCGAGGCCACCGCGAGAGTCCAGCCCCCCACGGACAAGGGCCGCCGCCTGAAGATCTACTACATGACCCAGGCCTCCACCAAGCCTCCCCATTTCATCATTTTCTGCAACGACGCCCGGCTGTTCCACTTCTCCTATCAGCGGTATCTGGAAAATCAGATCCGCGATGTGTTCGGTCTGAAGGGCACCCCTGTGCGCATCACCATCCGCCAAAAGGGTGACAAGGAGGATTCCTGATGAGCCTTGCCATTGTCATCACCGTTGTCGTTTCCTATCTGCTGGGCAATCTGAACGGTGCCGTGGTGGTCAGCCATCTGATCGCCCATGAGGATGTCCGCAGCAAGGGCCGCGGCAACGCGGGTCTGACCAACTTCACCCGCAACTACGGTTCCCACTCCTCCATCTTCGTCATCGCCATCGACATGGGCAAGGCGATCCTCGCCTGCCTGCTGGGTGGCTGGCTCCTGGGCAAGTACGGATATCATACCGAGGGTGTCGCCCTGGGCGGCTGCTTCCTGATCCTGGGCCATGACTTCCCTGCCCTGCTGGGCTTCCGGGGCGGCAAGGGCATCCTCTCCGGTGTCACCGTGGCCCTGATGATGGACTGGCGCATCGGCCTGTTCGTCTTCGGC
>JAFWAZ010000205.1 GCA_017507425.1 Oscillospiraceae bacterium | reverse complement strand
CGCCCATAGCTTTGGTACCGCCGGTACCGGCGGCTTCGGCATCAAAGGCGACTCCATCGCCAGCTACAGCCCCTACCTGCAGTGGGTCATCACCATCTTTATGATCCTCTTCGGTGTCAACTTCAACGCCTACTACTTCATTCTGTTCGGAAAGGTGAAGAAGGCCTTCGGGATGGAGGAGGTGCGCTGGTATTTCATCATCATTCTGGTTTCCACCGGTATCATCTTCGCAACTCTGCTCGGCACCTATGCCCCCTTTGAGGCTCTGACCCATGCGGCCTTCCAGGTGGGCACCATCATCACCACTACCGGCTTCGCCACAGCGGACTTTGATCAGTGGAGCTCCCTGGCCAAAACGGTGCTGGTACTGCTGATGTTCGTGGGTGCCTGCGCCGGCTCCACCGGCGGCGGCATCAAGGTCAGCCGCATCGTGGTATTGTTCAAATCCGCCATCCGGGAAGTGGGCACCTTTATCCAGCCCCGTTCTGTCAAGCGCATCAATGTGGAGGGCAAGCCTGTGGAGCATGAGGCCATCCGCTCCATCAACGTCTACCTGACCACCTACGTTCTGATCTTCGCGGCTTCCGTGTTTATCATCAGCTTTGAGGGCAAGGATCTGGTCACCACCTTCACCTCCGTGGCAGCAACCATCAATAACATCGGCCCCGGTCTGGAACTGGTGGGCCCCACCGCATCCTTTGCTCACCTGACCGATCTGAGCAAGTGGACGCTGATCTTCGATATGCTGGCAGGCCGTCTGGAGCTGTTCCCCATGCTGATCCTGTTCCATCCCACCATCTGGAAGCAGACCTTCCAGCGAAAGGGGAGGAGATAAGCCATGACCGACGTTGTTGCAGCCCTCATCTGGGATGGGGACCGATTTCTCGCCTGTCAGCGCCCGGCCCACAAAGCCCGGGGACTTCTCTGGGAGTTTGTGGGCGGAAAGGTGGAGGCAGGGGAGAGCAAGCGCGATGCCCTGATCCGGGAATGCCGGGAGGAGCTGGACGTGACTGTGGCGCCGGGAGAGGTATTTATGGAGGTCATCCACGAATATCCCGATCTGACTGTCCGTCTGACCCTCTTCCACGCCGTCATTGCAGACGGCACCCCCAAACTTTTGGAGCACAATGATCTGCGCTGGATCAAGACCTGCGAGATCGACACCCTCGAATTCTGCCCTGCGGATGAGGAAATCCTGAAAAAGCTCAAAGAACTGTAAAAAAATTCCCTGTTCCAAATCGGAACAGGGAATTTTTAGATCTTATTTACTTCTCAGCCTTCTTGGCGGCCTTTTCCTTGGCAGCCTGCTCCTTGGCTTTCTTGGCGGCCTCGGCCTCCTGAGCGGAAGCAGTGTGGTTCTCGGACAGGGCGAACTTGGAGAACTCGATGCGGACGCGGTCAGCGCCGGTCTCGAGCACGAACTTGTCCTCCTTGACGTCAACAACGACTCCCTTGACGCCACCGATGGTGGTGACATGGTCGCCGGACTTCAGGGCAGCGCGCATCTCTTCTTCCTTCTTCTTGCGCTTGTTCTCGGGACGGATCAGCATGAAGTACATCAGGGCGAACATACCGACCATCATGATCAGGCTGGTCACCATGCTTGCACCGGGATCGGCAGTGAGGAAATTGAACATGTGAAAAACTCCTTTGGTTGTTAATAGACCAGACTATTATAACATTCTTTAAAGGAAATGCAAGTATAATCTCAGATTCTGCGGCTCAATTTTTCAGAATATTCCCGGCGGAAGGCATCAAACCGGCCCTCGTCCAGTGCATCTCTGATTTTCTCCATGAGCTTGTTGTAGAAATACAGGTTGTGCATGACGCAGAGGCGCATGGCCAGCATCTCCTCGGCCACGAACAGATGGCGGATGTAGGCCTTGGAGTAGCGGCGGCAGACGGGGCAGTCGCACTCGGGATCGATGGGGGAGAGGTCGGCGCGGTACTTGGCGTTCTTCAGATTGATGGCGCCGTTCCAAGTGAAGAGCCGGGCATGGCGGGCATTTCTCGCGGGCATGACACAGTCGAAGAAGTCTACGCCCCGGGCCACCGCCTCGATGATGTTGGTGGGGGTACCCACACCCATCAGGTAGCGGGTCTTGTTCGCAGGCATGTGGGGCTCCACGGTCTCGATGATATCGTACATCTCCTCGGCGCTTTCACCCACGGCCAGACCGCCGATGGCGTAGCCGGGCAGATCCATGTCGGCAATGCGCTTCATGTGGTCGGCGCGGATGTCCCGGTAGGTGCCGCCCTGATTGATGCCCCAGAGCATCTGCTGGGGGTTGACCGTATCTGGCAGGGCGTTGAGCCGGGCGTTCTCCGCCTTGCAGCGCTCCAGCCAGCGGGTGGTGCGGGCCACGGAATCCAGCACATACTGCCGGGGTGAGGGATTTTCGATACACTCGTCAAAGGCCATGCAGATATCGCTGCCCAGATTGGACTGGATGCGCATGCTCTCCTCGGGGCCCATGAAGATCTTCCGTCCGTCGATGTGGGAGGAGAAGTAGACGCCCTCCTCCTTGATCTTGCGCAGGCCACTCAGGGAGAACACCTGAAATCCGCCGGAATCGGTGAGCATGGGGCCGTCCCAGGTCATGAATTTGTGCAGACCGCCGCACTCCTTGACCAGCTCATCGCCGGGCCGCAGGTGCAGGTGGTAGGTGTTGGAAAGCTCCACCTGACAGCCGATGTCCTTCAAATCCTTGGCACTCAGGGCGCCCTTGATGGCACCTTGGGTGCCCACGTTCATAAATACTGGGGTCTGCACCGTGCCGTGGGCGCAGGTAAACTCGCCCCGCCGGGCCTTGCCCTCGGTCTTTTTCAGTTCAAACATCGTGTTACCTCACAAATAAATTCGTAGGGCAAGCATTGTATGCTTGCCTGTTTGCCGCATCCTGAGGGCTGGGCACGCATGAAATGCGCGCCCTACAGATCAAATTCGATAAAGAATGTAATTCATGGAATTTTCCACGGTATCGCACCGGGTTTCGGTGCGAGTGGTGGAGAAATATCGAAAGCCGCATTTTTCAATGACTCGCTTCGACTGGCCGTTCCAGTCGAAATGGGAGCAGGTCAGGAAATCAAAACGGAGTGTATCGAAACAGTAGGAAATCACAGCCCGTACTGCTTCCGGCATGAGTCCGTTGCCCCAATAATCTTTATGGAGTGCGTAGCCAATCTCCCGGCCAAGCTTTTCCTTTTCAGGGTCAGGGTCCGGTTCTTCGATTCCTAGGCTGCCGATGACCTGACCCGTTTCCTTCAGCTCGATGGCGAAGGTCTTTTTACCCTGCATGAACAGATTCAGGATGAACTCGGATTCCTCCAGAGAGCGGTGGGGTGTCCAGCCTGCCATCTGGCCCAGGCCGTCGATGGAGGCGTAGGCGTAGAAGTCATCCAGATCGTCCATGGTCCAGGGACGAAGGATCAACCGCTGTGTTTCAATGCGGATCCCTGTAATGTCAAAAGGTGCGAGCATATCATCACCCCAGATACATACTGTCGCCAAAGCTGAAGAAACGATACCGCTCCTTTACCGCCTCGGCGTAGGCGTTCAGCACATTTTCCCGTCCCGCAAAGGCGGAGACCAGCATCACCAGCGTGCTTTCGGGCAGATGGAAATTGGTGATCAGAGCATCCATGGCCTTGAATTGGTAGCCCGGGAAAATGAAGATCTCCGTCCATTTGGATGCTGCTTCAAAGGTGCCGTCTTCCCGGACGAGAGATTCCAGCGTCCGGCAGGAGGTGGTTCCCACACAGACGATACGGCCGCCCCGGGCGCGGGTGGCGTTGAGGATATCGGCCGTTTCCTGCGTCATCATGCAGAGCTCGGAATGCATATGGTGCTCGGAAATGTTCTCCGCCTTCACAGGCCGGAAGGTGCCGAGGCCCACATGGAGCGTCACATAGGCAAGCTCAATGCCCTTGTCCTGCGCCTTTTGCAGCAGCTCCTTGGTCCAGTGCAGGCCCGCGGTGGGTGCCGCAGCGGAGCCAACTTCCCGGGAGTAGACGGTCTGGTAGCGCTCCTGATCGGCAAGCTCCGCCTTGATGTAGGGGGGCAGGGGCATTTTACCCAGAGACTCCAGAACCTCGAGGAAAATGCCCTCATAGGTGAACTTGACGATGCGGTTGCCGTCCTCCTTGACGGCAACGACCTTTGCGGTGAGCCGTCCGTCGCCGAAGATCACCTCGGCGCCCTCCTGAAGCTTCCGTCCGGGTTTGGCAAGGCACTCCCATTCATTACCGCCCAGATCCCGCAGCAGCAGCAGCTCCGCGGCACCGCCGGTGGGACGGTGGCCCAGAAGACGGGCAGGGAGGACACGGGAGTCATTCATGACCAGCGTGTCGCCGGGGTTCAGATAGTCGAGAATATCATAAAAATGCCGGTGGGCCAGCGCGCCGCTTGTCCGGTCAACGGCAAGCAGACGGGAGTTGTCCCGCTTTTCCAGAGGCGTCTGGGCGATCAGCTCTTCGGGCAGATCGTACCAGAAATCCCTTGTTTTGAAATCGGCCATGGAAATACGCTCCTTTATCGATAGTCGATTCATTATACCATAATCCGCAGAAAAAATCCACAACAAAATATTTCACGACCCGGTACCTTTTTTCTATTTACAGAAGGGAAACAATATGTTATAATTTGTTACAGTTTGAGATTATTGGAGGCTAACGCATGAAAAAAAAGATCGTCAGTCTGCTGCTCGTTCTGGCTCTGGCCCTCAGCGCGGTTCCCGCTGTATCTGCTGCGACCCACGGCATGAACGATATCGTCGGTCACTGGGCGGAAAATGACATTGAATGGGTTCTGGATCTGGGCCTGTTCAACGGCACTTCCACCAACACCTTCACCCCCAACGGCACCATGACCCGCGGCATGTTCGTCACGGTTCTGGGCCGCTACGCCGGTGTGGATCCCAATGCCTTTGAGGATTGGTACCTGCCCGAGCTCTATTCCGATGTGGATGCGGATGCCTACTACGCCCCTTACATCAACTGGGCCACCCGCCACGGCATCACCAGCGGCACCGGCAACGGCACTTTCAGCCCCGATACGCCCATCACCCGCGAGCAGATGGCTACCTTCCTGCTGCGTTTCGCCAACTGCTACGGCTATGTTTTTGAGCCCATCCGGGACGATGTTCCCAGCAGCTTTGACGACGCAGACACCATCGCAGGCTACGCCGTTGACGCGGTGGAGATCATGCGTGAATCCGGCGTCATCTCCGGCCGGGCCAATGCCGAGGGCGGCTTCAATTTTGATCCCCGGGCGCTGGCAGTCCGCTCCGAGTGCGCTGCGGTCTTCCACCGACTCCTGTCCGCCATGGTCATCGACGAGGACTTCTTCTTCGAGGAGCCCGAGGAGATCGTGGTGTTCCCCTACGAGGGATACGATCTGATGCCCGGCGACAGCTTCCGTCTGGAGTACATGACCATCCCCGAGCGGCCCACCAATGACACCATTCTCTGGATTTCCTCCGACCCCAGCGTCCTGAGCGTCACGCCAGACGGCGTGGTGACCTGCAACGGCAGCGGTGTGGCGGAGATCTACGCCTACACCTGCAACGGCTATTTTGACTATGCAGTCTTCAATGTGGATTACTACATCGGCTATGCCGGCGAGAGCTACGAGAGCAAGTGTATGCACCTGTTCGGCGAAGTGGTGGAGAACCACCGCCGTCCTTACGGCGACAACGCCCCCAAGTCCGCCTACGAGGAGCATTATGTGACGGTCACCGTCAAGGTCTGGGACTTCAAGGACAAGACCCAGACGGAGAAGGTCACCAAGACCCGCTCTTTCTATATCCACGAAAATCTGGCGGCCACCGTGAAGCGCTGCTTCCAGGAGATCTACGAATGTGAGGAGCAGTACCCCATCAACTCCATCATCTCTTACTGGTCCACCGGCGGCAACTCTGAGCACAACCCCGGCACGGCCATCGACATCAATTACCTGTCCAATCCCTATGTGGATCCCAACGGCAAGGTGATCACCGGTGAGAAGTTCGACCCGGAGAATGATCCCTACTCCATTCCCGTGGGTGGAGAGGTGGAGCAGATCTTTGAGAAATATGGCTTCACCCGCGGCATCTACTGGCGCAGCGGCTACAAGGATTACATGCACTTCAGCTTCTTCGGAACGTAACATACAAACTGCCCGGCCAAACGGCCGGGCAGTTTTGCTTAGAACAGTTCGTCCATGAGCAGATAATACTTCAGTTTTTCGTCGTCCTTTTCCACTCCCAGCGCATCGAACAGACTGTCCGGGTGAAAGCCCGCCACGGCATCGCCGTAGTGACCGCCGAAATTGTCCCGGAGGCTGCGCCAGCAGATGGCGATATCGTTCCACCGATCGCCAACGCCGCTGCGGCCCAGATCCAAAAAGCCCGAGAGCTCCCAGTCCTTTAGAAAGACGTTGGGCAGGCAGAAATCGCCGTGGGACAGTACCGGCTCCGGCAGGGGCCGATGCTCCGCAAGCCAGCCATGAAGCGCAGCAGGGGAGGAGAAGCCCTTTTCTCCGAATGTCTCCGGATCCGCCAGCTCCATGTCCACCTCGCCCCGGGCGATGATCCCCTCGGCGCGACGGAGCTTTGCATCCGCACTCTGATCCACGGGGCAGTCGGATACATCCACGGCCCAGAGCCGCTTCATGGCATCCGCCAGTGCCTGTACCAGCCGTTGGGGATCGGCGCGCCAGAGATCCCCGCAGGCCATTTCCCCGGAAATTCTGGTCATCACCATCCATCGGAAGCCATTTTCGCTGACGCTTTCCAGCAGAGCAGGGCAGGGGACTTTTCCCTCCAGCCAGCGGAGCATGGCCAGATGGTTCTCCGATTCCTCAGACACCGGCTCGCATTTCACCACGAAATCATCGAAGATCGCCACCGTGGAGCCGGAGAGCCCGGTTCTGTCCAGCCGGAATTCCTTATCGGCGGTGTGCTTGGCAATTTGCGCGGGCTGGCGCATCTGAAACTGCTTTTTCCGTATAAGGGTCAGCGCTTCCTCCGGCGCTGTCACATGGAGCACCGCCGTTTCAAAGGGACATGGCCCATCGCCCCGGCGGTTGATGATGCCTGCCGTCTCCACCTCCCAGGAGGCGGCAATGCCGTGCTCCTCCAGAACCTCTCTTGCCGGGGTGCTCATGACCAGAGCGTGGACAGCCCGGACACCCAGCAGCACATACAAAAACGCCGTTGCACGGCCAACCACCTTGTCCGCAGCGCAGCAGCCGCGGAAATCGCGGCCGCTGTCCAGCCAATCCACCAGCGGGCGAACCCCCCGGGCGGTGGCAGCAGAATATTCTCCGTCCCTGCACAGAACGCAGGTATAGCCACCCTTGGTCAGCAGATCAATTGCGGTCTGTAAATCACCCATCGCACTCAACTCCTTTTGTTCCGCCATTATAGCATGGCTTCGCCGGTTTGTGAACCTGTAAAAATACTTTCCTGTTGGGGAAAGATATGCTATACTGTAGAAAAGGAGTGATACCATTTGATTACCTACGAATCCATCAAGCACAACGAAGCCATTCGGACGTATATCACCCGGGCGGACGAGTCCCTTGCCGCGCTGGGCTTTACGGAGCACAGCTTTCCCCATGTCTGCCACGTGGCGCAGATGGCGGGCTATATCCTCGAGACTATGGGCCACGATGCCCGCACAGTGGAGCTGGCGAAAATCGCCGGATACCTCCACGACATCGGCAATCTGGTCAATCGGTCGGAGCACAGCCAGTCCGGTGCAGTCATGGCGTGGACACTGCTGAGTTCCATGGGCTGCGATCCTGCGGAACAGGCCACCATCGTCACAGCCATTGGCAACCACGACGAGGGCACCGGTGTACCCGTCAATGCCGTCGCTGCGGCCCTGATCCTCGCGGACAAGGCCGATGTCCGCCGCAGCCGCGTCCGCAACGATGACGAGAGCACCTTCGATATTCACGACCGGGTCAACTACTCCGTCCGGCATTCGGAGCTGAAGATCAGTCCGGATCGGACAACGGTTACCCTGCGCCTGACCGTTGACACCCATTACGGCTCCGTCATGGACTATTTCGAGATTTTTCTGGGCCGCATGATCCTCTGCCGCAAGGCCGCCGACCGGCTGGGGCTCCGGTTCAGGCTCATCATCAACGACCAGCAGCTGATATGACATACAAAGAAGAGATCTATACCCTCCGGGAGCTGGAGCCGGGGATCTTTCGGATCGGAAACAGCGGCGTTTTTATGGATCTGATCGTGGGAGAACACCGTGCCCTGCTTTTTGATACGGGCTACGGCTTCGGCAGTCTGAAGGACGTGGTTCGCAGCATCACGGATAAGCCCCTCTATGTGGTCAATTCCCACGGCCATGTGGATCACGCCTGCGGAAACGCCCAGTTCGGCGGCGCCTATATCCATCCTGCCGATCTTGCTCTGTGTCTGGAGCACAACACGCCTGCCTACCGCAAAATGGAGCTGAATGTGGCTGAGGTTCCCGTGGATTTTGATATGGATGCTTACCTCAGCCTTGGTACCGGTGCGCTGGAACCGGTAGGGGAGGGGCACATCTTTGATCTGGGCGGCATCACGCTTCAGGTTCTGGAATTCCCCGGACATACTGCAGGCAGCATCGGCCTATACTGTCCGGAGCGAAAGCTCTTGTATGTGGGCGATGCAATGAATAATTTTGTCTGGCTCTTTCTGCCGGAAGCACAGAGCCTTGACACTTATATCGGCTCCCTGCACAAGGCGGCAGCAATTCCTTTCACCCACATGATCCAGTCCCACGAACCCGATCCTGTGCCCAAGCGCAAGCTCTGGGATTACCTCGATCTGGCGGAGCATCTGGACTACGAAACGGGGCTTTCCGTTGCCGCTCCGGGCTATGAAGGCGATGCGCGAATCTGCACCCGGTTGGGCATCCACCACGATGACCGCAGCCATCCCGGCTTCGCCGCCATTCTGATCGCAAAGGAGAAGCTCTGACATGAAAAAAGGACTGATTTTAGAGGGTGGCGCCATGCGCGGGCTTTTCACCGCCGGCGTCATGGACGTACTGATGGAGGCCGGCATCGAATTTGACGGCGTCATCGGCGTCTCCGCCGGTGCCTGCTTCGGCTGCAACTACAAATCCGGCCAGATTGGACGGGTGCTGCGCTACAATCTCCGGTTCGCCGGTGACAGGCGCTACAGCGGCATCGGCTGCCTGCTCCGGGAGGGCAATCTGTACAGTACCTCTTTCTGTTATGACGAGGTGCCCCTGAAGCATGATCCCTTTGACTTTGAGGCATTCGGCAGCAATCCCATGGAATTCTGGGTGGTGGCCACGGATGTGGAGACCGGCAAACCTGTCTACCACCGCTATGAGGGATTGGAAGACCACGGATTCGATTGGATCCGGGCATCGGCCTCCATGCCTCTGGTGTCGCAAATCGTTGAGATCGACGGACAGAAGCTCCTCGACGGCGGCATCTCCGATTCTGTTCCCGTGGAGTTTTTCGAGTCTCTGGGCTATGACCGAAACGTCGTCATCCTGACCCAGCCATTGGAATACCGCAAGGAGAAGAATCCCCTGATCCCCCTGATGCGGGCCAAGTACAGAAAGTATCCCGCCATGGTGGACACCATGGCCCGGCGTCACACCGATTACAACCGCTGTCTCGACCGTATCGCCCAGCGGGAGCGACTCGGAGAACTCCTCGTCATCCGCCCAGCCGGAAAGCTGGACATCGGTAAGACGGAAAAGAACCCTGAGAAGCTCCGTGCCGTCTATGAACAGGGCAGGGAGGCGGCCCTCCGGCGTCTGGAGGAAATCAGAGAATATCTTTCCGTGTAAGCGCAGCCCTGCCGTTTGGCGGAGCTTTCGCTGTCGAATTAAGTTCTTAAATTTCGTTGAACACATTGCAATCCGGGAACACCTGTGTTATGATGAAATCAGAAGAAAGGAGCGTGATTTTATGCTCAAGAAGTTGATTTTACTTGTAATAACTGTAATTTTTCTTGCCGGATGCGGCGCTTCGGAGCCGAGAGATGAGTCCTCTGCCGTTACCGGTTCCGAGACCGTCGCCGATACCGTGCCCGAGACGACTGCCCCCATTCAAACCGATCCCACCGATACTGCAGAGCCCGCCGAAACTGCAGAGCCCACAGAGCCCGCTGCCGCTTCCGGCGTACAGCCCGAATACTTTGTATTTACCGCCGACAGCAACACTGTCACGGCTGACGACGGCACCGCGATCCTCTACGAAAACCAAACCGCGGCGCAATTTGTCTCTGCCGACGAAGCGCGCAGCGCATGGGTGTACAGCATCCTCGACCAGATCAATGAGCGTTTTGAAACCAACAGCGCAAACCTGCTGACCTATGCTGAGGAGTATCTGCAGGAATACGGCACTGATCTGTTTTACAGCTTCTCCAACTACCATCAGCTTGGGACCGCCCGCCATGACGAATCGGTGGTATCCCTCATCGAGGTCAGCTCTCTCTATTCCGGCGGCAGCCACCCCAACTCCGTTCAGATCGCCTACAATCTGGATATCACCAATCAGCGGCTTCTCGCTCTGGAGGACGTGATCGCCGAGGGCACCGAGTCTGAACTGGCCCGGATGGTCCGCGAGGACGTGGATGAGAAATTCGCCGTCATTGACGGCATGAACGGCCTGTTTGGCGACTATGCTGACACCATCGCCGGCTCCTTCTCTTATGGCAACATGACGCCCTACTGGTACTTCAACGATCAGGGATTGGTTGTTTTCTACAACCAGTACGAGCTGGGTCCCTACGCCGCAGGCATCATCAAGGTGGAGCTGGACTATTCCGATTTGGAGGGCATCCTTCTGCCGGAATACATCCCCGCGGAGCAGACCCTGCCCGGCAGCCTTTCTCTGATCAGCGATGCAGAAAACACCATTCCCATCCCCATTGTCCCCGATGGAAAGACACTTCAGATCGGTGTGGATGGGGTTGTCGGCGAAGTGCAGATTTCCGAGGTCCTCTGGCTGGAGGGTACGCCCATTTCACAGAACCTGATCTTCTCTGCCAGATCCCTGAGCTCCGGCGATGTGTTGGAGATCACCGGCGGTTTTGATGACGAAAACCGCTCCTTTGCCATCAAATTCCGCAATCACGAGGGAATTCAGGTGCTGTATATCCATGACGGAGGACTCAGTGCGGAGCCGTGAACACCGAATATCAGCTCGATCGACGAACCGCCCGTAGACCGAGTAGCCCTGCACCGGTATCTGGCCCAAAACTACGCCGAGTACACTGAAAGGAAGCATTTATGAATACTACAGTTACTCATCAAATCCATCCCACCAACACCTACCGCCGGGACGCGCTCGTGATGCTTGCGCTGATCGTGTTTTTCTCCCTGTGGGAGTTTGATGGAATCGTTTCCGCCATTGTCATTGCTTTTGCGGCACTCTACATCCCGCTGTCCCTCCGACATGACCGGGTGGACTATGACGACACAGGCATCACGCTCTATACCATCTGGGGCAAGCCCTGCTTTCATCCGTGGAGCGATCTCAAAATCGACGCATCAGAAGAGCTTCTTGTCAGCAAGCAGCTTTCCATGGGACACGTCCTGCGCATCCGCACGCCCAAAGTAACCTACCGGTTCTCCTATCGTCATTACACCGGTATCAGCGAATTTCTGGAATTCGCAGCCAGAATGACTTGAAAGGAGAATCACCATAATCTGGACGAAGCAAAGGCTTTTGTGCTCCATTTCACCAATTTCGCTTACTTTTACAGCGATATTGCCTTCGACGAATACTACACGACGGTTTGCGCAACCTGCGGCAGGGAAGTCCAGCACAGGGACTACCTAATGCACTGGTCCAGTGCCAAAAAGGACACGCACCTGCTCCACTCCTACGAGCCCGGGATCAGCCCTGCCTGCGGGATGAGCTGATCGGAAAGTTCGACGTGACGGAAGAGGATTTCCGGCCCGTCCGCACCAAAAGAGGGGAGATCGTCTACTATCAGGTCACGCCCCAGCACAAGCTGCTGCCACTACATGAGGTCAACGGCTGAGCACTTTGAAATGGATCAACCGCACTGCATCATCAGCTGCCAGCTGTACGACTTCCTGATCGAGCGATACCCAAAGACCCATTATTTGCCGCTTTTCCTGAAGGAACGAAAAGCATGATCGAAGGATCTGGACGGATGGGATATCGAGTGGACGCTGTAGGATTCTGACAACCGAAGAAAACCGCCGTTTCGACGGCGGTTTTTCTGTCGCACAACAAAATTGTCGGGGGGAGGGCTGAAATCCTTGACTTTCGCCGCTCCTGCATGTTACCATAATTTAACCCGATCCGCTGAAACAGATTACAGAGGGATGTTGGATCCAATTGCATTTAACGCAACAAAATAAAAATTTTGTTGCGTTAGGAGTGCTGATATGGTAAGATATATTCAATAGAGATCCGCAAGTGGATCATACGGTTCTTTACCGCCTTTGGAGGTTCCCTATGAGAAAATACGCCGATTGTCCCGGCGTTGTCCGGGATTTCTTGAGTTATCACGAAAATATCAAAGCCCAGTCTCCCCGCACCATTGCGGAGTATCATCTGGATCTGCGAATGTTCCTGCGATTTATGAAGCTGATGCGCAGCGGACAGAGTCTGGGCGTCGCCTTTGACACCGTGGACATCCGGGACATTGATTTGGATTTCGTGGCGAGCATCACCACGTCAGACGTGTATGAATTTCTGTCGTGGCTGGCCAACGACCGCACCACCGATCCGGATGCGCCTCAGTCTGACCGCGGCATCTCCGCCACGTCCCGTGCCAGAAAGCTGTCTGCCCTGAAGTCCTTCTATAAGTATCTGACCGTGCGCACCAAGCAGATCGACGAAAATCCCGTTGCGGATCTGGAGTATCCCAAGCTCCGCCGGAGTCTCCCGAAATATCTGACGCTGGAGCAGTCTGCGGCGCTGCTGAACGCCGTGTCCGGCCCCAACGAAAAACGGGACTACGCTATTTTGATGATCTTCCTCAGCTGCGGCATCCGGCGCAGCGAGCTGGTGGGTCTGAACATCAGCGATATCTATGAGGATCGTCTGCGCGTTGTGGGCAAAGGCAACAAGGAGCGCTTCGTCTACTTTGGCACTCCCTGCCGGAAAGCCATCGATGATTACCTCGTCGAACGCAACAAAAAAGTTCTGACCGATAATCGCGCCCTTTTCGGCTCCCGAAACGGCCAGCGAATCAGTGTTACCGCTGTCCATCGGCTGGTGAAAAAAGCCCTGCTTCAGGCCGGTCTGGACGCAGATCAGTTCTCCGCCCACAAGCTCCGCCATACAGCTGCAACACTCATGCTCTCCGGCGGCGTGGATGTGAAGACCGTTCAGGACGTGCTGGGCCACGAGAATCTGAATACCACCCAGATTTACACCCACATCGAGTCCACGGAGCTGAAGATCGCCGCCGAGGCCAGTCCCATCGCCCAGCTCACAAAAAAGGACGAATAATTGCATCAAACGCCGGATGCAACCAATAGTTGACATAGAAATCAGGTGAAATGTTATGAATATCGGTGAACGCATTACCGAGCTCCGCAAGGCGCGCAGCATCTCCCAGTCCGAGCTTGCCAAGCGGCTGGATGTATCCCGTCAGGCGGTAAGCAAATGGGAGCAGGGCTCCTCCACCCCCGACACCGCCAAACTGATCCAGTTGGCCGAGATTCTGGACACCGAGGTGGAATATCTCGCCACCGGCACCCATCCCGAGCCCGCCTCCGTGGTTTTGAACGTGGTGGAAACGGTGGAACGGGTCGAGGAAAAGGTGGTGGTCAAGGAGGTCATCCGCCATGTCCGCCGCAAGCCCGTGAAGAAGAACCCCATCGACTACTGGCTCGTGGGCGGAGTGGGATTTCTGGTGGGCCTGATTCTGGGTCTGATTCTCTAATCTTGACTACTTGAAATTTATTGGAGGTAATTATATGGATTCTATCTCTCGGTGGATCGCGAAGCATCAACAGATCGTCTATTTCACCACTTGCGGTGTGCTTGGCGTCCTGCTTGCTATGATGAAAACTCGTTTCGGTCTCCCCTTTTTCCCGACAATCCTGCCGGTAATCGCCATCGTCTATATCGTCGCCCTTTCGATTGTGTCCTGCGGTGTCCGTTTTCAGGAGCATGCACGGAAAATCATGGTGGAGCAGTGTGACCCCTACCCTTTTCTGAAAGAAGTGCAGACGCAGCTCTCCTATTCCAATTTCCCCTTCTACGAGATCCTCCTGCGAATCAATCTCGCGAATGCACTGTATAATACAGGTGCCACGCAGGCTGCGCTCGATGTGATGAACCGGATACCCGTGGAAAAGAAAAGATCGCTAAAACCCCATGTGAAGGCCATGTATTACAACAATCTTGCATCTTATCTGCAGGATTTGGGGAATATTTCTGCCGCAGAGGATGCCTACCGGAAGTATGCTGAGCTGGCCGACGGCAAGGCACGGAAGGCCCTGATGAAGCACTACCCCAACCTGCCTCCCATGGCCGAGGCCGGTCACCTGTACCGCATGGGCGAACATGCTGCCGCCATGGAAAAATGCCGCACAGTCGTGCCCGCGACTGCCTATATCCGTGTAAGTCTCGCCATGCTGAATGCCCGTTGTGCTGCTGATTTGGGAGATACCGAAGCCG
This sequence comes from Oscillospiraceae bacterium, assembly GCA_017507425.1. Taxonomy (GTDB): domain Bacteria; phylum Bacillota; class Clostridia; order Oscillospirales; family Oscillospiraceae; genus Faecousia. The sequence goes on along the minus strand of JAFWAZ010000205.1, from coordinate 3,872 downwards.
CTCGCCGGGAGCTTCAATTCGTTCTTGACAACGGCAACCGTCTGGCAGTCGTCGACCGGGCCAAGGCGCTTCTGGAAACTCTATAACAATGAAAGGCACCGCCGCAGCGGTGCCTTTCAATTTCGTCTTAAAATCATAATCACTCCCCTATCCCATGCAATAACATTCCTTGACCAATCGAACAAATGTTGGTATAATGACATTAACTGTCAACTGTAAACTTTCAACCGTCAACTGAGGTACACCTATGGCCAAACAAAAAACCGTCTTCTACTGTTCCGCCTGCGGCAATGAGAGCCCCAAATGGGCGGGGCGCTGCTCTGCCTGCGGGGCTTGGAACACCATGCTCGAGCACATCGAGAAGCCCGTGGCTCCCGGACGGGCGAAATCCGCCCCGGTGGGGCTCAGCCGAACGCCGAAAAAGCTCAGTCAGGTGGACAGCGGAGATGAAATCCGCTTTCTCACCGGCATGGGCGAGCTGGATCGGGTGCTGGGCGGCGGTGCGGTGGTGGGAAGCTTGGTGCTCGTCGGCGGCGCCCCCGGCATCGGCAAGTCCACGCTGCTACTGCAGATCTGCGCCAACATCTGCCAGAGCCGCCGGGTGCTCTACGTCTCCGGCGAGGAATCCGAGCGGCAGCTGAAGCTCCGAGCCGAGCGTCTGGGCGTCAGCTCCGACGAGCTGTTCATCCTGTCGGAAACACGCATGTCGGAGGTTCTGGCGGCGGTGGAGGCCGTCAAGCCCGACATTTTGATCGCCGACTCCATCCAGACCCTCTACAACGAATCCAACGAGTCATCCCCCGGCTCCGTCAGTCAGGTCAAGGACTGCACCATGAGCCTGATGACCGTATCCAAGCAGGAGGGTCTGACGGTCTTCGTGGTGGGCCACATCAACAAGGACGGCGCCATCGCGGGCCCCAAGGTGCTCGAGCACATGGTCGACTGCGTCCTCCTGTTCGAGGGCGACCAGCATTCTTCCTATCGGCTCCTCCGGGCGGCGAAGAACCGCTTTGGCTCCACCAACGAGATTGGCGTCTTTGAGATGATCGACTCCGGCCTGATCGAGGTGCCGAATCCCAGCAAAATGCTTCTGCAGGGCCGGCCCGAGAACGCGCCGGGCAGCTGCGTGGCCTGCGTCATGGAGGGCAGCCGACCTGTGCTGGCGGAGATTCAGGCCCTTGTGACCAAGACCAGCTTCAACGTCCCCCGCCGGGCCGCCGACGGCTTCGACTTCAACCGGGCGGTGCTGATGATGGCAGTGGCTGAGAAGCGGGGCGGGCTGAACCTCTCCACCTTTGACGCCTACATCAACGTCGTCGGCGGTCTGCGGCTGGATGAGCCCGCTGCGGATCTGCCCCTGATTCTGGCGGTGGCGTCGGTCTACCGGGACCGGCCGGTGCCCCCGACCCTCGCCGCCATCGGCGAGGTTGGCCTGACCGGTGAGGTCCGGGCTGTGAACCACCTGAGCCAGCGGCTACAGGAGGTGTCCCGGCTGGGCTTTACCCAGTGTGTCATCCCCCGCTACGGCTCCGACAAGGTGGAGATCCCCGAGGGCTTGGAGGTGTTCCGGGTACGCAACATCCGGGAGGCCATTGAGTTTGCGCTGTGAGGAGAAAAGACCGATGATCGAACGCTTTTATGCACCCCACGCCCAGGATTTTGACCGGGCTCTGTCCGAAATCCGGGCAGGCCGCAAGGATTGTCACTGGATGTGGTACATCTTCCCGCAGCTTCGAGGACTTGGCCGCAGCCCGGTCGCCCAGCACTACGGTCTTGCAGGACTGGAGGAAGCAAAGCGCTTCGCCGCCGACCCAAAGCTCGGTGGAAACCTGCGAACCATCACCCAAGCTCTGCTGGATCAGCCCAAGCGGAACGCCAACGCCATCTTTGGCAGCATAGATGCCATGAAGCTGTGCTCGTCCATGACGCTTTTCGAGCTTGCAGATCCTGCGTGTCCGCTGTATTCGCAGGTCTTGGAGGAGTTCTTCGGAGGCCGCCGAGATCAGAAAACCATGGATCTGCTGTAATTGTGAAAGCCCGGCTTATGCCGGGCTTTTGCCTGTATTTGCAATCCTCTCCGTCAGCACTGCGGCAAGGATCGCCGCAATCTTTTTCTGATGCTCCGCAGATCGGAGTTTTCGCTCTTCGTCGGAATTGGAGAGAAATCCGCACTCCACCAAAATGCCGGGATGCCGGATGTGCTGCATCAAATAGACGCCAGACGATTTCTTGGCCGCGCGTTTGCTGCCGGGGGAAAGCCACTGAGAAAGGCTTTCCTGCATGGTGCGCGCCAGCTCTTCGGCGTCTCCGGCGTAAAACACCTGCGGCCCTGCGTATTTCCCGTCCGGAAAATGATTCTGGTGGATGCTGACCACCACTGCTGCGGGCAAAGCGTTGATCAGCGCTACCCGATTGCGAAGATCCGACATTTTTTTCTGCTGGATGGTGTCCCCCTCAGTGGCGATGCAGTCATCAGTTGTTCTCGTCATGACGGTTTCATATCCCATCAGCGACAGGAGCGCTTCCAGCCGCTTCGCAATCTGCAGATTCAGCTTGTCCTCCTTGGCTCCCGTAACGCCGGTGGCTCCGCCGTCGGGGCTTCCGTGCCCCGCGTCGATGACGATGACCGGAATGCTTCCGAAATTCTCGATCTGCCCGGAAACCTCCACCGTATGGCGCAGAAGACCCGCACACACCAGAAAAAACGCCGCCACATAGCAGTAAACATAGGCATACCGCCGCAAAAATTCCTTCGTTTCCATAGCCGTCCCCCTTCGTTGGAGTATATGCACGGCGGTTCCGATCAGAACCCTTTTCTGCCGAGCTACATAGAATGACGCGAAAAGGAGGAATGACTATGAAATCACGCTGTAATCGCCATCCCCGGCCCACGCCCGAGGGCCATCTGGGGACGCTCCCGGCGAAAGCGCCGCTGGCGAATCCCTATGTGCCCTTCCAGAATGAAAATCTGCCCAAATATGAGGCCCGCAAAGCCCTCATCCGCGGCACGCTGTATCCGGGCCTTGATCTGCCCTTTATGGGAATGGTCAACGACAAGCTCAAGCCCGATACCGCCCTCAACCAGCTCCAGACGGTGAATTTTGCCGTGCAGGAGCTGGCCCTGTATCTCGACACCCACCGGGACGACACCGAAGCCCTCGAGCTCTACCGCAGCTATCAGGAGCTGTACAGCAAGCTCCGTAAGCATTACGAGGAGCAGTATGGCCCGCTGAATCATATGCACGCCCAGCAGGGCCCATACCGCTGGCTGGATGATCCGTGGCCATGGGAATACTGCGCAAATCGGGAGGGTTAAGGTATGTTTATCTATGACAAGAAGCTCCAGTACCCGGTGAAGATCGACAAGCCCAATCCCCGCCTCGCCGCCATCATCATCAGCCAGTACGGCGGCCCTGACGGGGAGCTCGGCGCCAGTATGCGCTACCTCAGCCAGCGCTACTCCATGCCCTTTGACGAACTCAAGGGTCTGCTGACGGACATCGGCGTCGAAGAGCTCGGCCACCTCGAGATGGTGGGCGCCATCGTCCATCAGCTGACCCGGAAGATGTCCGATTCCCAGATTCAGGATTCGGCTTTCGCCCCCTATTTCGTCGATCATACCGCAGGCGTCTTCCCCACGGCGGCCTCCGGCTTCCCGTGGACGGCCGCCAGCATGCAGGTCAAGGGCGACCCCATCGCCGACCTGACCGAGGATCTGGCTGCGGAGGCGACACTCTATTATACGGCTATCGGTTTTTGTCAATTTTTGGCAAGCCGAAAAGTCGTTGTGGCTCAACGGTTTTTCGGTTTTGGGAAGGGTGACCCCTATATCTGCCTAGGTAGTACCGATTGCGATGTAGTGTGAGGATCTG
>JAFWAZ010000204.1 GCA_017507425.1 Oscillospiraceae bacterium | reverse complement strand
CGGGCGGCGAACTCCCAGATGGTGTCGGTCTGGTCGCCGTTGGTGACGATCAGGCCGTTGCCCAGCTCACGGACAGGATGGTAGATGATCAGGTGGGGATCCTTCATCAGGGCGGGGTCGTGGGCCTCGGTACGGATGCCGTCGGGCTCGACACAGAACACACGGTTCCGGGAGTTGACGGAGCGGCCCATGATGAAGTAAGCAGCGACAGCCTTCTTGCCGTCGGCGGTGACACCCAGCACGATGCCGCGGCCGGGATAGGTGTTGCCACTGAGCCGCTCGGCCATGGTCTTGGTCTCGTAAACGTTCATTGGTAATTCCTCCAATTGCATTTGTTACAGGGCAGCGCAGACCTTTTCGGCAGCCTGCGGCAGCAGGATCCATTCGGCCTGCTCCATGACTCTGCGCTGCAGGATCTCGGGGGTATCGCCGTCTTCGATATACACGGCCTTCTGGGCGATGATCTCACCGCCGTCGGGGATCTCGTTGACGAAGTGGACGGTGGCGCCGGTGACCTTGACGCCGTACTTCAGCGCCTCCTCATGGACACGCAGACCGTAGTAGCCCTCGCCGCAGAAGCTGGGGATCAGGCTGGGATGGACGTTAAGGATCCGCTTGGGATAGTGGGAAGTAAACCGCTCGGTGAGGATGGTCATGAATCCCGCCAGAATGATGATGTCAATGCCGTTTTCGTCCAGCACCTCCATCAGCTTGGTTTCAAAGGCCTCATGGGAGCCGCACTCCTTCTTCAGCACCACCGCGGTGTCGATACCGGCCTTCTTGGCCCGCTCCAGCGCATAGGCGTTTGCATTGTTTGCCACCACCAGCGCAATCTTGCCGGAGTTCAGGACAGAGCCCTGTGCATCGATCAGCGCCTGCAGGTTGGTGCCGCCGCCGGAGACGAGAACTGCGATCTTTTTCGCCATTACAGGATCACCTTCTCGTCGGAGGCGATGATCTCGCCGATGACGTAGGCAGTCTCGCCGTTGGCACGGAGAATCTCCAGAGCCTTCTCCACCTCGGCAGCGGGAACGACAACGCTCATACCCACGCCCATGTTGTAGGTGTTGAACATGTCGCGCTCGGGGATATTGCCCTCCTTGGCGATGACGTCGAAGATGGGCAGAACGCGGACGGCGCTCTTATCGATCTTGGCGCCCAGACCGTCGGGGATGGAACGGGGAATGTTCTCGTAGAAGCCGCCGCCGGTGATGTGGGAGATACCCTTCACATCCACCTGCTCCAGCAGGGCCAGAATGGACTTGACGTAGATGCGGGTGGGAACCAACAGGGCCTCGGCAACGGACTTGCCGCCCAGATCGTCCCGCTTGACATACAGAGAATCGGGATTCTGGTCGATGTTGAAGACCTTGCGGCACAGGGAGAAGCCGTTGGAGTGGATGCCGGTGGAGGCCAGACCGATGACCACATCGCCCGCAGCCATGCGGGTGTTGTCGATGATCTTCTTCTTGTCCACGATGCCCACGGCGAAGCCGGCCAGATCGTACTCGTCCACGGGCATCAGACCGGGATGCTCGGCAGTCTCACCGCCGATCAGGGCAGCGCCGGACTGGACGCAGCCCTCGGCCACGCCACCGACGATCTCGGCGATCTTCTCGGGGATGTTCTTGCCGCAGGCGATGTAGTCGAGGAAGAACAGGGGCTTGGCGCCGCAGCAGATGATGTCGTTGACGCACATGGCGACGGCATCGATGCCGATGGTGTCATGCTTGTCCATCAGCATGGCCAGCTTCACCTTGGTGCCGCAGCCGTCGGTGCCGGAGACGAGGACGGGCTCCTCCATGCCGGCGAAAGCGCCCAGACCGAAGCAGCCGCCGAAGCCGCCCACGTCATCGAGGCAGCCGGAGTTGCGGGTACGGGCCACGTGCTTCTTCATCAGCTCCACCGCCCGGTATCCGGCGGTGATGTCCACACCGGCAGCAGCATAGCTGGCGGAGAAGGAATTCTTGTGATCCATGATTATGCTCCTTTTCAGAGTAATGATAATGGTTTCGATACGTTAGTTTACCGCAAGAAAATTACTAAAGACACTTACAGCCCCTGTCCCCTTTCGGGGACAAGGGTTGCAGAAAAAACTTAGGCGAAGAACAGCTTATTCAGGGTCATGGGGTCGATGTACTGGCCGTCCTTGTACACACGCATGTTGCCGGAGGCGACCTCGTCGATCAGCATGACATTACCCTCGGCATCGTAGCCGAACTCAAACTTGATGTCGTACAGCTCCAGACCCTTGGCGGCCAGATCGTCGGCGACGATCTTGGTGATGGCCTGAGTCTGAGCCTTCAGGGAGTCATACTGCTCGGCAGTCATGACGCCCAGATCCACCAGACCGTCCTTGGTGACCAGAGGATCGCCCAGAGCGTCGTTCTTGAAGGTGGTCTCCACGTAGT
>JAFWAZ010000024.1 GCA_017507425.1 Oscillospiraceae bacterium | reverse complement strand
CGGCAAGAACATCCCCGAGAAGATCGCCGAGATCGTCGGCGGTGTGGCAGAGGGCTGTGTTCAGTCCGGCGCTGCCCTCATCGGCGGCGAGACCGCGGAGCATCCCGGCATGATGCCTGTGGAGGACTACGATCTGGCAGGCTTTGCCGTGGGTATCGTGGATAAAAAGAAGATTCTGGACAACTCCAAGATGGAGGCCGGCGATGTGGTCATCGCCCTGCGTTCCAGCGGTATCCACTCCAACGGCTTCTCCCTGTGCCGTAAGGTCTTCGATATCGACAACAACAATCCCGAGCTGTACGTTCCCCGGGAAGAGCTGGGCGGCAAGACCATTGCCGAGGCCCTGCTGGTCCCCACCAAGATCTACGTCAAGCCCGTTCTGGCCCTGCTGGAAAAGGTCAACGTCAAGGGCATCAGCCACATCACCGGCGGCGGCTTCTATGAGAACATTCCCCGTTCCATCCCCGACGGCCTGTGCGCCAAGATCGACAAGGCTGCCATCAAGGTTCTGCCCATCTTCAACGAGATCGCTGCCTGGGGCAATATCCCCGAGCGCGATATGTTCAACACCTACAACATGGGTGTCGGCATGAGCATCGTGGTTCCCGCCGCTGAGGTGGAGACCGCACTGGAGATCCTGAAGGCTCATGGTGAGGACGCTTATGTCATCGGCGAGATCGTCGAGGGCGAAGAAAAGGTGATCCTGTAATGGGTAAGAGAATCGCGGTTCTGGTTTCCGGCGGCGGCACCAACCTGCAGGCCCTGATCGATGCCCAGCAGCGGGGTGAACTGGGCGGCGGCGAGATCGCAGCTGTCATCTCCACCAAGACCGGGGCTTTCGCCCTGGAGCGTGCCGCCAAAGCAGGCATCCCCGGCTATGTGGTGCCCCGGAAGGAGTATCCTTCCAACCAGAGTTTCACCGTTGCCATGGTGGAGCAGCTTAAGGGGCTGCACATTGATCTGGTGGTTCTGGCGGGCTGCATGGTCATCTTCACCGAAGAACTGGTAAAAGCCTATCCCAATGCCATTATGAACGTCCACCCCGCTCTGATCCCTTCCTTCTGCGGCGAAGGCTATTATGGTCTCCATGTCCACGAGAAAGCGCTGGAATACGGCGTAAAGCTGTCCGGTGCTACCGTCCACTTCGTCAGTGAAGAATGCGACGGCGGCCCCATCATTGCGCAGAAGGCCGTTGAGGTTCGTCACGACGACACTCCCGAGGTTCTTCAGAAGCGGATCATGGAGCAGGCCGAGTGGAAGCTCCTTCCCGAAGCCGTGTCCCTGTTCTGCCAGGACCGCATCACCGTGGAAGGCCGCACCGTCATTATTAAATAAAACAAAAAGCGAATGTCATTGCGAACCAGTCCGCAGACTGGTGTGGCAATCTCCATCGATTTCAGGGAACCCTCCGGAGATTCGGAGGGGATTCCCACGCCAGTGTGCGCACTGGCTCGGAATGACAGGTTATTATGGAGGTTACTACCAATGAACGTCTACGAAACCAAGTCCATGGCTGAGCGCCTGGACGGCAATACTTATCCCGGCCGGGGCATCGTCCTGGGCATCACCCCCGACGGCAAGAAGGCTGTGGCAGCCTACTTCATCATGGGCCGCTCCGTCAACTCCCGTAACCGCGTCTTCATCCAGGAGCCCGACGGCATCCGTACCGAGGCACATGATCCTGCCCTGATGAAGGATCCCCACCTGATCATCTACCATCCCGTCCGGGAGCTGGGCAACGGCCTGATCGT
>JAFWAZ010000203.1 GCA_017507425.1 Oscillospiraceae bacterium | reverse complement strand
GGAGCCGAACAGTGCCCAGATCTTAGCATAGCCGTTCAGGCCCAGCATGACACCCAGGAAGACGGTGATCAGGGTAGCCACGTAGGGATTGGTCAGCAGCTTCTTGTAGCCGGTGACGTTCTCGGGGGTCTCGCCCTTGGAAGCGTCAATCCAGAACTCCTGGAACATGAAGCGGCCCAGACGGGTAGCAGTATCCAGAGAGGTCAGGCAGAAGGTGGAGTAAGTCAGAACCAGCAGGGTGTACAGCACGTTGTACACAGCGCCGCGGGAAGGATCGATCATGTCGGCAATGCCGCCGCCGAAGATAGCGGTTGCGCCGGTCAGCTCGAACTCGGTGCCCTTCAGGCTGTAAGCGTAAGCGGTGGCGACCAGGGTCATGATGGCCAGGACGCATTCCAGCAGCATGCCGCCGTAAGCGATGGGCTTTGCATCGGTTTCCTTATCCAGCTGCTTGGAGGTGGTGCCGGAGGAGACCAGGGAGTGGAAGCCGGAGATAGCGCCGCAGGCGATGGTAGTGAACAGAACGGGGAAGACGGGGGTAGCGTTGCCAGGGGTGTTCAGCACGGGCATGCTCTCCATGGAGGGGTTGCCCTTGAAGACAGCAACAGCGGCCAGGGCCAGCATTGCGTACAGCAGGAAGGAGGACAGATAGTCACGGGGCTGCAGCAGGATCCACACGGGAGCAACGGAAGCCACGCAGATGTAAATACCCACGATCCACATCCAGGTGTTGGTGGACAGGTAGATGGGATGGAAGTTCAGGCCGATGGCGATGATGGCAACGATGGCCAGAACGCCGACCACGGAAGCAGCGCCCATGGGGATATTGCGGCGATAGACAGCGAAGCCAAAGATGATGGCGATGACGATGAACAGGATGGAGACCATGGCAACACGGGCGTTGGCCTCGGAAGCCACCATGTCAACAGCACCGGAAGCATCGAAGGTAGCACCGAAGGTACCGGCAACGATGGAAGCGAATGCTGCAACGACCAGGATCAGGGTCAGATAAGCGAAGATGATGAACAGCCGCTTTGCGCGCTTGCTCATGTTGGCGGAGATGATCTCGCCGATGGACTTACCGCCGTGACGGACGGAAGCGAACAGGGCGCCGAAGTCATGGACGCCGCCGAAGAAGATGCCGCCGATGATGATCCACAGAGCACATGCGCCCCAGCCGAAGCCGGCAGCTGCTGCGCTGATGGGGCCGGTGATGGGGCCTGCACCTGCGATGGAGGAGAAATGGTGGCCCATCAGGACGGGGGCCTTAGCGGGAACGTAGTCAATGCCGTCTTCCATGGTGTGTGCGGGAGTCTCGGTATCGAGCTCGCCGACGCCCCACTTCTTGCACAGATAGCGGCCGTAGAAGATGTAGCCGACGATCAGCAGTGCGACACTGATCAGCAGAAGGGTAATGCCGTTCATAAAAGTGTACTCCTTTCTTTTCTCTCAGACAGGACGTTATTTCCTGCCTTTTTTCGGAGCAAAGTTCTGCTCCAGAATTTTCCTGGCTCCCACACCGGCTGGATTGGCGTAGAAGCGATTGGTGGATGCTTCCATAGCGGCAAGCTGATACTCTGTCCAGCCGTAGAGGCTCAGCCTGTAATTTTTCCGGAAGCGGGTCTTTTTGATCAGCTTCTGCGCCTCCGGGGTAATGGTATTTGCCAGGATCACCAGGCCCACGTTGGAGAACATATGCTCCCGGTGGGGTCTGACCCTACCCAAACCCGCCCGCTTGGACAGATCTATCTGGGATTGCAGGTCTTCGGCGGTCAGGGTGTCCGTCAGATAGAAGTAGAGGTATTCATGCTGCTCCACTGCGGACAGGACGTGCTGTTTGGAGATCAGGTAGTTCTCATCCCGCAGATAATAGGTCGCGGTGGCGGGGTAGGTGAAGCCTTCCACCTCCACGTTTCGCTCGATATCATACTGGTGGGAATAGGCATCCAACAGCCGGTTCAGCTGCTCCTGAAGGGTGAAATCCATAAGCGATCCTTTCTGACTGCCGGCGGAAATCTCCGGCTGAAATATCATGCTGATTATACACCGGGTTTGTTTGCTTGTGAAGTACAAATGTCTACGAAAACGAAAAATCGTGGTCTTTCACAAATAAGGGTTCATAATCTGTTCATTTTTGGGCATTTTGCGTAAACGTTTACGACAGGAAAAAAAGAGGCGGGAGATACGCCGGATAAGCGTATCTCCCGCAGAAATTTGGATGTCGGATCAGGGGATAAAGACCATATCCCGGGTGATCTCTGCCAGGGAAGCAGCGCCGCACATGGCCATGGTGTCTTCCAGTTCGCCGCCGATCTTGTTGATGTACAGCTGCACGCCTTCTTCGGCGCCGCCGTAGACCATGGGCACGAAGGGACGGCAGATGATGACGGCGTCGGCGCCCATTGCCAGGGCCTTGAACACGTCCACACCGCTGCGGATGCCGCCATCTACGATGACCTTGACGCCGCTGCCCTTCAGGGCATCGACGATGTCACACAGCACTTCCGCGGTGGCGGGGCACTGGTCCAGAACACGTCCGCCGTGGTTGCTGACCACGATGCCGGCTGCGCCGGCTTCCTTGGCTTTCAGGGCACCCTTAACGGTCATGACACCCTTGACGATGAAGGGCTTACCGGCCATTTTGGCGATTTCAGCCAGCTGCTCCACGGTCTTGCCGCCGGCGGGGGGATTCATGCCCTTCAGGAAGGGCAGACCGGCTGCGTCCACGTCCATGGCAACGGCGAAGGAGCCGGATGCCTTCACCTGGGCCATCTTAGCCTCGATGGTCTCCAGATTCCAGGGCTTCACCGTGGGAACGCCCACGCCGTTGGAGGAGGCAATGGCTTCGCAGGCGACCTGCATCACGGTGGCATCCAGGCCGTCACCGGTGAAGGCGGCGATGCCGTTGTCGGCGCAGGCCTTTACCAGGACGTTATTGTAGCCCTTGTCATCGTACTTGTCACTGTAGTGGGCCACCACGGCACCCACGGGGCCGGCGAAGAAGGGATAGCGGAACTTCTTGCCGAACAGCTCCAGGGAGGTGTCAGGGGTGCCGGAGGGGCAGAGGGTGTCCATGTTCACACGGATCTCACGCCACTTTTCATAGTTGCGCATAGCGGTGTCGCCGATTCCCTTGGAACCGGGGCCGGGGATGTGGTTGCCGCAGGCCTTGCCGTTGCAGACGGGGCAGGCTTTGCATTTGTTCTTGGGGTCGCGGGCGTTTTCCAGAACTTCCTGATAGGTCATGGTGTATTCCTCCCTGATAGTTGGTTTAAGAATGGGTTTTTCTTTGGTTTTGAGCCGCAGGGCGGCAGGATGTCTTATTCGTCTTCGTCTGCGGGACGGTAGGTGTGCTCCAGGATCAGCAGACGGGCGATGCGGTGGTTTTCGTCCACATGCTTCACCAGGACGGTGAAGCGCTCGTAGTCAAAGGAATCGAATTCCACCGGCATGGCACCGATGTTTTCAGCGGCCCAGCCGCCCACGGTGGCGCAGTCGCTGTCCAGCTTTTCGTCGTCCAGGTCCAGCTCGTCAAAGAATTCGGTCAGGTTCATGTCGCCGGAGCATTCCCAGCGGTGGGGGCCAAGCTGCTGCCAGTCGTTGACGATGTCGTCGTTTTCGTCCCAGATCTCGCCCACCAGCTGCTCCAGAACGTCTTCCATGGTAACGACACCCATGATGCCGCCGTATTCGTCGGCAACGATGACCATATGGGTCTGGTGGCTGCGGAACTGGTCCATGATATCGTGGAGCTTCATGGTTTTGGGGATGTACACCGGCTCCAGAAGCAGGTCGCTGAGGGTCAGATCTTTGTTATCCACCAGCTCTTTCAGCAGGTGCTTGACGTAGAGGATGCCTACCACATGGTCGATGGTGCGCTCGTAGACCGGGAACCGGGAGAACTGGGTGTCGGCGACCACTTCCAGGATCTGCTCCATGGGTTCGTGGAGTTCAAAGCCCACCACATCGATCCGGGGGGTCAGAATGTCGGCCGCGTCCATGTCGGTAAATTCCAGGGCGGACTGGAGAAGCTCTGTTTCGCTTTCGTCGATCACGCCTTCGTCTTCGGCTGTGTCCAGCAGGTTTTCAAATTCTTCCTCGGTGATGGTCACGGCCTGGGTGTCCTTTTTCCACAGCAGGCTGAACAGGCTGACGATGCCGCTGGTGATCCACACCACGGGGAAGAAGAGGATCATCAGGATCAGCAGGGGCCAGGCGGCGAATTTGGCGATGGCATCGCTGCACCGGCGGGCGATCATTTTGGGGGTGATCTCGCCTACGATCAGGATCAGCACCGTCATCACCACCGTGACGATGGTGGAGGCGGCATCATCGGTAAGCTGTCCGTCCATCCGGGCGGCCAGGTTCACGGCCAGCACTGTGGCCACGGAGGTGGCGCCGATGTTCACCAGGTTGTTGCCCACCAGGACGGTGGACAGGGCGTAGTCATAGTGATTATAGATGAAGCCCACCAGTTTATGGAGGAAGGACGGGTCCTCCGCATCCCGCTTCAGTTTCAGCTTGCTTAAAGAGGTATAGGCGATCTCCGTGCCGGAGAAAAAGGCGGAGCCCAGCAGCAGGAAGAGAATCAGAATATAAGCCATGTTCTGTCCCTCCTTACATCAGATGCAGGCCTTCGCCTGTATCCGATTCGTCCTGAATGTCGCCAACCAGTTCTTCCAGCAGGTCCTCCATGGTGATGATGCCTACCTTTTTCCGGTTGTCATCGGTGAGGAAGACCATGTGCAGCTTGTTCAGGCGCATCCGCTGCAGCAGGACCGGGATCTCGGTCTTCTGGTCGAAGACATAGGGCTTGAGCAGCATTTTCCGCAGCAGGATGGGCTTTCCGGCCACATAGTGGCTCAGGAACAGGTTGGTGGGGAGGATGCCCACGATATTGTCCTCGCTGCCCTCGTAAACCGGGAGCCGGGAATAGGGGAGAGTCTTGACGGTTTCCGTCAGCTCCTCCAGGGAAATGGTGCTGCTGACCCGCACCACCTGGTCGATGGGGATCATAATGTCCTGGGCCAGCTTCTCCCGGAATTCCATGGCGGAGTTCACCAGCGCCTGCTGCTCCGGATCCAGAACGCCCTCGTCCTCGATGGTCTCGATGATGTTGATCAGATCCTCCTCGGTGACGGTCTTGGCATCGCCGGAGGAGAAAACCTTGGACAGAAGATGGGAAATTCCGGAGAACAGGGCGGAAATGGGGGTCAGAAGCTTTACGAAAAACACCATGCTGCCGGAAAACAGCAGGGCGATCTCCTCGCTGCGGGCCTTTGCCAGGCTCTTGGGGAGCATTTCCGCGAAGAGGTATACGGTCAGGGTGGTGAGCAGGGTGCCGTAAATCACATACTCCTGGTCAAACCGGCGCAGTACCAGCAGGGCGGACAGGGAGGCGCAGGCGGCGTGGAAGACGTTGTTGCCGATGAGAATGGTGGTCAGGGTCTTGTCAAAGCGGTCACAGACCCACAAGGCCTTTTTTGCCCGCTTGTTGCCCTTGTCCGCCATGGTACGCAGGCGAACCTTGCTGACGGCGGTATAGGCGGTTTCCGCACTGGCGCAGTAACCGGAGCAGAACAGAAAAAACAGATAGAGGATACAACTGGCTGGATCCACGGATCGACCAACTCCTTAATAAATGTTGCCTTCCATTATAGCATTGCACAGAAGAATATGCAAGAGGAATGTCGGAATTGTGAAAACTCCCTAAGCAAAAACGCTGCCGTCCCGGAGGACGGCAGCGAAAATGGGTGTATGGATCCGGATCAGCCCTTGACACCGCCGGCGGTCAGACCGCTGGTCAGGTTCTTCTCAATGGACATGAACAGGATGACAACGGGAACGATGGCAAAGATGGAGGCTGCGAACAGATACTGCCACTCGATGATGTTGTAGCCGTTGAAGATGTTGATACCAACGGTCAGCGGCTTGATGGTGTCGGTGGAGATCAGGCACAGGGCCACGGTGTATTCGTTCCAGGCATTGATGAAGATGAAGATCAGGGTGGTGACGATGCCGGGAGCGGCAACGGGCAGCAGCACCTTGAACATAGCCTGAATGCGGTTGCAGCCGTCGATGGTGGCGGCCTGCTCCATCTCAGCAGAGATGGACATGAAGGTACCGCGCAGCAGCCAGATGGT
>JAFWAZ010000202.1 GCA_017507425.1 Oscillospiraceae bacterium | reverse complement strand
TTTGCTCCGGCAAAATCAGTCGCCGCAAGGCGAAAAAAACAGTGATTTCCCTTCGGGAAATCCGAAAATCAAGGATTTTCGGCGGGCGAGCAATGCTCGCCCCTACGTTGTCCATCGAAATACAAGTTCTTTGACAGTCTGGAAAAGGCCCCTGCCGTACGGCAGGGGCCTTTTCGCTTAGAAAACGAATAAAAGAGAGAGGTAGGAAGTGTTCAAATGAAACAAGTGTCGATCGATCCGGTCTCGGCCCCCGGATCAACCTTACACCCATAGGATACCGGGGATTTTTGAATACCGTATGAACGTTCTGCGAAACATCTTTGAACATTATTCCGGCAGACTCAGAACATCCTTTTTCCGTCTCAGATCCGCGGCGGTCCTGATCAGCTGGGTAAATTCCCGGGCGATGATGCTGCGCAGCTCCTCGTCGGTGCTTAAGGTGCGCAGATAGCGCAGGACGTTGCGGGGCAGGATCACGTCCCGCAGATCGTCGATCTCCCCCAGCGTCAGCAACTCGAAGACCGCGTCCACGAATTCGTTCCGCTCCTGCAGACTCCGGCCTGCCAGCCACGTCCGGACGGTGTCATTGAGGAACCGGGTGCCCTCGTCCACATCATCCACCCGGACGAAACCGGCGCCCAGCACCTCCCAGCTGTAGGGCTCGTGCTGCAGAAGGCTCACCAGACGGCTTTTGATGACCGTAAAGGGCTCCTCGTGCTCCAGCAGCATCCCCACCACCGAGGACTGGGGCAAAAACGTCTGCGCCAGTCCGGCGATGGCCCGGTAGCCCGGGTCATCCAGCATGGTGCCCCGGAAGCCCGGGCCGTCGTGGTTGTGGACGGCCCTGAGCCGTGTCTGCAGCTCCGGCTGGCACCGGGCCGCGGCGTAGACCGCCAGATTGCCGCCCTTGGAGTGGCCCGCCAGATAGATGCCCCGGTCATGGACCCGGGCAAAGGCCTCCAAGTAGCGCAGGGCCTTTTCCTGCGCCGGGACAGAGTCCTGAAAGCTCATGTTGAAATCCTCTTTCCAGCCCGTCAGGGTCAGGTCGGTGCCCCGGTAGGTGATGACCGCGTCGCCGTCCGGCAGGAGCCACGTGACGGCGGCGAACTGGCTCTCCTCCTCGGGGAGAAATTCATTCTGATAGAACACCAGCTCCAGACCGCCGAACCGCTCCGTTCCGGCACAGGCGGCGATGAGCTCCCCGTCCTTTTTCACGCGCACCCGCTTCTCCCAGTCCGGCAGGGCGAGAAAGCCCTCCGCCGCTTTGGCCAGCGTCACCGGTTCCTGAAACCCCGGGGGTACCAGCGTATCAAAGCCGATGTAGCTCAGCTCCGACAGGATCAGCGTGTCCACCGGATTGGGCGGCACCCGATCCATGGGCAAGTCCCCCCGCCAGTCGAGATAATCAAAGATATCTGCCATGTTTGGCTCCCCTCCTGAAATACGTCAATGCAGTCATCGTACCGTCATTATAGCAAAGGCGCAATGGTTTTCAAGATGAAACCTGACAGCTTCACCGTCCATTTTTCCGCCTTGATGGATTCCCGGGTGACCCGGAGGCACTTTGTCAGCGTCCGGTTGAAATCCGCCTCGATGTCCGCCACGGCGGTGCAGCCGTTCAGATATACGGCGCACTCGAAATGGTGGTACAGGCTCCGGTAGTCAAGGTTGATGGTACCCACCACCGCCTCGGTATCGTCGACCACAAAGCTCTTGGCGTGGACGAAGCCGGGGGTGTAGGTGTAGAGCTTGACGCCGGCGCTGTTCAGCCCGGCGAAATGGGTCTTGGCCAGATTGTAGGCCGAGCGCTTGTCCGGGATCCCCGGCAGGATGATCTTCACATCCACGCCCCGGCGGGCGGCGTAGCACAGGGCCGACTCCATCTGCCCGTCGAGGATCAGGTAGGGCGACATGATATGCACATACCTTTGGGCCCGGTTCAGCAGGTCTATGTACACCTGCTCGCCCACCCGGTCGCCGTCCAGCGGCGAATCGGAATAGGGCATGACAAAGCCGGGGGCGTCGAAGCTTTCCACAGGTTCCCCGAGAAATTTGGGATATTCAGGGCTGCGCAGATCTGCGCTCCAGAGCTGCAGGAACATCACCGTGAAGCTCTGGGCAGCCCTGCCCCGGAGCATCAGGCCCGTATCCTTCCAGTGGCCGTATTTGTCCCGCCGGTTGATATATTCATCCGCCAGATTCACGCCGCCGGTAAAAGCCACTTTTCCGTCGATGACCGTGATCTTCCGGTGGTCCCGATAGTTGTAGTGGGTGGAGACGAAGGGCTCCAGCGGCGCAAAGACCTGACACTGGATCCCCAGCTTTTCCAGCTTTTTCGGATAATCCCGGGGCAGGAGGGTGAACTCGCAGGTGCCGTCGTACATGACCCGGACATCCACACCGGCTGCGGCCTTGCGGGTCAAAATCTCCAGAATCGCATCCCACATTTCTCCCTCGTCCAGAATGAAATACTCCATAAAGATGAATTTCTCCGCCTGTTCCAGCTCCTGCAGCAGCCGCCGGAACATCTCCTCGCCCATGGGGAAATAGACCGTCTCCGTCCTGTCGAAGACCGGGAAGCAGCCGCTGCGGCGGACGTAGCGGGCCATGCCCGCGGCCCCGGGGGACCGGGCGGTCAGGGACTTGAGGACGGCGCCGTCCTGATCGATCAGGTGGCGGCTCTGGATCTGCCGCTCGGTCATGACCTTTTTCAGCAGCCGGTGGCCCACATCCCGTCGGGTGTACCAGTAAAACAGGGCGCCGAACACCGGAAACAGGGCCATCACCACCAGCCATGTCAGCTTCGCCGTGGGATCGAGGTCAGTGTTGAGCACCATCAGAATGGAAACAGCGGACAGCAGCAGAGAGCCCCCCAGCACATGGGCCTGCCACTCCCGGAACCAGACCATCACAGCCCCCAGCAGCCCCACCTGCAGCAAAAACAGCAGCAAAATCAGGCCCGTACGGCTGAAGATCGCCCGCATCAGTCCCCGCTTGCCCCGCTGTACCAATTCTTCCCTTTTCAGCTTCATGGGATCCCTCCTTGTTTCCCTATATTATAAACAAAAAATGTGAAGATATTGTTTCCAAGAAAAGAATTCTTTTCCCGGAAACCCGCGGCAGTGTTCCCTCGGAACAAATTGATATTTATGCCGCTCTGACAGTTGCATTTGCAACAGTATTCTGCTACAATACGTTTGTCGTTCTATTGTGGATTTTTCTGTCCCAAAGGAGGTTTTTATTTTGATATTCGGCAAACATATCAACCGCTATTACCTGCGCTTTGCGCCGATGCTGCTGCTCGGCCTTGCGACGCTGGTGGCGGTGGACTATCTGCAGCTCATCATCCCGGAGCTGTATCAGATGGTCATTGACGGCATGCACGTCGGAACCGTGACCGTCGACGGGGCTGTCCATGTATTCAACATGGACTTCCTGCTGGAGCGGGTCTGTATGCCCATGGTCTGGGTCATCCTCGGCGTGTGCATCGGCCGTTTTCTGTGGCGCATCTGCTTCTTCGGCTCCTCCATTATGCTGGAGGCCGATCTGCGGGGCCGGATGTTTGACCACGCCCGTCTCCTGAGCCGGGAATACTATCAGGTCAACAAGGTGGGCAATCTGATGAGTCTGTTCACCAACGATCTGGACACCGTGCAGGAGTGCTTCGGCTGGGGCGTGATGATGTTCTGCGACGCGGTATTCATGGGCATCCTGACGGTGAGCAAGATGTGGGTCATGGATCCGTTCCTGACGGTCCTGTCCCTGATCCCCATGGCGCTGCTGCTGTGCTCCGCCACGGTGCTGGGCAGCTACATGGCAAAAAAATGGGACAAGCGGCAGGCCGCCTTCTCCCAGCTCTCCGATTTCGCCCAGGAGAGCTTCTCCGGCATCGCCGTCATCAAGGCCTTTGTCAAGGAGTCTCTGGAGCTCATGGCCTTCAAAAAGCTCAACGTGGAAAACGAGGACGCCAACGTGGCCCACACCAAGGCCTCCGTCCTCATGCGCGTCCTCGTGACGCTGTTTGTGGAGAGCGTCATCTGCGTCATCCTCGGCTACGGCGGCTATCTGGTCTACAATGACAAATTCTCCGCCGGTCAGCTGGTGGAGTTCATCAGCTACTTCACCTCCGTGGTCTGGCCCATCATGGCCGTGTCCGAGCTCATCGACATGACCTCCCGGGGCCGCGCCTCCCTCGACCGGGTGGGCGCGCTTCTGGATGCCGAGGTCACCGTCACCGACCGGGAGGGCGTCCGGGAGCTGAAGGACGTCCGGGGCGACATTGAGTTCCGGAATCTGACCTTCCGATATCCGGACGGCGAATTCGACGCACTGGAAAACGTGTCCTTCACCATCAAGGCCGGCGAAAATGTGGGTCTTGTGGGCAAGACCGGCTCCGGCAAGACCACGCTGGTGGATCTGCTCCTGCGCACCTACAATGTGCCCGACGGCACCGTCTTCCTCGACGGGCAGGACGTCAACGATGTGTCCATCCGCTCTGTCCGGGAGGCCTGCGCCTATGTGCCGCAGGACAATTTCCTGTTCTCCGACACCATCGGCCACAACATCGCCTTCGGCGTGGACAGCTACGACTACGACGCCGTGGTGGAGCACGCAAAGCTGGCCGACGTGGATGACAACATTCAGGGCTTCCAGCTGGGCTACGATACGGTTCTGGGCGAGCGGGGCGTCACCGTCTCCGGCGGCCAGAAGCAGCGCATCTCCATCGCCCGGGCATTGCTCCGCAACAGTCCCGTGCTGATCCTCGACGACAGCGTCTCCGCCGTGGACACCAAGACGGAGAAGGCCATCCTCGCCAATCTCCGGGCCACCCGCGCCGGAAAAACCACCATCCTCATCGCCCACCGTATCAGCACCATCGAGGGCCTCGACAAGATCCTCTTTATCGACGAGGGCCGTCTGGTGGACGCGGGCACCCACGCCGAGCTGCTGGCGCGGTGTGAGGATTACCGCAAAATGGTGGAGCTTCAGAAGCTTGAAGAGAAAGGAGGCGTGCGCCATGGGTGAATATCTTCCCCTTTTGATCATGGGCGGCATCATCGGCGTGTTCACCCTGATCTTCTCCGTGGCCTACGCCATGGTGAAAAACAAGAAGGAGGCCATGGGCTTTGACCGGAATATGGCCGACTCCGAGATCATCCGCCGGCTTCTGGCTTATGCCAAGCCCTACTGGCCCCAGTTCGTGCTGACGCTTCTCGTCATGCTCTTCTCCGTGGTCTACGACGTATGCTCGCCGCTGCTGGTGGGCCGGATCGTGGGCATGGTGCAGGAGGATTTTGAACTGCGGGAGCTTCTCGCGATGGTGGCCGTCTACGGCGGCATTCTGGTGGTGAGTCTGGTCTGCACCTATGCGCAGGCCATGCTGCTCCAGCGGACGGGCCAGAAGATCCTCTCCCAGATCCGTCTGGACGTGTTCCGCCACATCGAGACGCTCAGCCATGAGCAGCTGAACAACATCCCCGTGGGCACCCTTGTCACCCGCGTCAGCAACGACCCCAACGCCATCAGCTATATGTTCACCAACATTCTGGTGACGCTGGTGAAGAATGTCATGGTGGTCTTCGGTGTGCTGGGCGCCATGCTGATGCTCAACTATGCTCTGACCCTGATGGTGCTGTGCTTCGTGCCCTTTGTGGTGCTCTTCACCCTGTTCTTCCGCCGGTTCTCCCGGAAGGCCCACCGGGCCGTCACCAACGCCACCACCGGACTGAACACCTTCCTGAGCGAGAATCTTTCCGGCATGAAGATCATCCAGATCTTCAACCGGGAGGATCGGAAAATGGACGAATTCTGGGAGCACACCCGGCAGCTGCGCAAGGCCAAGCTGGGCCGCATGATGGTCTTCGGCATTTTCCGGCCCATGGTCTACATGCTGAACATCTCCTCGATCCTGTGCCTGCTCTACCTCGGCTCCCGGGCCCATATCTTAGGTCAGGCGTGGTTCGGTCAGGTCATCGACAGCGCCGTGGTGGTTTCCTTCTACATGTACGTGGGCAAGTTCTTCAACCCCATTCAGGCACTGGCGGAGCAGTTCGACATGCTCCAGCGCTCCTTCGCCTCCGCGGAGAAGATCTTCTCCATCCTCGATCTTGAGCCTCAGGTGGTGGACGACGAGGACGCCATGGAGCTGGACGAGATTCGGGGCGAGATCGAATTCAGGGACGTGTGGTTTTCCTACAAGCCCGACGAATGGGTGCTCAAGGGCGTTTCCTTTAAGGTGGATGCCAAGCAGACCGTGGCCTTTGTGGGCTCCACCGGCTCCGGCAAGACCACCATCCTCAGCCTGATCTGCCGCAATTACGACATCCAGAAGGGCCAGATCCTCATCGACGGCATCGACATCCGGAAGATCAAGATCTCCTCCCTGCGCCGCCACTTCGGCCAGATGCTGCAGGACGTGTTCCTCTTCGCCGGCGACATCCGCAGCAACATCGTCCTGCGCTCTGAGGGCATCTCCGACGAGGAGGTTTGGGAAGCCTGCCGCTACGTCAACGCCGACAAGTTCATCGGCCGTCTGGAGCAGGGTCTGGGTGAGGTTGTCCGGGAGCGGGGCAACAATTTCTCCGCCGGTCAGCGGCAGCTCCTGAGCTTTGCCCGTACCATCATCCACAAGCCCGCGGTGATGATCCTCGACGAGGCCACCGCCAACATCGACACGGAGACGGAGCTTCTGATTCAGGACTCCCTCGAGCGGATGAAGAACATCGGCACCATGCTGATCGTAGCCCACCGGCTCTCCACCATCCAGCACTGCGACAACATCATCCTGCTGGATAACGGTGTCATCGTCGAGCAGGGCACCCACCAGCAGCTTCTGGCAAAAAAGGGCCGCTACCACCAGCTCTACATGCTCCAGTACAGCAAGGAACAGCTCAAAAAGGCATAAATACAGCGATCCTCTGCCGCAACGTGAAACACCTTCCCCCGGGGGGAAGGTGGCCCCCGAAGGGGGTCGGAAGAGGAATGCGGGCGGTAATCTAAAAATCCAGCACAACATAACAGACCTACTCTCAGGTTAGACATAGGATTCTACCTGAGAGTAGGTCTGAAATATTTCTGTCATCGCAGATTGCCACCCGCGTTCCTCTTCAGTCACGGAAATCACTTTTGGTGATTTCCATGACAGCTTCCCCCCGGGGGAAGCAATTGGGTGCTGCCGCACCAGTGGATCCATTCCTCAGTTATTTCCCAACTGGAAAAACGCCACCGCGCTGGCGGCTGCCACGTTGAGGGAATCGACGCCGTGGGTCATAGGGATCTTGACGGTGTAGTCGCAGCCCGCGATCGTCCCGTCGGCGAGGCCGTCGCCCTCGGTGCCCAGCACCAGTGCCAGCTTTTCTTCCTTGGCCAGCCGCCCGTCCCGGATGGACAGGGTGTCGTCCCGCAATGCCAGCGCCGCCGTGGCGAAGCCCAGCTCTTTCAGCCTAGCCTGCCAGTCCTCCGGCGCAAAGGTCCACGGCACCTGAAACACGGTGCCCATGCTGACCCGGATGGCCCGGCGGTACAGGGGATTGCTGGAGCCGGGGGTCAGCAGCACCGCATCCATGCCCAGCGCCGCGGCGCTGCGGAAGATGGCGCCCACATTGGTGGGATTCATGACGTTTTCCAGCACCGCGATCCGGGTGGCCCCCGCCAGCGTCTCCTCCAGCGCAGGGATCTCCTTCCGCCCCATGGCGCACAGGACGCCCCGGGTGAGCTGAAAGCCCGTGAGCCGGGTCAGCACGTCAAATTCCGCAGTGTACACGGGAACGGCCCCCACCCGGCTCAGGATCTCCCGGGCCTCGCCGTCGATGTGCCGCTTCTCCACCAGCAGGGAAACCGGCTCGTATCCTGCGTTCAGGGCGCGTTCGACCACCTTGGGACTCTCAGCGATGAAGATGCCCTCCTCCGGGTGCTCCCGGTTCAGGAGCTGATTTTCGGTCTTCCGGGCGTAGATATCCAGCTCCGGGGCCAGAAAATCGGTAATTTCGATGATGTTGGGCATGGGCGTACATTCCTCTCTGATGTTTATAATTTCACATAAACATAATCCCCGTCGGCGCTTTGCACCTCCACCATGACCCAGTCGGGGTGGCGGCGCTTGCACTGCCGGACGGCCTTGAAAAAGCGCACCATCTGCTCGGGGGTGGCGTCAACGCCGTTCTGCTGCATGGCCTTGGCGGCGATGCCGGCGGTGAGCCGGTTGCAGAAGAGGCCCGTGGGGAGGGGGATGGTGAGATTGGGTCCATCCGTGGACCGGACTTTTATGAGCATGGCCTTACTCCACGAAGACGCGGATCTTGTCGCCGTCGGCGGAGTCCACCTCCACCAGATTGCCCACAAGACCCTGCCGCACCAGCTCCAGAATCTTTTTCAGATCGATGCCCTTCAGGGCGTCGTTTCCGTTGATCTGGGGCATCTCCATGCCGATCTCCATGGCCACCTCCACCAGCGCGATGGGCAGGTTCACCCGAATCCGATCGCCCTCATGGGAGTCCACGGTGATGCGCAGCAGCATATCCTTGGGGTCTTTCCGCTCCTCCGGGGGCAGCACCCGCACGGTGGGCATGGCCTCCTTGCCCTCCAGCAGCTCGTCCACACTGACGCCAAAGAGCTTGGCCAGCTTGGGCAGAGCGGAGATATCCGGGCAGGTCTGGTCGTTCTCCCATTTGCTGACCGCCTGAGGGCTGACGTCCATATGGTTCGCCAGCTCCTCCTGAGTCAGGCCCTTTTCCTTGCGCAGAAGGGCAATGCGCTTTCCGATGGTCATATCCATAATTGATCGCTCCTTTCCTTGGATGGCTCCATTCTACGGCTTCCGGCCCCGAAAAGGAATGGAACAGCGGTTGAAACAGCACAACCAAAGGTGGAATATCCGCTCAACCGGCGGTTGAATCAACGTATTTTGTAGGGGACGGCGTCCTCGACGTCCCCACTGCCGCTGGGCGGCAGTGCAATATGCGGAAAAATCAGCCCATCGAGGTCTGATTTTTCCGACGGGTCGTCGAG
>JAFWAZ010000201.1 GCA_017507425.1 Oscillospiraceae bacterium | reverse complement strand
TGATGCCCTTTTCGACGGCCCACTCCACGGGATCGAAGTAGAACACGCCTGCCTTGACGTCCTCGAACTTGGAGGTCAGGGTGTCGCCGCAGCGGGTGCACTTGCCGTTGACGTACTCATGGCCCAGAGCGGGGATCTCCTCCTGAGCGACCAGAATCTCGTCACAGACGGAGCACTTCTTGCCCTCGGTCAGACCGGTCTCGGTGCAGGTGGCGTCCTTGCCGGGGATGACTTCCTCGGTGTGGGCGAGCTTGGCGATCTCGCGGGTCTCGGATGCGCCGCACTCGCAGGTACGGGTCTCGACACCGGCCTCAGAGCAGGTGGCTGCCTTGGTCACGGTCCAGTCGGACCACTCATGCTCGTGGGGCTGCTCGCCGCCGGCCTTCACGCCGGTCAGGCGGATCTCAACGGCGGAAGAGAACTTCTTGCCGGAGTCGGACTGGGCCTCGACGGTCTGCAGACGGACAAACTTGACGTTCTGAGCATCGAACTCAGCGATCTTCCAGTTGGCGTTGTTTGCCCACTCGCCGGAAGCGACGGTCTCAAAGGTCACGCCGTCGTTGGAGACCTGAATCTGGTACTTGGTGATGACACCGTTGATGCTGCCGGAGCGGGGCTTGTAGCGCAGGCCGTCAACCAGATACTCCTCGCTCAGCTCGAACTGGATCCACTGCTCGGAGATGTCGCAGCCGTTCCAGTCGGTGTGCCACATGGTGGACAGATTGTCGTCCAGAACCAGATTGGCGGGACCCTCGGTGGCCTCGTAGCCACGCTGCCAGTTGCCGGCGGTGGCGGTCAGCACAGGAATGGGAATGATGCCCTCGTTGTAGTCCAGAACGGGAGTCTCCACCTGCAGAGCCAGAGTCTGGCCGCAGACAGAGCACTTCTTGCCGTCGGTCAGGCCGGGCTCGTCGAAGGTAGCGGGCTTGCCGGGGATGATCTCCTCGGTGTGGCCCAGAGCGGGGATCTCCTCCTGCTTGACCAGGATCTCACCGCAGTCAGTGCACTTCAGGCCCTCAGTCAGACCGGTGTCGGTACAGTTGGGTGCAACAGCGGGAATGGCCTCGGTGTTCTCGTGCTTGCAGGCCTTGCCCTCGATGGCCAGATCATAGGTTCTGGCATCGGTGCCGTCCTCGGAGACGGTCAGGATGCGGACATGGCCCTTGTACTCGGGCAGGATGGTGATGCCGATGTTGGCGGCGGGAACAGCGGTGATGTCGCCATCGGCGATCTCGTAGGTGTAGCCCTCGGGATCGAAGCCCTCGATGGCGGTGTCGTCGACCAGAATGCTGGCCAGAGCAGCGCTGGACTGCATCTCCAGAGTGGCGGCGTAGGTCATGGTCTCGACCTCATACAGGCCAACGCACTTGCCACCCGTGGTGCCGCCCTGCTGGGTGAAGGTGATCTTCAGGGCAACGGGGTTGATGACCTGATCCAGAGCATAGGTGTAAGCGGTGCCGTTGTTGAGGTAGACATCGCTCATCTCAGCCCCGGCATGGCCGACCTCCACGAAGTCGGTGCCGTTCAGGGAGTAGCTGAACTGGACGGATTCGGGAACGGCGCAGTCGCGGTCGATGCGGTAGAACAGGTTCACATCGCTCAGCAGCTGGGCGGTATCCCAGACCAGCGTGATGGTGGCGGTGTCGCTGTCGTAGCGGTTGTTCCAGTTGGTCCAGCGATCCTGCTCACGGTCGCCCTCGGGGTTGCGGACGCCGTCGTTGATGGCGTTCAGGTTGTCGGACTGCTTGTTCTCGGGAATGTCCTGACTCAGCTTGGCAGCACCGGCCACGTTGACGGAATCGGTGTTGACAGCCTCGGCCAGACGGACGTTGCAGGTGACGGACAGGGTCTCCTCGCCGAAGATGACGGCGGTGCCGCTGACGGGGACGGTGGAACCGATCTCATCGTCAAACACGGAGACATCGGGCATATCCCACTCGACCTTGAATTCGCCGGACAGGGTGCCGTCGGCCAGAACGCCGGAAACCATATCAGGCAGGACGGGAGCGACGCCCGTCATGGTGGCGGTGGCGACATTGCGCAGGGCGATGACGTTGGGGATCACGTGCAGACGGGCGCTGACACGGATGTCGTCGTAGCCGGCGAAGGAGGCGGTGCCGGAGATGGTGTAGTCGCCGGCCTCAGCGTACAGCTCCTCGGAGACGGTTCTCCAAGAGATGGTGCCCTCGACGGTGGAGCCGTCGGCCAGATTGCCGGTGATGGCGGTGTTCAGCTCGGGAGCGGTGCCGGCCTTGACGGTGTAGTCGCGGATCATCTCGTAGGAGACGAGACCGGTGTTCTCATCGCCCTCGCCGCCCTCGGCGGTGACGGTGACGGTCTGACCGGTCAGGCCATTGGAAGCGATGTTCAGGGTGATCTCGCCGCCCTTGTCGGTGGCACGCAGGATGACCAGAGCCTTGCCGGCGTAGGCGTTGATGTTGGCGGTGGTCTTGGAGGTCAGAACGTAGGAGTTCTGATACTTGCGGACGGTGGCCTGATCGCCGTTGTCCACACCGGCGATTTCAGCGGGGCCCTCCACGGTGAAGGTGATGTTGTTGGTGGCGGTGGTCTTCAGGTTGCCGTCGGCGTCGGTGACGTCGACCTCAACATAGACCAGATCGGAGTTGTTGGCGTTGATCTTCTCGACGTTGGCGGTGGCAACCAGCTTGGCAGCGGCGCCGGGGGTGGTGACGGAGTAGGTGTCGATCTCATTGCCTGCCTCGTCGTAGGCCTTGGCGGTCAGGGTGCCGGCGGTGTAGGCCACGTTGAAGACGGAGTACAGGGAGTCGGCATTGTAGCCGGCCTGTGCGGTGCAGACAGAGGTGTTGTTGCTGGTGGGAGCGTAGGTGTAGTAGACATGACCGGCATCGGTGGTGTTGACGGTGCGGTTGGTGGTGCCGATCAGGCTGCCGTTCAGGTACAGCTCGACCTTTGCGGCGTTGGAGTAGACCCAGACGGGGGTCTTGCCGCTGGAGACATACTGGTTGTCGGAATCCCAAGCGGTGACCAGATGGACGGTGGTATCAGCCTTGTTCCACTGGGCACGGTACAGGTAGTAGGTGTCCTTGGGGAAGCCGGAGGTCTCGACGATGCCGAAGTAGGAGCTGTTGGGGATGGCGCCGCGGCCGCCGTCGCCGGTGCCGGTGCCGTTCCAGGGAGTGGGCTCGCCGATGTAGTCGAAGCCGGTCCAGACAAACTCACCGGCGATGTAGTCCTTGGTGAGGGTGTCCCACATGGAATCGTGGCCGGTGTCACCCCAGCCGACGGCGGAGGTGTCATAGGAGGTCAGGTGGTAAGCGTTATCGATGCTGGTGTTTCCAGCCAGACTCTGGTAACGGCCGCGGGAGTTGGTGTGGGAAGAGGTCTCGGAGGCCAGAATGCAGCCCCACTGACCGCCCCAGTTGTTGACCAGATTCTGGGAATTGGCCTGATGGCAGTGGTAGTTGAAGCCAACGACGCCGCCGGCGTTCAGGATCTTGGTCAGGACCTGACGCAGGACATCGTTGCCGGCCTTGGAGTTGTCGCCGATGGTGACGATGCGGGTGCCGTCCTCCTCGGAGGTCCACTCGATGTACTTCTCAACGTAGGTGACGAACTGAGGATCAGCCCATGCACCTTCCTGGATCTCGTTGCCGTAGGACCATGCAAAGACAGAGGGCTCATTGCGGTCGCGCTTGACGATGGAGCGGACAACGTACTCGGAGCAGAGCATGTCGCTCTCAACGCCGTACAGGCCGGAATTCGCCTTCTGGCCGAAATACTTGGAGAAGTCGTTGCTGTTGCCGTTCTTGGCAGCGGTGATGCCGTCGAAGTGCTCCTCGATGACCAGCAGACCCAGCTCGGAGCAGATCTCGATGAACTGCTCATCGGCGGGGTTGTGGGAGGTACGGATGGCATTACAGCCCATGTCCTTCATGATGGACAGCTGGCGGTACATGGCATCGTAGTAAGCGGCGGCGCCCAGAGCACCCTGATCGTGGTGCAGGCAGACACCGTTGAGCTTGACGTTCTCGCCGTTCAGGGCGAAGCCTTCCTCGCTCCAGGAGAACCAGCGGAAGCCGAAGGTCTCCTCGCAGGAGTCGACCACGTCGCCGTTGACCAGAATCTCGGTCTTCAGGGTGTACAGGTTGGGCTCATCCACGGACCACAGGGCGGGGTTCTCAACCTCGGCACCCAGAGTGGCCTCGGTGACAGCACCGGCGGCTGCGGTGATGTCGGTGGTACCCTCTGCAACGGGCTCGCCGGCGAAGAGGACGGTGGCCTTGACGGTGACATTGGCGGCAGTCTTGCCGTCGTTGATCACGTCGACCTTGACAGCGGCGGTGCCGTCGCCGTCAGCGATGTCGGGGGTGGTGACGGTGACGCCGTGCAGATCCACGTGGACGGGATCCAGCGCGTACAGGGTCACATCACGGTAGATGCCGGAACCGGAGTACCAGCGGGAGGAGGGCAGCTGGTTGACGACCTTGACAGCCACCACGTTCTGGGTAGCACCGTCGCAGACCAGATGCTCGCTGATGTCAAAGGCAAAGTTGGAGTAGCCGTAGTGGTGTTCGCCAACAAAGGTGCCGTTGACGAAGACATAGGTGTCCTTGTAAGCGCCGTCGAAGTTCAGCAGGAAGGTCTTGCCTGCGGCTTCCTCGCTGATGACGAAGCTCTTGCGGTACCAGCCGGTGCCGCCGGGCAGGAAGCCGGACTCGGCCTCACCGCTGGCGGTGAAGTGCTGGATGATGGAGAAGTCATGGGGCAGATTCACGTTGTCCCATGCGGAGTCGTCGAAGTTCTGGCTGGAGGCGTTGGAGTTGTCGCCCAGATAGAACTTCCAGCCCATGTTAAAGTCATTGACTCTCTGGGCCGCAGCGTCGGAGCCGAGCTTGACGGTTTCGGGGCTGCCGACGATGGTGGTACCCGCAGCGAAGACACTGGCCGGGAACATGGCGATGACCATGATCACAGCAAGCGCCAGCGCCAGCAGGCGGTTGGTACGGAAGGTGTGCTTCATACAGTTTACCTCTTTCTGCCTTTCGGCAAGGATGCGGACATGACGGAGTGTCCTTGTTGAAAGTATACCATAACCTTTCGCAATTGTCAGTTTCTTTTGTGTAAAATAAATTCGAAAATATTTGTACGTATCGACTGAAACAAAGCAGGACGGCACCAAAAGGCGCCGTCCTGCTTTATTCTGTTTTCAGCAGTCTGCGGTAGACCGTCAGGCGCATGGTCAGATAGCAGGCCGCTCCGCCGAGGACATTGGAGATGGGCTCCGCCAGAAAGACGCCGTCGACCCCGAAGCCCAGCCGGGGCAGGAGCAGGGTCAGGGGCGTGACGATGATGGCCTTGCGCAGCAGCGAGAAGAAAATCGCGTGCTTGGCATCCCCCAGCGCCTGAAAGGTGGTCTGGCCCGCAAATTGGAGAGCCATGAACAGGAAGCCAAAGAAGTACAGCCGCAGCACCGGCGCTCCCGCGGCGGTCATGGCGGCGTCATCGGAGAACAGGCCGAACCAGAACTCCGGAAACGCAAAGATCAGCACCCACACCGCTGCCGTGTAGCCCACGCCCACCCAAGTGTTGAACCGGATACCGGTGCGGACCCGGTCGTAGGCTCCGGCGCCGTAGTTGTAGCTGATCACCGGCTGACCGCCGCTGACGATGCCGTTGATGGGCAGGGTGAAGATCTCCCGGACGGAATTGGCCACGGTCATGATACCCACATACAGGTCACCGCCGAAAAGCTGGAGGGTGGAATTGCAGGCCACCTGCACCAGACAGTTGGTGCCCTGCATGATGAAATTGGCGGTGCCCAGCTTGGCGATCTGCACGGTGATCTGCCGGTCCAGCCGGATGCAGTCCCGGCGCAGGGTCACCGCAGCCTTTCCGCTGAAGAGAAAACTCAGCACCCACGCCGCAGAGATAGCCTGCGACAGCACCGTAGCCAGCGCCGCGCCAGCCACGCCCATCTCAAACCCAAAGATGAAAACGGGGTCCAGAACGATGTTCGCCGCGGCGCCGAGGATCACCGAAAGCATGCCGATCCTCGGGAAGCCCTGGGCGTTGATGTAGCCGTTCAGGCCCGTGGCGGTCATGGAGAAGGCAGTGCCCAGCAGATAGATGTCCAGATATTCCTTGGCGTAGCGGTAGGACTCCCCGCTGGCGCCGAAGGCAAAGAGGATGGGCTCCATGAACAGGTATCCCACGCCCATCAGGATCACGGAGCTGCCCAGCAGCAAGGTAAAGGAATTGCCGAGGATCATCTCCGCCCGCCGGGGCTCTCCCGCGCCCCGGGCCATGGAAAACAGGGGCACGCCGCCCATGCCGAACAGGGCCGTGAAGGCCATGATGAGGGTCACCACGGGAAAGGTCAGGCCCACGCCCGTCAGGGCGATGCTGCTGCCGTCGCCCATGTGACCGAGATAGATGCGGTCCACCACATTATATAAAAGCTGCACCAGCTGGGCCACCGTCAGCGGCACCGCCTGCGACAGGATCCGCTGCCAGACGGGCCCGGTGCCGAAATCGATTCTGCTTGCTGCCATAGGAGTTCCTCCGATGTTCTTTTTCCTCCATTATAGCCCCATTTCCATATCCGTCAAGGAAAAATGCCCCATTTCCCGGAGCGGGAAATGGGGCATGGGGGTTATGGCTTAATGCTTGTGGGTATGGAGCAGATCGTGGGCCTTGGCAGCGAGAGGTCCGTTGTAGAAGACGTCCATCAGAGGATTCTCGTTGGACTTCTTGATGGCCATATCGCCGTCGGCGGCGTACAGGCCGGAGGTACGGGTCTGAGCGCGCTGGACCTTGGTGCCGTCGGTGGGCTGACCGCCGCCCATGACACAGCCGCCGGGGCAGGCCATGATCTCGATGAAGTGGTACTCCTTCTCGCCGGACTTCACAGACTCCAGAACGGTACGGGCGTTGGCAAGGCCGGAGGCCACGCAGATCTTCACGTCGATGCCGTTATAGGGGACGGAGAACTCCTTGATGCCGTCGCCGCGGACGCCGCACTCGGCGATGGTCTCCAGCGTGGCCACATCATGGCCGTCCACCAGACGGCGCAGGACTGCCTCGGTGACGCCGCCGCTGGCGCCGAAGATCACGCCGCCGCCGGAGCCGATGCCGAAGGGCATATCGCAGGTCTCGGAGGGCATGGTCTCGAAGTTGACGCCGTGGGCATCGATCATGCGGATCAGCTCGTGGGTGGTCAGGACAACGTCGGTGTCCTTCTCGCCGAAGGTGTAGGAGTCGGGGCGCTCGGCCTCCATCTTCTTGGCGGTGCAGGGCATGATGGAGACAACCACGGTCTTCTTGCCCTTGGCGTTGGCCTCGTCACGATAGTACTCCTTCAGGATGGCGGAGAACATCTGCTGGGGGCTGCGGCAGGTGGAGATGTTGGGCTTGAACTCGGGGAATTCATTCTCCACGAACTTGACCCATGCGGGGCAGCAGGAGGTCAGCAGGGGCAGCTTGCCGCCGTTGGCAACCCGGTCAAGGAATTCCGCAGACTCCTCCATGATGGTCAGGTCGGCGGTGTAGGTGGTGTCGTAGACCTCGTCGAAGCCCATGCGGTGCAGGGCGGCAACGATCTTGCCCATGGAGTTCTCGCCCTTGGGTAGACCGAAGGCCTCGCTGACAGCCACGCGGACGGCGGGGGCGATCTGAGCCACCACGCGGGTGTTCTTGTCGCCCAGCGCGTTCCAGACCTCGGTCATATTGTGGCGGATGGTCAGGGCGCCGGTGGGACAGACCACACGGCACTGGCCGCAGGAGACGCAGTTGGTGGCGGCCAGCTCCCGGTTGAAGGCGGGGCTGACATTGGCCTCGGTGCCGCGGTGGGTGAAGCCCAGCACGCCGATGCCCTGGATCTCGGAGCAGACGCGGACGCAGTTGCCGCAGAGGATGCACTTGTTGGGATCCCGGACGATGGAGGGGCTGGAGAAGTCCACGGGCATCGTCTCGCGGTGGTTGTCAAAACGGACGGTATTGATGCCGTGCTGGTAGGCCAGCTTCTGCAGGGTGCACTTGCCGTGCTTGTCGCAGGTGGTGCAGTCGCGGCAGTGGGCAGCCAGCAGCAGCTCGATGATCAGCTTGCGGTGCTTGCGCAGACGCTCGGTGTGGGTGTAGATGACCATGCCGTCCCGGGGCTCCTCGGAGCAGGATGCAAAGCAGCGGCCCCGGTCGTCCTCGACGGTGCACAGGCGACAGGCGCCGAAAATGCTCAGCTCGGGCTGGTAGCACAGGGTCGGAACCTCGATGCCGGCCTTGCGGATGATGGTCAGCAGATTCTTTTCATTGGTAAACTGGACTTTCTTGCCGTTAATGGTAATAGTACCCATGGTTGCCCTCCTTATGCTTCCACATAGATTGCACCGAAGGCGCAGTTCTCGCGGCAGGCGTTACACTTGATACAGACGTTGGGATCGATGGTGAAGGGCTGCTTGATCTTGCCGGAGATGGCATGGACGGGGCAGTTCTTGGCGCACTTGGAGCAGCCGATACACTTGTTGGGATCGATGACGTACTTGCGCAGGGCAGTACAGGTCTTGGCGCGGCACTTCTTGTCGACGATGTGCTCGATGTACTCGTCGCGGAAGGTCTTCAGGGTGGAGATGACGGGCAGAGGCGCGGACTTGCCGAGGCCGCACAGAGCCATGGTCTTGACCATGGTTGCCAGCTCTTCCAGCGTGTCGAGGTCTTCCAGCTTGCCCTGACCGGCCACGATGCGCTCGAGGATCTCCAGCATGCGCTTGGTGCCCTCGCGGCAGGGGGTGCACTTGCCGCAGGACTCGCGCTGGGTGAAGCTCATGAAGAAGCGGGCCACCTCGACCATACAGGTATCCTGACCCATGACGACCATGCCGCCGGAGCCGACGATGGCGTTGAACTTCTTGACGGAGTCAAAGTCCAGAGGCTCGTCCAGATGCTTCTCGGTCAGACAGCCGCCGGAGGGGCCGCCGATCTGGACAGCCTTGAATTCCTTGCCGTCCTTCAGGCCGCCGCCGATGTCGAAGATGATCTGGCGGAGGGTGGAGCCCATGGGGACTTCGATCAGGCCGGTGTTCTCGATGGCGCCGGTCAGGGAGAAGGTCTTGCAGCCGGGGGAGCC
>JAFWAZ010000200.1 GCA_017507425.1 Oscillospiraceae bacterium | reverse complement strand
TTAGAAGTTGGCCTTGAAGAACTCCTCGACGATGGGAGCGACGGTGGCCTCGTCCTCGCCCTCGATGGTGACCTTGACGGTCTCGCCGCACTTGACGCCCAGCTGCATCAGAGCCATCAGACGCAGGACGTTGGCGGACTTCTCGCCGCGATGGACGACGATGGCGGACTTGTACTTGCGGGCTTCCTTGTTCAGCATGCCGGCGGGACGGGCGTGGATGCCAACGGGCTCAGTGATAACATACTCAAAGCTAATCATGATAAATTACTCCTTCAAACTTGTTTTTTTGTGATTTTTGATATTTTAGATCAGGCTCAGGGCAGCCTCATCAGCGACGAGGGTAAAGTCGGGGTGCATCTGCAGGATGGAAGCGGGGATCTCGGGAGTGACGGGGCCGAAGAAGGACTTCTTGATGATCTCGGCCTTGTCGGCGCCGGAGGCGATCAGCAGGACCTTGCGGGCGTTCATGATGGTGCCGACGCCCATGGTGTAGGCCTGACGGGGAACGTCGTCGCGGGAGGCGAAGAAGCGCTTGTTGGCTTCGATGGTCTCCTCGGTCAGATCGACACAGTGGGTGCCCACGGGGAAGTGGTCAGCGGGCTCGTTGAAGCCGATGTGACCGTCGTGGCCGATGCCCAGCAGCTGCAGGTCGATGCCGCCGACAGCCTTGATGATGGCGTCGTACTCAGCGCAGGCAGCCTCGGCGTCGGGGTTCTCGCCGTTGGGAACATGGACAGCGTCGGGGCGGACGTCCACGTGGTTGAACAGGTTCTCGTGCATGAAGTACCAGTAGCTCTGATCGTTGGTGCGGGGCAGGCCGCGGTACTCATCCAGATTGACGGTGGTGACCTCGGCGAAGCTCAGATCGCCGACCTTGTACCAATCCTCGATCAGGCTCTTGTAGGTGCCCACGGGAGTGCCGCCGGTGGCCAGACCCAGAACACAGTCGGGCTTGGCGACGATCTGTGCTGCAATGATGTTGGCAGCCTTGCGGGACATCTCAGCGTAGTCCTTGGCTTTGATGATTCTCATGATGAATGTTGCTCCTTCCTGATATTCAAAAGTTGGATTGCGAGAGAAGATTCGGGGCCGTGACAGGCGGCCATGGACAGAGTCTGCCCATACATCGTTATTCTACCACAATTTGGTGGCCTTGGCAAGTTGTAATGTGCCAAAATATGAAATAACTGTGCGAAATGCTGAATGAAAATTGAGGCCCCGACGGTCCGGACGGGAAAAGGCTCTCTCCGCGGCAGCGGAGAGAGCCGGGAATGCTGATTCGGGTTACAGCTTGGAGTAACCGTGGGAGTTGACCAGAGCGTCGAGCTTGCGGCCGTCCTTGCAGTAGGGGCAGTCGTTGTGGTCGAAGCTGTGGTAGTCGGGCAGGTCGCTGCGGTCAAAGACGGAGACCAGCTTCACGTCCTGATATTCCAGAGAGTCCACGGCCCGGTACAGACCGGCGACGCCGACCACGCTGCCGCCATAGTACTTGGTGCCCTGAATGCCGCGCTTGGCGGTGAAGCCGGTGGAAATGGAGGCCATCAGAACCAG
Source organism: Oscillospiraceae bacterium (assembly GCA_017507425.1). GTDB lineage: Bacteria > Bacillota > Clostridia > Oscillospirales > Oscillospiraceae > Faecousia. The sequence goes on along the minus strand of JAFWAZ010000200.1, from coordinate 21,263 downwards.
AACGTTCTTCTCCCGGATGTAGGGCTGGACGTTGTCCCGGAAGGTCATCTGGTTGTAGGAGTTGTACTCGGGCTCGATGACGGCGATCTCGTTGGGATCGGCGGCGACCAGTCGGTCAGAGCACAGGGCATCGGCCAGACAGGCGCCCACCAGCGTCATGCCGTCCAGACACAGGATGGTATCGACCTTGGTGCCGGCGAACTTGGCGGCCAGCTGCTTTGCAACGGCCTTGGCCTCGGCCAGACGGGTCTTCTGGGTGGTGATATCAATGAAGTAATTGATATGGCTGTGATTGGTGGCAAAGTGGCCCTTCGCAGCCCGCAGAGGCACGCCGCCTCTGGTAGCAATGACTTTCGTTTCGAACATAGTAGTTACCTCCATTTTCTGCAAATGAAAAATGCGCTCCACAGCCAGACCACCCCGGCGTGCGTTTCCGGGTGGCAGCTGGAAAACGCTTTTTTTCATTGTATAATTTGGAATCGGTTTTTGCAAGAAAAAAGTAGAAAGCGGAATGCCAAAAAAGCAAACGAAAAATTGTATACAATTACCCAAGAACGCCCACTGCTACGGTCAGTGCGGCGATGATATCCCTGAGCTCCATGGCAGCTTCCCCCTCCTTCGCCTGCTCCGGCAGACAGGGGACATGGACAAAGCCCACCTGCACATCAGAGCCGGCGTAATGCCGCAGCAGCCGATAGAGGGTGTCGTTGCAGACGTAGGTTCCGGCGGTGTTGGAGATCCTACCGGGCAGGCCGGCGGCGATGATGGCCTCGGCCATGGATGCTGCGGGCACGGTGGAGAAGATGCCGTCGGGGCCGGCGGGATCGATGGGGGTCTCCACGGGCAGATTTCCGGCGTTGTCGGGCCGTTTCGCGCTGGCCATGTTGACGGCGATGCGCTCGGGGGTGACGGCGTCCCGGCCTGCGGCCTGCCCGATGCAGAGGATCGCGTCCGGGGCGTCCTTCACTGCGGCGGCGAGGATGGCTTCTGCGGCTTCGGCAAAAACCGTGGGGATCTGCAGCTTGGTCAGGCGGTAATTGCCGAGGGTATCCGGGAGCCGGGACACGGCCTCCCAGCTGGGGTTGACGGCTTCGCCGCCGAAGGGCTCGAAGCCGGTGATGAGCAGATGTTTCATGGCGGGCCTCCTTTTTCTGGGGCCATCTTACCATATTTTAAATTTGAAAGCAAGAAAATGCACAAAAGGACTTCCATTTTTCACGGCATGATTGTATAATGTTGGTATTACCGACAACAGGAGGAATACCTATGTCCGCATTCTATCTCGACCCTGCCCAGAAGACTGCTCTGGACGCCGGCTTTGCTGCCTGCTTCGGCGGCGCGCCCGAACGCTATTTTTCCGCTCCCGGCCGGACGGAGATCTCCGGCAACCACACCGACCACCAGCGCGGCCGCGTGCTGGCCGGCGCGGTGAATCTGGACACCGTCGCCGCCGTTAAGCTGAACGGTACTGACGTTATCCGCATCCAGTCCAAGGGCTACCCCATGTGCGAGGTGAACATCACCGAGCTGGAGCCCGTGGCATCCGAGATCAACTCCACCCCCGCTCTGATCCGCGGCGTCGCCGCCCGGTTCACCCAGCTCGGCTGCAAGCTGGAGGGCTTTGACGCCTACTGCGAGTCCACGGTTCTGCCCGGCTCCGGTCTGAGCTCCTCTGCTGCCTATGAGGTGCTCATCGGCACCATCGTCAACCACCTGTTCTTCGGCGGTAAGGTCAGCCAGCCCGAGATTGCCATGATCGGTCAGTATGCCGAGAATGTGTTCTTCGGCAAGCCCTGCGGACTGATGGATCAGACGGCTTCCGCCGTGGGCGGCCTCGTCACCATCGACTTTGCCGACAAGGATCATCCCGACATCCGTCCCGTGAACTTTGACTTTGCTTCCTGCGGTCACGCTCTGTGCATCATCGACTCCCGGGCCGACCATGCCGATCTGACCGACGAGTATGCCGCCGTTCCCGGCGAGCTGAAGGCCATCTGCGCCCACTTCGGCAAGGAGGTCACCACCGAGATCGACGAGGCCGATTTCTATGCCGCCATCCCCGCCCTGCGGGAGAAGTGCGGCGACCGGGCCGTCATGCGCGCCATCCACGAATACAACGAAAACCGCCGGGTGCCCATGCAGGTGGCCGCGCTGGAGCAGGGCGATTTCGACACCTTCCTGCGCCTGACCAAGGAGTCCGGCTACTCCAGCTGGATGTACCTGCAGAACGTGATCCCCGCCGGTTACGTCAAGCAGCAGGCCATGGCCGTTGCGCTGGGCCTGTGCGAGCACTACCTGATGGGCCGGGGCGCCTACCGTGTCCACGGCGGCGGCTTTGCCGGCACCGTGCAGGCTTTTGTTCCCTACGATATTCTGGACTCCTTCGTGGCGGGCATCGACGCTGCGCTGGGCGAGGGTGCATGCCATGTTCTGTCCATCCGTCCCTTCGGTGGCGTTCCGGCAGAAGTTGAAAATTGATCATAAAAATTGAGAATTGAGGAGAAACCACATGAAAATTGAAACTTACATTGATTCTCTGCTCGCCTATGCCATGAACTGCGGCCTGACCGAGCCCGAGGATCACATTGTTGCCACCAACCGGATCCTCGACCTGCTGCGTCTGGACGACTACACCCCCAGCGACGAGCTGCTGATCGACGATCTGGAGGAGATCCTGAAGGGCATTCTGGACTACGCCGTGGCCAAGGGCCTGTGCGACGACGGCATCACCGCCAAGGACATCTTCGACACCCGGATCATGGGCGCCCTGACTCCCATGCCCCGTGAGGTCATTGCCACGTTCCGTGCTCTCTACGAGCAGAGCCCCGAGATGGCCACCGACTGGTACTACCAGTTCTCCTGCGACACCGACTACATCCGCCGCTACCGCATTAAGAAGGATATGCGCTGGAAGTATGCCAGTGACTACGGTGACATCGACATCACCATCAACCTCTCCAAGCCCGAGAAGGATCCCAAGGCCATCGCCGCCGCCAAGAATGCACCCCAGACCGCTTACCCCAAGTGCCAGCTGTGCATCGAGAACGAGGGCTATGCAGGCCGGATGAACCATCCCGCCCGCTCCAACCACCGCATCGTGCCCATCGAGGTCTGCAGCGAGGACTGGAGACTCCAGTACAGCCCCTACGTCTACTACAACGAGCACTGCATCGTCTTCAACGCCAAGCACACCCCCATGAAGATCGACAAGTCCGCCTTTGAGAAGCTGCTGAGCTTCGTGGGCGCCTTCCCCCACTACTTCGTGGGTTCCAACGCCGACCTGCCCATCGTGGGCGGCTCCATCCTGAGCCATGAGCACTTCCAGGGCGGCCACTATGAGTTCGCCATGGAGCGGGCCGAGGTCGTCGAGGAGCTGACCTTCACCGGCTTTGAGGACGTCCATGCCGGCATCGTCAACTGGCCCATGAGCGTCATCCGCCTGCGGGGCGCCGATCCCGCCCGGATCGCCGATCTGGCCGACAAGATCCTGAACCTGTGGCGCGGCTATTCCGACGAGTCCGTGGGCGTCATCGCCTTCGACGGCGAGCCCCACAACACCATCACCCCCATCGCCCGCCGCCGGGGCAGCGATTACGAGCTGGATCTGGTTCTGCGCTGCAACATCACTTCCGAGGAGCATCCTCTGGGCGTGTTCCATCCCCACGCCGACAAGCACAACATCAAGAAGGAGAACATCGGCCTGATCGAGGTCATGGGTCTGGCCGTCCTGCCCAGCCGCCTGAAGGGCGAGCTCCACGATCTGGCGGAAGCCATTGTGGCCGGAAAGGATATCGCCGCAGACGAAGTCCTGAGCAAGCACGCCGCATGGGTCGAAAAGCTTCAGAAGCAGTATACCTTCACCGCAGAGAACGCGCTGGACATCATCCTGCAGGAGACCGGCAAGGTCTTCTCCGCCGTCCTCGAGGACGCCGGTGTCTACAAGAACACCGCCGAAGGCCGTGAGGCATTCCGCAGATTCGCCGCCGCCGTCAACGCCTGAGTACATCGTGTTACCGCCCCGGAGCACCAGCTCCGGGGCGGTTTTCTTTCTGCGAACATAAAGGGGCCTGTTGCATTTTGCAACAGGCCCTCTTTTCAAACTTCCTTATACATGCCCGCGGCGTCGTCCTTGCGGACGGTCTCTGCCACCTGCAGCACCTCCACGGCGAGGGTGCGGGTGCCGAGGGCAATTTCGATTCTGTCGCCGACCTTCACGTCGTAGCTGGCCTTGACGACCCGGCCGTTGACGCTGATGCGGCCGTTGTCGCAGGCCTCATTGGCCACGGTGCGGCGCTTGATCAGACGGGAAACTTTCAGATATTTGTCCAGTCGCATGGTTACTCCTTTCCCGGATCCACCAGATCCCGCAGAGCCTTGCTGGGCTTGAAGGTGGGGACACAGGTGGCGGGGATGTCGATGGTTTCTTTGGTGCGGGGGTTGCGGCCGATGCGGGCCTCCCGCTCCTTGATCTCGAAGGTGCCGAAGCCGGAGAGCTGGACTTTTTCATGGTTTGCCATGGCGGCGGTGACGGCGTCCAGCGCCGCGTTGAGCACCCGTTCGGCGTCCTTCTTGGTCAGGCCGGTATTTTCGGCGGTGACGGCGATCAGTTCGGATTTGTTCATGGTGTTCCTCTTTTCTGGGATACATTCTCTTGGCCCCCTCTCAGAGGGGGCAGGGCTGCGGAGCAGACCGGGGGAGTGTTCTATAGTCGTGAAACACTCCCTCCACCACTTCGTGGTCCCCCTCCCTCTTAGAGGGAGGCAAGGGACAGGCTTGAATTACAGACGCAGCAGCTTTGCGATCTTCTCACCCTTGGGCAGCAGCAGGCAGTCCTCCCGGGTGATGGCCTTGAGCTTGACCACGCACAGCACATAGGCGATCACGCCGACGCCCACGGGAGCGCCCACGAGGATCAGTTTGCCGAAGCCGGAATCCAGCGTGAAGATCTGGCTCATGCCGAAGTAGACAGCGAATACGCAGACCGCCATGATCAGGCCGGAGAGCAGGGGGCGGAGCATATTGCGCAGCATGTGGGGCGGCTGCTGGATGCAGCGGTTCATGGAGAACAGATTCAGGGTGGCGATGGTCAGGAAGCAGGCAACGGACGCCACGGGCACGCCCCGGATGGCGATGTCGGGGTTGCCGGTCAGCAGCCATGCCACGCCCAGCTTCACCGCGCCGCCCACAAACATGTTGATGACGGGGATGTTGGCATGGCCGTGGGCCTGCATGATGGCGTTGGTCAGCAGAACCAGAGAGTTGAAGACGATGCACAGGCTCAGCACCCGCATCAGCGACTCTGCCATATCCAGCTCAGCGCCCACATAGCCGCCCAGCAGCGCCATGACGGGCCGGGCCACCACGAACAGGCCCAGCGCGCAGGGCATGGAGATCAGGGCCATGATCCGGGAGGCGGACTCCTCGGTGGCCTTGACCTGACGGTGGTCGCCCACGGTCAGGGCGGCGGTGATGGTGGGGATGCCGGAGACGGTGATGGGGATAATGAACGAGCAGGGCATATTGAAGATGGTCAGCGCCATGTCGTAGATGCCCTTCATGGTGTCGGCGGCGTCCTGTGTAAAGCCGGAGGCCAGAAGCTGGCCCATGTAGACCTTGATCTCCAGCAATGTGATCAGCTGCAGACCTGCAGAGCCGATGGTGATGGGCACGGCGATGGCCAGCAGATCCCGGGCGGTCTTGGTGTAGCTGTCGGGGGAAAGGCTGGGGTCGCCCTCCTCCAGAGACTTATAGGCCTTGCGGAAGAGCCAGAACAGGTAGGCGGCGGAGGCGGCGCAGCCGATGGTGACGCCCAGAATGGCGCCGCCGGCGGCGAGGGGGATCTGGGCGGTCATCTTCTTGATGACCCATGCGGCGGCAAGACCGACGATCAGCTTGCAGCTGGCCTCCAGAACCTGACTGACGGAGGTGGGCATCATATTCTGATGGCCCTGGAAGAAGCCCCGGAAGGCGGCGACCAGACACATCAGAAATGCGCTGGGGCCAAGGCAGGCGATGGCAGCCCAAGCGTCGGGCTGCTCCTGAAAGACCGCCAGAGGCTTGGCAAAGCAGGTCATCAGGATGCCAAAGGGGATGCCGAGACAGAGGAAAATGGTCTGGGCGGTGTTGTAGATGCGCTTGACCTGCTTGGTGTTGCCGAGGGAATTGGCGGCGGAGATCATCTTGCTCATGGCCACGGGCAGACCCGCGGTGGAGATCAGCAGCAGGACGGTGTAGATGTTGTAGGCGGTGTTGAAATAGGCGAAGCCCTTGGTGCCGATGATGGCGTTGAGGGGGATCTTGTAGAAGGCGCCAATGACCTTGACAATGGCGGTGGCGGCGGCCAGCAGGGCAGCGCCGTGGAGGAAGGATTGCTTCTTTTGCTCAGCCATAACTTGTCTCCTTATTTCGCGGGCTCTTCAAAGAGCTTGGGCATGGCGTATTCCATCAGCTCCCGGACGGCGGTGCCCAGATCGAGGGTGGGGAACTGGCCGTTTACATAGAGCTTTCTGCCGCGGACCATGGTCATGGCCACGTCGCCGCCCTTGGCGGAGAAGACCAGCGCGTTGGGCACATTGTGGCAGGGCATCAGGTGGGGGGCGGAGAAATCCACCAGCACCAGATCGGCGTCCATGCCTTCTTTAATCATGCCGCACTCGTCGGCGCGGCCCTGTGCTCTGGCGCCGCAGACGGTGGCCATCATCAGTGCGGCACCGGCGGGCAGAGCGGCGGGATCGTTCTTCGCGGCCCGGACACTCATGGCGGCGGCGCGCATGACCTCGAACATGTCGAGGTTGCCGGCTTCGATGCAGCCGTCGGTGCCGAGGGCCACGTTCATGCCGTCCTTGACGCAGTCGGTGATGGAGGCGCAGGGGCGGCCCTGCTTGGCGTCGGCCAGAGGGGTCACGACGGCGGAAGCCCTGCGCTTGCCGAGGATCTTCCGATCCATTTCGCTTAAGGTATTGCAGCCTGCGGCGGTGACGGGGACGGTGAGCACATTGTGGCAGCTCAGCAGCTCCGTCTGGCTCAAACCGGTGCGGTCTTCGCAGCTTTCCGCCTCGTCCTTGGTCTGGGACAGGTGGAGCTGGAAGCCGAGGCCCTGCTCGCCTGCATAGGCGGCGAGACCCTCCCAGAGTTTGTGATTGGAGGTGTATTCGGCCCAGATGCCGGCATCGATTTTGATTCTGCCGTTGTCGTGGCCGTGCCACTTCCCGACCACCCGGCGCAGCTCTGCGCACTGCTCGTCCTTGGCGAAGTCGAATTCCTCCACCGCATCGATGAACCGGTAGCTGGAAAGGGCCAGATTGGCTTTCATGCCGCTCTCGGCGATGACCTCGGCGGTGGCGTCGGGGTAGTAGTACAGGTCGGAGACGGAGGTGGTGCCGAAGCGCAGGCACTCGGCGGCGGCGATGGTGGCCGCGGCCTTGGCGATGCGGGAGTCCATTTTGGCCTCCTTCTGCAGCTGCAGCTCCAGCGCCTGAGAGATTCCCAGCTCGTCGCAGTAGCTGCGCAGGGCGGATGTGGCCAGATGGGTGTGGCAGTTGATGAGGCCGGGCATGAGCACCATGCCGGTGCCGTCGATGATCTCGGCAGGGGCCTCCTTGGGGGGGACCTTGGCGATGTGGACGATCTTGCCGTCCTTCACGCCCACATGACCGCCGAAGAGCACATCCATGCGCTCGTTCATGGTCACGACGGTAACATTGGAGATTAAGGTATCCAAAATATGCTTCCTTTCAGATTTAGAGTGGAGCGTTGAGATTGGAGAGTGAAGATCAGGGAATCTCCAATCTTCACTCTACACGCTCCGATCTCATGAGTTTGAAGAGTTCTTCCTTCTGGGCAAGAACCTCGTCGATCATTTCGATATACTGCTGGGGGAATTTGGGGTTATGGAACCGCCGGAGCTTTCCGTCGGGGAGGTTGACCTTGTTCATGCCGCCGCCGCCCACGGAGATGATGGTGTGCAGCTCCTCCATCATGTAGATGTTGTACAGGCACGCGGTGCCCGGGCGGCACCAGCCCACGTTTTCGAAGGAGCCGGACATGTACTTCTGGCGGTAGAGGTAGTAGGGCTCGTAGCCCGCTCCGCGGAGGGTGTCCTCGGCGTAGTCCACCATCCGGGCCACCTCCTCATCGGAGGAAAGGCCGTCCCGCTTTTCGTAGAGGTCGGCGCCTTTCTTGATGGCGAGGGTGTGGACGGTGATGTTGGCGGGGTTCAGGGCAATGACGGTATCGAGGGAGTGCCTGAAGCCGTCGAAACCGTCGGTGGGCAGTCCCGCGATCAGATCCATGTTGACGGCGGCGAAACCCGCGTTCACGGCCTCGCGATAGCTGCGCTCCACGTCGGCGGCGGTGTGGGGACGGCGGCTGGCCCGAAGCACAGAGTCCACCATGGACTGGGGGTTGATGCTCATGCGGTCGGCGCCGTTTTGGGCGATGATGTCCATTTTTTCCTGATCCAGCGTGTCGGGCCGTCCGCCCTCCACGGTGAATTCGATGCAGCGGGAAAGATCAAAGGAATCCCGGATGCAGCAAAGAAGCTGCTTCATCTGGGCCGAGGTCAGGGTGGTGGGCGTACCGCCTCCGATATAGATGGTACGCACCGTCCGGCCGGATTTTGCCATCAGCTCGCCGGTACAGCGGAGCTCCCGGTGCAGCGCCTCCAGATAGGGCTCCATCAGGTCGGTATTCTTGCCGACGGTCTTGCTGACAAAGGAGCAGTAGGCGCAGCGGGTGGGGCAGAAGGGGATGCCCACGTACAGGGACACGTCCATGGGATCCAGCTTCGCAGCGGCGGCCACAGTGGCCTTGGAGCAGTCCAGAGCCAGCTTTGCCCGCCGGGGGGTGACGAAGTAGGTGCGCTCCATCTCCCGGAGGGCTTCCTCGTCGGTCATGCCTGCGTTCAGGCAGCGGGTGGTGAGCTTGGTGGGCCGGACACCGGACAGAGCGCCCCATGCGGGAACCTTTTTCAGGTAGGGCAGAGCGGCTTCATAGTAGCTCTGCTGGAGGATCCGGCGGCGGGAGGAAACCGTCTCGCCGCAGAGGGGCATTTCCACCTCCGCGGTTCGGGTGACACCGCCAAGACAGATGCCGGTGCGGGCGATGAGGGAATTTCCATCCCGGATCAGCCGGGAGACAGCTCCGTCGCCCTCAAAGGGCTCGTTCATCGGTTCCATGGGCTCCAGAGGAAACAGGGCCAGCTGCAGCTGCTCCACCGCATAGCGTTCCTCGTGGCCGATCAAAAGTAGTTTCATAGGGTATTTCCTCAAAAAATCAGCCCATATAGGGGTTATAGCTGCGTTCGCGCTCCAGCGTGGTGGCGAGGCCGTGGCCGGGGAAGACCCGGAAATCGCCCTCCAGCTCCTTCAGCCGGTTCAGAGAGCGGATGATGGTGTCCCAGTCGCCGCCCAGATCGGTACGGCCGCAGGAGCCGGCGAAGAGGGTGTCGCCGGAGAACATGGCATCATCGCAGAGGAAGCAGACGGAGCCTGCGGTGTGGCCGGGGGTTTCCAGAACGGTGAAGGTCAGGCCGCCGGCGGAGATTTCCTCCTGATCCTCGCAGAACCGGACCTCGCAGAAGTCGCAGTTGGCGAGGGGATAGAGGTAGTTGTTCATGGGGGAATTGGGCTTGGACCAGTCGCTCCGGCTCATCCAGAGCCTGCAGCCGGTCTGCTCCACGATCTCTTCCACCGCGCCCACGTGGTCAAAGTGGCCATGGGTCAGCAGAACGGCGTCGATGGTCAGGCCCAGCTTTTTTACAGCGGAAAGAACGCGGGATGCTTCATAGCCGGGATCGATGACGGCGCAGCAGCTGCTGCCGTCGGCCCAGACCAGATAGCAGTTGGTCTGGTAGTCGCCCAGCGGAAGGGTCTTGATGTTCATTTGTGCCTCCGATCCATGAGCTCGACGGTGTCGAGGATCAGCGTGACAGGGCCGTCGTTGACGGACTCCACCTTCATGTCGGCGCCGAAGCGGCCGTGCTGGGGCTCATAGCCCTGCTCCCGGCAGATGTCGAGGAATTTTTCGTAGAGAGCTTCACCCAGCTCGGGACCGGCGGCGCCCACAAAGCTGGGGCGGCGGCCCTTGCGGCAGTTGCCGTAGAGGGTGAACTGGCTGACCACCAGCACCTCGCCGCCGACGGACTCAAGGCCCAGATTCATCTTGTCGTTTTTGTCCTTGAAAATGCGCAGCGCCAGACATTTTTCGGCCAGACACCGGCACTCGGCCTCGGTATCCTCGGGGCCAACGCCCAGCAGGATCAGAAAACCCCGGCCGATCTTGCCCACCACCTCATTGTCGATGGTCACAGAGGCGGAGGAAACTCGTGTGAGAATTGCACGCATAAAAATGATACTCCTTAAATTCAGGCATTCCCTACAGCTGCGATTCAAGGATTGCATCACAGGCTTTCGGGCAGATTGCACGCCAAATGTAGGGAACGGCCATAGCCGTTCCCCACGGTTCCAATCGGAGATAGCTGGCGTATCCAACCCTTGATTCACATTACAGGGGAGCCTATTTAATTCTGTCCCCGGCGGACTTCCAGCACGTCGGGGATGCTCCGCATCTTGGCGCGGATGCGCTCCAGCTCTGCCACGTTGCAGACCTCGAAGCAGATGGTGATGACAGCCCGGGTGCTGGTGGGGGAGGGCTCGGGAGCGTTGAAGCCCTTGAGCTTGATCTTGGCGGCGAAGAGAGCCGTGGACACGTCCATGACCAGACCGTCCCGGTTGATGCACTCCAGCTCGAGGGTGGTGTTGAAGGGCTGCTCCGAGGTGTTGGCCCAGTGGCACTGGACCCAGCGGGCGGCCTGCCGGGGATCGGAGCGGACGGCAGTATTGGGGCAGCTGGTGCAGTGGATGCTGACGCCGTAGCCCCGGGTGATGAAGCCGATGATGTCGTCGCCGGGAACGGGGGTGCAGCACTTGGAGAACTTGATCATGCACGAGTCGATGCCGTCGACGATGACGCCGTTGATGGCGTGGCGGTTACGGCGGACTTCCTCACTGTCGGGGGTGACCTTCAGACCCGGGTTCATCCGGTCAGGATCGGGAATGATGGGGCCCTTCAGGATCTTGTTGATCTCATCCTGGATGCGGCCCACGGCCTTTGCGGCGGTCAGACCGCCGTAGCCGATGGCGGCGTAGAGGTCGTCCCATGCGGCGAAGGCCAGCTTTTCCAGCAGCTGGGGGGCATGGTCCGGGTTGGAAACGACGGAGATGGGCAGATTCAGCCGCTTGAACTCGGCTTCGAAGGATGCCTTGCCGTGGACGATGTTCTCCTCCCGCTTTTCCTTCTTGAACCACTGCTTGATCTTGGTCCGGGCCTGATTGGATTTGCAGATGGTCAGCCAGTCGCGGCTGGGTCCCCGGGAATTCTTGGAGGTCAGGATCTCCACGATATCGCCGTTGCGCAGGGGGGTGTCGATGTTGACGATGCGGTTGTTGACCTTGGCGCCCACCATGGCGTTGCCGACGCCGGAGTGGATCATGTAGGCGAAGTCGATGGGAATGGCGCCTGCGGGCAGACCCACGACCTTGCCCTTGGGGGTGAAGACGAAGACCTGATCGTTGAACATATCGATCTTCAGAGATTCCAGATAGTCCTCCGCGTCGGTGTCCTGCTGGCTCTCCAGCAGGCGGCGCACCCATTCGAAGTCCTTCTCGGAGCCGTCGCCGGACTTCTGCTTGTATTTCCAGTGGGCGGCGACGCCGTACTCGGCGATGTCGTGCATCTCCCATGTCCGGATCTGGACTTCGAAGGGAATGCCCATCTTGCCGATGACGGTGGTGTGCAGGGACTTGTAGCCGTTGGGCTTTTCGGTGGAGATATAGTCCTTGAACCGTCCGGGGACGGGGGTAAACAGGGTGTGGATGTGGCCGAGGACATTGTAGCAGTCGGGGATGGAGTCGACGATGACCCGGAAGGCGTAGATGTCGTAGAGCTCGTCCAGGGTCTTGTTCTGGGACTGCATCTTGCGGTAGATGGAGTAGATGTGCTTGATGCGGCCGTAGGTGGTGTTGAGGATGCCGTACTCGCTGAGCTTCTCCTTGATGGTGAACTGGATGAAGTTCATGAAGGCCTCGTCCTGATCCTTCCGTTCGGAGAGGTACTTCATCAGCTGGGCGTAGTCGTCGGGGTAGAGGTAGCGAAGGCTGAGGTCTTCAAGCTCCCACTTCATCTTCTGCATGCCCAGACGGTGGGCCAGCGGAGCGTAGATGTCCATGGTCTCCCGGCACTTGATGACCTGCTTCTTGGGGGTCTGGTACTGCATGGTGCGCATGTTGTGGAGCCGGTCGGCGATCTTGATGAGCACCACGCGGATGTCCTTGGACATGGCCATGAACATCTTGCGCAGATTCTCCATCTGCTTCTCCTCCTGGGAGGTGAAGTCCGTGTGGGTCAGCTTGGTGACGCCCTCGACGAGCTCCGCCACGGTGGGATTGAAGAGGGTGGCGATGTCGTCATGGCTGGCGTCGGTGTCCTCGATGCAGTCGTGGAGGATGGCGCCCAGCACCGCATCGGTGTCCAGACCCATCTCCGCCACGATCTCGGCCACCGCCAGCGGATGGATGATGTAGGGGGAGCCGTCCTTCCGCTTCTGATACTCATGCTTGGCGTCGGCGTAGCGGACGGCCCGGTCGATGAGCTCGAGGTTTGCACCCGGCATACAGCGGGTGATGGTGTCTACCATACTGTCATAGTGCTCTTCAAAGGTTTCCATAACATTCAACCTCCCTTTGCGCGCAGCAGAAGCTGCATGGTCTTGCTTTGGTTCAGATCGGCCTTTCCGCCGGTGTGGGACAGGTCGATGCGGATGTATTTGTGGAGCCGGTGGGTCTGTAGCAGGCCCACATCGGCGAAAATGTCGAGACAGGTCAGCAGCTTGCCCACACTCAGGGGCCGGCCGCTGCGGCGGACGATCTTCCGGCACAGGCACACGGGATTCTCCCGGATGCTGGGTCCTGCGGCAGCCAGATAGCGCCACACATCGCCCAGCGTCACCCGGTCGGGCAGCAGCCGTGCCGCAGCATCGGGGGACAGGCCGGAACGGATGCGGGGGTAGTCCAGCATCTCCGGGGAGCTCTCGGCACAGCAGCTGGGCCGGATGTCCAGCACGTTCATCTGCACGGTGCGCTCGCCCCGGAAATCGTTGATCTGGGCGTTGAAGGCCACGTCCACAAGGTCGCCCTGCTCGATGGAGGCAGTCTCGGGATTGGCGGAAAAATAGATGGCGTTGATGATGTGATGCCCGCTGCGCAGCCGCAGCCGCATATGCCGTCCGCCGCCCACCATGGTGATGCGCTCGACGATCAGGCGCTCCATGGCGAACACGGGCTTGGGGCAGCCGTTGCCGCAGGGCTCGAGGATGGAGAGCTTCTCCACATTCCGCACGGTCATCAGCTCCGGCGGGATCGCACAGTCGATCTCCAGCACCGTCCGGGGGCCGGAATCGGCGTAGTATTCGGCGGCGATGGCGCAGATCTCCTCCCGGAAGCGCATGATGTTGCTGCGGGAGATGGTGAAGCCCGCCGCCAGCTCATGTCCGCCGTAGCTCTCCAGCAGGTCGGACAGGGTGGTCAGGGAGGAGAACAGGTTGAAGCCGCCGAAGCTGCGGGAGCTGGCCTTGCCGTGCTCGCCGTCGAGGCAGATGAGAAAGGCGGGGCAGCAGTATTCCTCCGCCATCCGGCTGGCCACGATACCCACCACGCCCTGATGCCAGCTGTCGTCGGCGAGGACGATGGCCTCGGGGGGCTTGCCGTCGGGGAGCATACTGACGGCCTGCGCATAAATCTGGGACTCCACAGCCTGACGCTGGCGGTTCAGATCGCAAAGCTTCCGGGCGAGGTCGGCGGCCTCGTCCTCGCTGTCGGTGAGGAACAGATTCAGGGCCAGATCGATCTGCCCCATGCGGCCGGCAGCATTGATCCGGGGGGCCAGATTGTAGCCGATGGCGGAGGCGCTGACCGCCTCCGGGGCGCAGCCGCTCTCGCGCATGAGGGCGGCGATGCCGGGGCGGCGGGTATTGCGCAGGGATTCGAGGCCCCGGGCCACGAAGACCCGGTTTTCCCCCTGCAGGAGCATCACGTCCGCCACGGTGCCGAGGCAGACCATGTCGGCGTAGTCCCGGAGCACCGCCTCCTGATCACCGCAGAGGGCGCAGGCCAGCTTGAAGGCCACGCCAACGCCGGACAGGTTCCGGTGGGGATAGCCGCAGTCAGGCCGGTGGGGATCCACCACAGCCACGGCCTCGGGGAGCCGGTCCTTGCACTCGTGGTGGTCGGTGATGACCAGCTCCATGCCAAGCTCTTTGCAAAGCTGGGCCTCGGCGATGGCGGTGATGCCGCAGTCCACGCTGACGATGAGCTTGACGCCCTCGGCGCTCAGCTGGTGGATGGCGATGGGGTTCAGGCCGTAGCCCTCCTCCAGCCGGGAGGGGATGTAGCTGATGACATTGGCGCCCTGATGGCGCAGGAAGTCTGTCAGCATACAGGTGGCGGTGATGCCGTCCACGTCGTAGTCGCCGAAGACTGCAATCTTCTCGCCCAGCTCGATGGCTAGCGCCACCCGTCCGGCGGCGAGGGCCATGTCCGTCATGAGGAAGGGATCATAGAGCTCCGCATTGCAGTCGAGGTAGGCCTTTGCCTGCCGGGGGTCGTTCATGCCCCGGGCGGCGAGGACCATGGCGCTCAGGGGAGGGTATCCGCCGGATACCAGCGCGTTTACATTTCCAGCCTCGGGGGACTGGATATTCCAAATTCCGTACTTCAAAGCATATACACATCCATTATAAATCATTTTCTGATAATTATAGCAAAAATAAGATGGATGGGCAATAGGGGAAACCGAAAAAATCGTTGACTGGAGCGGATTTTTTGGGATACGGGCGAAAAGAAAAGCCCCGCGCAGAAGCGCGGGGCAGAGCGGAAAAATTTACTTGGATTCCTCCGCCAGCTTGATGGCGGCCAGTGCCACGCCCACGAGGATGAAGAAGGCGAACATGACTCTGGGGTAGAACCAGACGTACTCCGCCGCGAAGACGAAGCTGACGCCCACAAGGGAGCTGACACAGGCGATGAGCACATAGCGCAGCAGGGGATCGGCGTGCTTCATGCAGCGGATCGCCCGGCGGATGACGCCGAGGTACATGCCGAGGAAGCTGACGATTCCCAAAATGCCCATTTCCAGCCAGACCTCCAGATACAGCATATGGCTGTGTTGGGCCACGGCGGCGTTGGGGTCGCAGTAGCTGGCATACAGGGGCGTAAAGTTGCCCGGACCGAGGCCAATGCCCGTCAGGCCGAAGTCCCGGATCATATGCAGGGCACTGGTCCAGATGTAGAGCCGGTAGGCATTGGAGCTGTCGGCAGTGTTGCCGATGGTCAGGATGCGGTTGAAGATGGAGTCGGGCAGCACCGGGATGGCGAGAACCGCCGCCACGGGGATCAGGGGCAGCAGCCGCTTCTCCCACAGGGCGAGGAACACCACCGCCGTCAGGGCGAAGCTGACCCAGCTGGAGCGGGAGTAGGTCATCAGAATGGCAACCACGGGGATGGCCATGGAGCCCACCGCCAGCGTCTTGAAGCGCCGGTCGACGATGTTGGCGCAGAAAACCAGACTCACGGGGAAGGTCAGCACGATGAACTCGGCGTAGTTGTTGGGGTTCTCCAGCGTGGAGTAGACCCGGCCGGGCATGCCGGCGTTCATGGTCAGGTCGGTCAGGGAGGCGCTGACCTCCACGCCGATGATCCGCTGAACGATGGCGTACAGACCCGTGATGATCAGTGTGGCGTAGATGAAGCCGAGAATGGCCATCAGGCGGCCCCGGTTGTTGACGGTGCCCACCAGACTGATGCAGAAGAGGTATGCGGTCAGATAGAAGCAGAAGACCCGGATGGCCTCGCCCCGGTCGGCGGCGTTGACCACGGCCAGCACTGACGCGGCCATGAAGGCGGCAGTCCAAAGGTCGATGTCCTTCAGCCGCAGGGGAACCCGATCGGCGTGCCAGCTCTCGATGAGCATGGCGCCAAACAGTCCGAAGCTTAGGATCAGGCCGTACTGGTTGCGCCACAGGGGGCCGGGGCAGCAGTAGCACAGCAGGAACACAAAGCCGTAGAACCATGCGAAATTGAACCGGGGGATCCTCCGCAGGGTAGTGCCGATGGCGCTGTGATACAGCGGGGGCGCGATCCAGCCGAAGCATTTTCCCACAAATTCCCCCAGCCAGCGAAGCGCGGCGTCGCATCCGCGGCATAGAAGGGAGGTTTCCAGATCCTGCCGCAGCCGCTCGGAGCCCTGCCAGAGCACGGCACAGAAGCTCCCGCGCACCAGAGCCTCACACCGGTGCCAAAGGGAAGCCAGAAGCCGGTACAGGGCGCTTTGCCGGGCGGTATCTGCCAACCTTGCAAGCCACACCGGCAGCAGATCGAAGATGAAGTAGGTAATCATAGGCGATCAATTGACGGGCTCGATGCCGATCACGGTGGTGTCAATCTCGGTGAAGCCGCAGCGCACGCCCATGGCGTGGCCCACGTTCAGCATGAACTGGCCCACCTGCAGACCGGTGGCCTGATCGACGCCGGTGACCTCGCAGACCAGCGTGACGCTGACGTAGCCCTCCTTGGTGGTCTTGACGGAATTGCCCTTGCTGTCGGTGTTGTAGACGATGGCGTCTTCAATGGTGAACTCCACCAGATGGCCCAGATCCATATTCCGGGAGGCGTTCTCGGCCTTGCTGCCCTGAACGAGGGTATTGGCCACATCCTCGCGGACGGCTTCGGCGTGGAAGGTGACGAGGTACTTGCTGCCGGCGGCGGGATCGGCGCTGACGGCGGGCTCATTGCCGCCGAACATCCGCACGCCCACGAAGACGATGCCGGCGATCAGTGCGAGAATGACGATGATGTCGACGATGTTGAACTTGACTTTCTTCTGATTCATGTTGGTTTCCTCACTTTACTGATAAATTTCGAACAGTTTGTCCAAAAGATTGTACAGATCGAATTCGCCCTCGGCCTTGGCCCTGGCGGCGGCGGCGTACCGGGCCCGGAGGGCGTCGTCCTCCAGAAGCCGCTGCATGGCGGAGGCGTAGGCGTCCTCGTCGCCGTAGGGGGCAAGGAGTCCGCAGACCTCGCCGGTGTTCACCAGCTCCGGGTTGCCGCCCACATCGGTGACCACCAGCGGCAGTCCCGCACCGAGGGCTTCGAGGATGGCGAAGCTCATGGCCTCGCTGGAGCTGGAATTGAGGTAGATGTCGGAAGCGGCAAGGAGCTTAGCGGTGTCCGTGCGGAAGCCCGTCAGAATGACGGTGTCCTGAAGTCCCAGCCGGGGGACGAGCTCCCTGTCCCGGTCGAAATCCGGGCCGGTGCCCACCACCAGCAGCCGGAAGGGAACATCGGTCTTCTCTTTCAGCTTTGCCGTCGCGCGGAGGAGGAAGGGCACGCCCTTTTCCTCGGAGAACCGGGTCAGGATGGAGAGGATCCGCTCGTTGTCCTTCACGCCGAATTCGGCGAGAACGGAGCGGTCTGCGGCAGGTGCGGCCTTGGCGTCCACGCCGTTGAAGACGATGCGGATCTTGTCCTTGGCCACGCCGTTGCGCTCGAGGACCTCCCGCCCGTAGGTGCACACCGTCAGAACGGCGTGGTTTTTCGGGGTAAAGAACCGGTTCAGGAGCTTCCAGACCGGAGGCTGCTCCATGATCAGGTGGCTGGTGAAGACGATCTTTGCCCTGCAGCCGAAGGCTTTTGCGAGGATGGCGATGTAGTTCTCCCGGGGATACTGGGCGTGGATCACGTCGTAGCCCTGAGTCTTGACCAGCTGTGCCAGCTTTTTGGCTGCGGCCAGATCGAGGATGCTCTTCATCCCGAGCCTGTGGGTGGGCACGCCCAGCGCGGCCATCTTCTCCACAAGGGCACCGTCAACGTTGTAGCACAGCCCACAGTCACATTTGTTTTTGTGGAAGTATTTTACCAGCAGCTCCACATACCGCTCGGAGCCGCCGGAACCGGCGTAGTTGATCAGATAGAGTACCTTCATTCGCTCGCTCCTTTCTTCAGGAAGGGGGCCAGAAATTCCCGGATGGGCTGGGCCTTCAGCAAATAGGTCAGGACGAAGTAGACGATCATGCCGAGGAACGTGGGGACGAAGACCAGCACGATCCGGTCAATGATGCTGCCGGAGGCGAAAACGCCGGACAAAAGCCGGTGGACGCCGATGACGGCGGCGCTCATGACGGCGGAGCCGAGGATGCTCTGGACCGTGGTGGCCACCAGATTGCCGCCGAAGAAGAGGATCTCTTTTTTCAGCCGCAGCAGCAGCCAGCTCGTGCCCACGATGACACCGATGGAGTAGCCCAGGGGGATGCCGGCGGCTCCGAGTGGGGTCAGGGTGCTTAAGATATAGCCGAAGAAAATGTTGACTGCCATGATGACCACGCCGATCCACGCGGAGACCTTGGTGATCCGCAGGGAGTACAGGGCCCGGTCGGCAATCTCCTTCAGGCCGAGGAAGACGATGCACAGGCAGTACATGGTCAGGAAGGCGGCCTCGGTGTCGATGTTCTCGGGCAGCACCTTGCCGTGGAGGGAAATGAGCTCCAGCAGCGGGTGGCCCAGAATGATCAGGCCGAAGGCGATGGGGGTCAGCAGATAGATCATGGCGCCCATGGTGCCCGAGAGCTCTTTGCGGAAGCCCATCATGTCCTCTTTGGCGGCGCAGACCGTCAGGGCGGGGTATTTGACCGAGGTGATGGCCAGCACCAGCGTCATCACGGAGCTGAGGATCAGGGTCTGGACGAAGTTGAACAGGGTCACGGACTCGGGCTCCACCGCGGACATCATGGTGTTGTTGAAGAACATGTTGAACTGGTAGGCGCTGGCGCCCAGCACCACGGGGAGCATCATCCGGCCCACGGTGCGGATGTTCTCATCCTTGAAATCCACCACCGGACGGAACCGGAAGCCGGCCCGATGGGCGGGCAGGGGCAAAATGGCAAACTGCAGGAACAGGCCGAAGATCACCGTCACCAGCAGACCCGTCACGCCGAATTTGTCGGCGAAAAAGGCGATGTAGAGCAGAATGACGATGCCGCTGGGCAGGTTGATCAGGGCGGCGGACATATGCCGGTCCATGGACTGGAGGATGCCCTGATAGATGTTGGTCATGGCGTAGAAGAACATGACGGGCATCATCATCATCAGCGCCTTGGTGGCGTAGGCCTTGTCGGTAAAGTCGGTGAGCCGGGGCAGGAACAGGCTGGCGCCCATGCCTGCGGCGATCAGTACCACCATGCCGAGGGACGTGATGCAGATGATGTTGGAGCCGAAGCGGCTGGCCTCCCGCTGCTTCTGCTGGGCAAGCAGTGCGGCGTAGAGGGGGATGACGGTGCTGCTGAGGCCTGTGCCCAGACTCTGGAACAGGTAGTTGGGGATCTGCAGCACCCACGAGAAGATGTTCAGCTGCTCGTTGTCCGCGCCAAAGTAGCTCAGGTAGACCTGATTGGCCAGCAGCGAGAGCAGCTTGCCCACCAGCATCAGGATCATCACCGAGCCGATGGAGCGGAGCTGATTGGATTTTTTCAAGGGAATTGCCTCCGTTGTTTTGGTTTCAGTCATACCATATCAAAATACATTATAGCCGAAAAGACGGAAGAATGCAAGGGCAGACGCGGGGGCGCAACATTTTTCTTGCAATTTCGGCAATGTGGCGGTAGAATAGATGACAGTAACTGACTGAGGTGATTTTTATGCGAAAAATGATCGCTTTGGCGCTGGCCCTTGTGCTGGCGATGACGGCCCTGTGCGGCTGCAATATTCTGGAGTGGGGCGAGGCCCCGACTCTGCCCAAGCTGGATTACGACGAGTCCACCCTGACCTGCAAGGTGGAGTTCGTCAACGGACGCACCTGCCGGGTCAGCGTCCTCGAGGGCGACAGCCACTACGACGCCGCTACCGAGCGCCGGGACGCGGATGTGGTCTATGTGACCTACACCAGTCTTGAGGGCAGCAAGAGCGTGCAGGCGGGCGATACCGTGACCTTTACTTATTCGTACAATACAGACGTGACCGAGCGCGACGGCGAGCCCCACATCAGCGTCCGGATCCTGAACGTCGGGTAAGCCACATCCAACTTTTCTGCAGTTTTCCTGAAAAGCAGCTCCGCAGGGAGCTGCTTTTTTCCGGGGCTGTATGTTGGGTATCCTTGGATTTTGTCCGGGATAATCTGTTCTTTTGCGGATAAAATCTTGAAGTTGGAGAAAAATGGAAAAGTCAACACCGCATTTTTCACAAAAAATTACGCCACGACCTAACCAATCTGTATAATCTATGAAATTCTCGTAAAAATCGGTATTTTCAGATTGATTTTCCAGAAAGTTTGGCATACAATAGGAACGTAATCGAACTGCGAAGTTTCTGCTGCATTTTGCGGCACATCGGAAGGAGAAGGACGGCTTGCTCAACGTGGTACTGGTGGAACCGGAGATCCCGCAGAACTGCGGCAACATCGCCCGCACCTGCGCCGCCACGGGCACACGGCTGCATCTGATCCGCCCTCTGGGCTTTGATATTTCCGAGAAGGCTGTCCGCCGGGCCGGGCTTGACTACTGGCATCTGGTGGAGGTCCTCGACTACGAAAACTTAGAGGAATTCTTCGAAAAGAACGATGTGCGCCAGATGTGGTGCCTGTCCACCAAGGCCCCCCGGAGCTATACCGAGGCCCGCTTTGAAGACGGCTGCTACCTGTTCTTCGGCAAGGAGACGAAGGGACTTCCCGAGGCGTTTCTGGAGGAGCACCGCGAGCGCTGTGTCCGCCTGCCCATGCGGGAATGCGCCCGGAGCCTGAACCTGAGCAACAGCGTGGCCATCACCGTCTACGAGGCCCTGCGCCAGCTGGACTTTGCAGGTCTTTGCGACCACGGAAAAATGAAGGAGCTGTAACGCTCCCCAAAATTTATAACGGAGGAATTTGTTATGAACTACAACAAGAAGTCCATCGTTGACATCGACGTTGCCGGCAAGCGCGTGCTGTGCCGCTGCGACTTCAATGTCCCCACCAAGGGCGGCAAGATCACTTCCGACAAGCGCATCGTCGCTGCTCTGCCCACCATCAAGTATCTGGTGGACAACGGTGCGAAGGTCATTCTGTGCTCCCATATGGGCAAGCCCAAGGGCGAGTGGAAGCCCGAGCTGTCCCTGAAGATCGTTGCTGACCGCCTGTCCGAGCTGCTGGGCAAGGAAGTCATCATGGCCGCCGACGTGGCCGGC
>JAFWAZ010000199.1 GCA_017507425.1 Oscillospiraceae bacterium | reverse complement strand
GGCCTGAATGTGGCCGCCGACCCCCTGTTCACCATCTCCTACACCGGTGTCAACGCGGGCATGGTCATTGGCGTGGCCGACGACGCGGGTATGCACTCCTCTCAGAACGAGCAGGACTCCCGCCACTATGCCATGTCCGCCAAGATCCCCATGCTGGAGCCCAGCGATTCTTCCGAAGCCCTGAATTTCGCCAAGCTGGCCTATGAGCTCTCCGAAAAGTTCGACACCCCCGTGCTGCTGAAGATGTGCACCCGCGTGTCCCACTCCCAGAGCATTGTGGAGACCGGCGAACGCATCGAATGCGTCAAGGAGTATCAGAAGGACATCGCCAAGTACGTCATGATGCCCGGCAACGCCAAGAAGCGCCACCCCGTGGTGGAGGCCCGGACCAAGGCCCTGATCGAATACGCAGAGACGGCCGACATCAACCGCATTGAGGCCGGCTCCGACAGCAAAATCGGCATCATCACCTCCTCCACCAGCTACCAGTACGTCAAGGAGGTTCTGGGCGACACCTACCCCGTCCTGAAGCTTGGCATGATCTGGCCCCTGCCCGAGAAGAAGATCGCAGACTTTGCCGCTTCCGTTGAAAAGCTCGTCATCGTCGAGGAGCTCGACGGCTTCATCGAGTCCCACTGCCGGAATCTGGGCCTTGCCTGTGTCGGCAAGTCCGATTTCCCCAACATCGGTGAGCTGATGCCTCTGGATGTGGCCGCAAAGCTGTCCGAGGTCTGGCAGATCGGCCCCAAGCTGGATGCCGCCATCCCTCCCCGTCCCCCCGTCATGTGCGCCGGCTGTCCCCACCGGGGTCTGTTCTACACCCTGAAAAAGAACAAGATCACCGTTCTGGGCGACATCGGCTGCTACACCCTCGGTGCCGTGGCACCTCTGGCCGCCGTGGACTCCGTCATCTGCATGGGCGCCTCCGTCTCCGGCCTGCACGGCTTCTCTAAGAGTCAGAATGGCGCCATGGACAACAAGACCGTGGCCGTCATCGGCGACTCCACCTTCATGCACTCCGGCATCACGGGCCTCGTGAACATGGCCTACAATGAGTCCAATGCCACCGTCATCATCGTGGACAACTCCATCACCGGCATGACCGGCCACCAGCAGAACCCCACCACCGGCTTCAATCTCAAGGGCGACCCCTGTGCCAAGATCGATCTGGAGACCCTCTGCCGGGCCGTGGGCATCAAGCGGGTCCGGGTCATCGACCCCTACAACCTCGCCGAGTGCGATGCCGTCATCAAGGAGGAGCTGAATGCAAACGAGCCCTCCGTCATCATCTCCCGCCGTCCCTGTGCCCTGCTGAAGTACGTCAAGCACAAGGCACCTCTGAACGTGGACGAAAACAAGTGCATCGGCTGCAAGAGCTGTATGCGCATCGGCTGCCCCGCCATCAGCATGGTCGGCGGCAAGGCCAAGATCGACACCACCCTCTGCGTCGGCTGCGGTGTCTGCGAGCAGCTGTGCAAGCCCGGCGCGCTGACCGCTGCAAAGGAGGCTTAAGTTATGGAAACCAAAAATGTCATGATCGTCGGCGTCGGCGGTCAGGGAAGCCTGCTGGCCTCCAAGCTGCTGGGCCGACTGCTGCTCCAGAAGGGCTACGATATCAAGGTGTCCGAGGTCCACGGCATGAGCCAGCGGGGCGGCAGCGTCGTCACCTACGTCCGCTTCGGCGACAAGGTCTACTCCCCCGTCATCGACAGGGGTCAGGCGGATTTCATCGTCTCCTTCGAGCTACTGGAAGCCGCCCGCTGGACGGAATACCTGAAGCCCGGCGGAAAGATCATCGTCAATACCCAGCAAATCAACCCCATGCCCGTCATCATCGGCGCCGCCGAATATCCCCAGGATCTGCTGGAGCAGATGCACGAGAAAAATCTGGACGTGGACGCCATCGACGCCCTGTCTCTGGCGGAGGCCGCCGGCTCCTCCAAGGCCGTCAACATCGTCCTGATGGGCCGCCTCAGCAAGTATTTCGACATTCCCGCAGACGAGTGGCTCTCCGCCATTGAGGCCAGCGTCCCCGCAAAGTTCCTCGAGCTGAATAAAAAAGCCTTCCAGCTTGGTCTGGAAGCCTGAAAATAGAAAGAAGGATCCTTATGCCCAACTATTATCAGCCGGAAATCGAAACCATGCCCTATGACGAGCTGCGCCAGCTTCAGAACGAGAAGCTTGTCAAGCAGGTTCGCCACGTCTGGGACAACGTGCCCTACTACCGGGCCAAGATGGAAGCCAAGGGCGTGACGCCCGAGGACATCCAGTCCGTCGACGACCTGCACAAGCTGCCCTTCCTGAGCAAGGCAGATCTGCGGGACGCCTATCCCTACGGCCTGCTGGGCAAGCCTCTCGGCGAATGCGTCCGCATCCACTCCACCTCCGGCACCACCGGCAAGCGCGTGGTGGCCTTCTACACCCAGCACGACGTGGATCTGTGGGAGGACTGCTGCGCCAGAGCCATCGTGGCCGCGGGCGGCACCAAGGAAGATGTGGTTCACGTGGCCTACGGCTACGGCCTGTTCACCGGCGGCTCCGGTCTTCACGGCGGCTCTCACAAGGTGGGTTGTCTGACCCTGCCCATGAGCTCCGGCAACACCGACCGTCAGCTCATGTTCATGACGGATCTGGGCTCCACCATCCTCTGCTGCACCCCCAGCTACGCCGCCTATCTGGCGGAATCCATCGAGGAGCAGGGCCTGAAGGATCAGATCAAGCTCAAGGCCGGCATTTTCGGCGCCGAGGCTTGGACGGAGGATATGCGCCGGGACATTGAGAACAAGCTTGGCATCAAGGCCTACGACATCTACGGCCTGACCGAGACCTCCGGCCCGGGCGTGGCATTTGAGTGCAGCGCCCAGAGCGGCATGCACATCAACGAGGATCACTTCATCGCTGAGATCATCGACCCCGAAACCGAGGAAGTCCTGCCTCTGGGCTCCAAGGGCGAGCTGGTCTTCACCGCCATCGACAAGGAGGCTTTCCCCCTCCTGCGCTACCGCACCCGCGACATCTGCGTG
>JAFWAZ010000198.1 GCA_017507425.1 Oscillospiraceae bacterium | reverse complement strand
GTGATGAAGAATCTGTGCGAGTGCATCCGCATCGCCGCCATTCTGATCACCCCCATGATGCCAGAGTCCGCCGAGAAGATCCTGAACATGCTGAATGTTTCCGAGAACGCCCGGGGCTGGGACGCTCTTTGCTACTGCTCCGATGAGAAGGCCGTCTGGAACACCACCGTGGGTCCTGTTCTGTTCCCCCGACTGGATGTGGAGAAGGAGCTGGCCGCTCTGGAGGAGATCAAGGCCAAGATGTCTGCTCCTGCCAAGCCTGCCATTGAGGTGGAACCCCTTGCCGAGGAAAAGGTGGACTTTGACACCTTCTGCAAGTCCGATTTCCGCGCGGTAAAGGTCATCGACTGCAAAAATGTGAAGAAGTCCGACAAGCTGCTGCAGTTCACCCTCGACGACGGCACCGGCACCGAGCGCCAGATCCTCTCCGGCATTGCCAAGTTCTACAAGTCCGAGGAGCTGATCGGCAAGACTCTAGTGGCCATCGTCAATCTGCCCCCCAGAAAGATGATGGGCCGGGAGTCCTGCGGCATGCTGATCTCCGCCATCCACACCGAGAATGGCGAAGAGAAGCTGAACCTGCTGATGATCGACGACGCCATCCCCGCAGGCGCCAAGCTCGGTTAATTGAAAAATGAAAATGAAAAGTGGAAAATTTGTTTTCCACTTTTCATTTTTCTGAATGGGAGAACAATGGGAGCTTATAATTTTCAATTTTCAACATTCAATTCTCAATTGGCAGACTGCCACATCCACATGGTTCTCGACGGCTGTGACTGGCGCGCTGCCATCGACCGTCATCGCAATGGTCCTGACCGGGAGCTGATCCGGCAACGCCTGAAAAGCTATGCAGACGCGGGATTTGTCTATCTGCGGGACGGCGGCGACAAATGGGGCGTTGGCGCTGCAGCCCGGGAGATGGCGGGGGAGTACGGCATTGTATACCGGACGCCTCTGGCGCCGCTGGTTTTTGCGGGGCATTACGGCGGCTTCATCGGGGAAAAATATCATGATCTCCGGGAATATGCAGCGCTTGTGAAAAAACGCCGGGAACAGGGAGCGGATTTTATCAAAATCATGATCTCCGGCATCATGGATTTCGACCGGTTCGGGGTCCTCTCGGAGCCGGGGCTGGAGCCTGCGCTGATCCGGGAGATCATCCGCATCGCCCATGCGGAGGGCTTTGCAGTCATGGCCCATGCCAACGGCGCGCGGACCGTGGAGGCCGCAGCGGAGGCGGGTGCCGATTCCATCGAGCACGGAGCCTATCTGGATGAGGATGCGCTGCACGCCATGCGTGAAAACGGCACCGTCTGGTGTCCCACCCTGAGCCCCATCGGTAACCTGCGGGGCACCGGGCGGTTTGACGAGACCGCGGTGGGGGAGATCTACGGCAGCGCCGCGGAAAATGTACGCAGATTTGCACAGATGGGCGGCCTGATGGCCCCGGGAAGCGATGCGGGTGCATGGGCGGTGGCCCATGTCCGCGGCGGAGCGGACGAATATGCGCATTTTCGCAATGCTTTGGGGGCGGATGCGGATGCGGTTTTGGTTGCCGGAACCGATGCAGTCTGTACCAAATTCTAAGATTCCGAAAATGCTCCGCAAACTCTATCTGTTTTGACGAAACAAAGCGAATACAAAAGGAAAATGTTGTCGAAACTACCTCTTGCCGAATCTTATATTATGTGCTAAAATGACCACGTAATAAAGCTTTGGGCGACTGACGGAATATGGTGAAGCGACACCGGGAACCCCGAAGCTGTGGAACTGGCCGACCGTCTGGGCACACTTGTCGAATGACGGGTGTGCCCTGTTGCATTTTATTGACTGTTAAGGAGGTCAACATGAAGAAAGTCGGAATCGTCATGGGCAGCGACAGCGATCTGCCGATCCTGCGCAAGGCTATGGACATGCTGGACACCCTCGGTGTTCCCTATGAGACCCACATCTACTCTGCACACCGTACCCCCGTTGAAGCCCGGGACTTCGCGCTGAACGCCCGCGCCAACGGATTTGGCTGCATCATCGCCGCCGCCGGCATGGCTGCCCATCTGGCCGGCGCCATCGCCGCCAACACCACCCTGCCCGTCATCGGCATTCCCTGCAAGGGCGGCATGATGGACGGTCTGGACGCCCTGCTTGCCACCGTGCAGATGCCCTCCGGCATCCCCGTGGCCACCGTGGCCGTCAACGGCGGTGTCAACGCAGCGCTGCTGGCTGCCCAGATCATCGCCGTCTCCGAGCCCGAGCTGGCTGCCAAGCTGGACGCCAAGCGTGCAAGCGACGCTGCAACTGTCCTCAAGAAGGACGCTGCCCTGCAGGCAGAGCTGAACAAGTAAGTAAACCCATTCACATATCAATCCAACCATTCATTTTCAGAAAGAGGTTATCAATTATGGAAAATCTGAAGCTTCTGTACACCGGCAAGACCAAGAATGTTTATGAGCTGCCCAACGGCAACTGCCTGCTGCTGTTCAAGGACGACTGCACCGGCAAGGACGGCGTGTTCGATCCCGGCGAGAACTCCGTGGGCCTGACCATCGAGGGCGTGGGCGACGTCAACCTGCGTATGTCCATCTACTACTTCGAGAAGATCAACGCCGCCGGCATCCGTACCCACTTTGTCAATGCCGACCTGAACAACACCACCATGGAAGTCCTGCCCGCCAAGGTCTTCGGCAAGGGTCTGGAGGTCATCTGCCGCCGCAAGGCTGTCGGTTCCTTCCTG
>JAFWAZ010000197.1 GCA_017507425.1 Oscillospiraceae bacterium | reverse complement strand
TCCCAAGAGGGCGACGTTGACCATTTTTTCAACAGCCAGTGCCGGCGCCGCGGGAAGCAGCAATCCGACAATGGTACACAGAGCCAGTACGGCACTGAGTACCCGTTTTTTCCAATTCTGCATGCAATAAATCCTCCTTTTGCATCTGCTGTGATACAATGATTCCTCCCCACAGCTTTTCTATATGTATTATACCAAAACATTGACGCAGGTCAACATAAAATAGGCAGATATCACAAAGTTCTATGCAGATCGGCAGTCTTGACAGTTTTGGGCCGCCCCCGAGCGGAAGCTCAGAGGCGGCCCTTTTGGAACAGGTTTCATCAGCAGCTTTGATCAAGCAAAATTGCTGATGCAATGCAGATATGGAGTTCTCCTTAGCCCTTATTCAAAGAGTTATAGCTGCCGCGGATCATGTCGGAATATACCGTGACGGTCTTGCCGGTTTCGGTATTCTTGTAGATGACAAAGGCGCGGAAGGCATAGGAGGTACCCTTGCTGGTGGGCTTGAGGTTGTAGGTGAAGGTACCCTCCTCGGAAACAGTGGAGAAGTTGACTCTGGTGCGGCCGCTGGTGTTGACCGTCAGGGTACGGGTGCCGATTCGGGATGTCTGGATGTACAGAATACCGCGGCCGGTGATTTCGTAGCAATCAGCCATGTTCTCGAAATTATCGATCTGACCCTTGATCACGATGCGGCCGCTGGAATTGGTGGACAGCGTCAGGGAGACACTGGGCGTGGCCTGATATTCCACATCCTCAGTTTTGGTGGCAGAACAGACCGTGCAGGTGAAGGTCTTGACGCCGGGAGCAGTTTCCGTAGGTGGCTGTGTGATGACGCCGGAATCCCAACTGTGACCCTTGGCGGCAATGACGGCTCCGTCAGCAATTTTGGTATTGCAGTCGGTGCAGTAAGTATCACCGGTGTAGCCTGCTTCGGTGCAGGTGGCGGCCTCGGCATCGCGAACCTCGGTATTCCGGTGGCCGGTTGCGGGGACAGTCTCGCCGCGTACGGTCATCTCACCGCAGTCAGTACAGTAAGTATCACCGGTATAGCCTTCTTCGGTGCAGGTGGCGGTCTTGGTGTCGCGGATCACGGTGTTGGTATGCTTACACGCAGGTTCAGACTCGCCCACAGTGACCTCGTAGGTCTTGGCGGCGCTGCCGTCCTCGGAGACTGTCAGGATCCGGACCACGCCCTCGTAGGCGGGCAGAACGGTGATGCCGGCGTTGACGGCGGTGGAAGCGGTGACAGCAAAGCCGTCTGCCTCATAGGTCAGGATATTCGCGGAGAAGCCGTCAATGGCGGTGCCGTCCACGGCAATGCCGGACAGGTCGGCGGAGGTGTTGACCGTCATACCGGCGGCGTAGGTCATGACCTCCAGCTCAGTCAGACCGACACAGTTGGTGCCGGAGGTGCCGTTCTGCTGGGTCAGCTTGACCTTCAGGCCGACGGGGTTGATGGGCTCGTCGAAGGTGTAGGTGTACAGGGCACCCAGGTAATAGGTCTCGATCTGCTCGGCGGTA
This sequence comes from Oscillospiraceae bacterium, assembly GCA_017507425.1. Lineage (GTDB taxonomy): Bacteria > Bacillota > Clostridia > Oscillospirales > Oscillospiraceae > Faecousia. The sequence goes on along the minus strand of JAFWAZ010000197.1, from coordinate 64,762 downwards.
TGACCGATGACGGTGTACTCCTGGCCGTTCAGGGAGTAGCTGAACTCAACGGACTCAGGCACGCCGCTGCATCCGTCGTCGTAGTAGTACAGGTTGACGCCGCTGACCATCTGAGCAGTGGCCCAGGTCAGGGTCAGGGTGGCGTTGGCGCTGTTGGTACGGTTGTAGTAGTTGGTCCATCGCTCATCGGTGTTGTCGCCGGGCTTCAGAACGCCGTTTAGGATGGACGCCAGATTGTCGGAAATGACGGAAACGTCCTGAGTGAGTGTATCAGCCGCGGGTGCAACATTTTTGCTCTCGGTGTTGACAGCCTCCGCCACCCGGACAGTGCAGGTGACATCCATGATCTCATTACCGAAAATCACGGCAGTGCCGTTGACGGTGACGAGATCGCCCACGGTGTTGAACTGGGCTGCGTCGACCTCGTCCCACTCGACGGTGAACTCGCCCGCCAGGGTGCCGTCTGCCATCACGCCGCGGACGGTGTCAGGAAGAGCGGGAGCATTGCCCTCCATGACAGCGGCAGAGACATTGCGCAGGTCGATGATGTTGGGGATCACGTGCAGACGGGCGCTGACGCGGATGTCGTCGTAGCCGTCGAAAGAGGCAGTGCCGGAAACGGTGTAGTCACCAGCATTGCAGTAAACCGCTTCGGAAATTGCCTCCCATTCGATGCTGCCGCTGATGGTAGAACCGTCGGTCAGAGTGCCGGTGGCAGCACTCTGGAGAGTGGGCAGGGTACCGACCTTGACGGTGTAGTCGCGGACCATGGTGTAGGAAACCAGACCCTCCGCTGCGGAGGAGGTGTCGGAGGCAGTATTGATGGTCACAGTCTGACTGGTCAGGTCGGAGGATTCGATGTTCAGGGTGATGGTGCCGGCTTCCTCGGTGGAACGGATGATGACCAGAGCCTTGCCGGCGTAGGCATTGATGTTGGCGGTGGTCTTGGAGGTCAGAACGTAGTCGTTCTGATACTTACGGACGGTTGCCTGATTGCCGTTATCCACGCCGGCGATCTCGCCGGGGCCGGAGAGGGTGAAGGTGATGTTGTTGGTAGCGGTGGTCTTCAGGTTGCCGTCGGCGTCGGTGACGTCGACCTCGACATAGACCAGATCGTAGCCGTTGGCGTTGATCTTGGTCTTGTCGGCGGTGGCCATCAGCTTGGTGACGGAGCCGGGGGTGGTGACAGAGTAGGTGTCGACCAGCGTGCCATTCTCGTCAAAAGCCTTGGCGGTCAGGGTACCGGCGGTATAGGCCACGTTGAAGATGGTGTACAGGGCATCGGCATCGGAGTTGCCGGCGGCGGTGCAGACAGAGGTGTTGTTGGAGGTGGCGGAGTAGGTGTAGTAGGTGTGACCGGCGGAGGAGGTCACGGGGGTACGGACGGTGGTGCCGATCAGCTCGTTTTTCAGGTACAGCTCAACCTTGGCGGCGTTGGTGTAGACCCAGACGGGAGTCTTGCCGCTGTAGTCGGTCATCATGTTCTCGGAATCCCATGCGGTGACCAGATGGACGGTGGTATCAGCCTTGTTCCACTGGGAGCGGTAGAGGTAGTAGGTGTCCTTGGGGAAGCCGGTAGTCTCAACAATACCGAAGTAGGAGCTGTTGGGAGTCGCGCCGGAGCCACCATCAACGGTGCCGGTGCCGGTGCCGTTCCAGGGAGTGGGCTCGCCGATGTAGTCGAAGCCGGTCCAGACGAACTCACCGGCGACGCAGTCGTACTGGTACGTATTGTAGATAGAGTCGTGGGCGGTGATGCCCCAGCCAACGGAGGAGGTATCGTAAGAGGTAAGGTGGTAGGCGCTGTCAGAGCTGGAGTTGTTGTTCTGGTTGCGGTACTGACCGCGGGAGTTGGTTGCGGAGGAGGTCTCGGAGGCGATGATGACGCCCTTACTGCCGCCGTAGCTCTGGCTGAGGCTGTACAGGGTGGAGGCGGAGTTGGCATAGTTGAAGCCCGCGATGCCGCCGGCACCCGTAAGGGTGTTGATCACACTGACCAGCGTGGAATTACCGCCGCGGGTGTTGTCGCCGATGGTGACAGGGCGGGTGCCGTCCACGGCATTGGACCAGCGGACGAAGTTCTGGGCAACGGTCACAAATTCACTGCCGGTGCTGGCACCCTCCTGGATCTCATTTCCCATGGACCATGCGATGATGCTGGGTGCATTCCGGTCCCGCTTCATCATGGACCGGGCGGCGTACTCGGCGCAGGTCATGCCCTCGGCGTAGCCGTACAGACCGGGGTTGGCAGTCTGGTTGAAGTGGGTGGAGAAATCGTTGTAGTTGGAGTTCTTGGCACGGGTCAGACCGTCGAAAGCCTCCTCGATGACCAGCAGACCCAGCTCGGAGCAGATCTCGATGAACTGCTCGTCGGCGGGGTTGTGGGAGGTACGGATGGCATTGCAGCCCATGTCCTTCATGATGGACAGCTGGCGGTACATGGCATCGTAGTAAGCGGCGGCGCCCAGAGCACCCTGATCGTGGTGCAGGCAGACACCATTGAGCTTGACGGCCTTGCCGTTCAGATGGAAGCCGGTGCTGTTCCACTCGGTCCAGCGGTAGCCGAAGTCATCCTCACAGGTGTCCATGACCTCACCGTTCACGGAAACCTCGGTGACCACGGTGTAGAGGTTGGGTTTCTCGACGGACCACAGCTTGGGAGAGGATACCACGGGTGCGGTAGTGGCCACAGCGGTGGAACCGGCGGAAACAGAAACTGTGGTGCTGGCAGTGGCCACCACGCTGTTGGAACCCTTTTCGGTGATCTTCGTAGTAACAGTGGCGGAAACCTCAGCATCGGTGTCATTGACCAGCTCGGTCTTGACATTGGCAGTGCCATTGCCGGAGGCGATGTTGGGGGTGGTGACAGTGACGCCGTTGCGCTCCACATGGACGGGATTCAGCGCATAAAGGGTCACGTCACGGTAGATACCGGAGCCGGAGTACCAGCGGGAGGAAGGAATCTGGTTGACAGCCTTGACAGCGATGACATTTTCCGTATCGCCGTCGCATTCCAGATACTCGGTGATATCGAAGGCAAAGGCGGTGTAACCGTAGTGGTGCTCACCGACGAAAGTGCCGTTGACGTAGACGTAGGCGTGCATATAGACGCCGTCAAAATTCAGAATGAAGGTCTTCCCTGCTACATCCTCGGACAGCACAAAGCTTTTGCGGTACCAGCCGGTACCGCCGGGCAGGAAGCCGGACTCGGCCTCGCCGTCGGTGGTAAAGTGCTGGGTGATGGAGAAATCATGGGGCAGATTCACATTCTGCCACGCGGAATCGTCGAAACTCGGGTTGGACGCACTGGAATTGTCGCCCAGATTGAACTTCCAGCCCTTGTTGAAATCGTTCTCACGCTGGGCTGCGACATTGCCGCCCAATTTGACCGTCACGGGTTCACCGGTGACGGTGGTGTCTGCTGCGAATACCTGCGACGGAACAAGGGAACAGAGCAGAACCAGCGCCAGCAGCATTGCCAGCGTTTTTTTCAAGGTTGGCTTTCTCATAGGGTTTCCTTCTTTCTTTTTTATTTAAGTATGCAGTCCACACTTAGATACATCAGAGATCGCAGCTATCCGTCTGCGGGGGCGGCGGTAAATGCCGACCGGTGAGCTCCGGATAATGCTGCGCCGCAAATTCCTTATACAGTCTGGATGCTTCCTGATTCATTTTACACATGTATTCCGGACGGCCCTTCCGTTCACCGCACTCGTTGTAGATCATGGCTACGCAGATGTGGCAAAGGTGGTAATTCGGACACATGGTGCAGGCGGGCTGATAACGCAGCTCTGCAGTTTTTTCATGCAGTTCCTGCCATGCATCCCGGAAAGATCTTCCCTCCAGATTGCACACAACGGATCCGTACATGCCGCAGTTGGTCAGCTCTCCCTTCCAGTTGACCCATGCGGAGGAATTGCCCGCCCGGCAGGTCATGGGGAGCTCAGGATACTTCTCCTCGGAAAAGTCCAGCTCTTCCAGCGGTACAAAGCGGGCAAACTGCTCTGCCTGCCCCACAAACCGCTCCGGATCGGACTGGAGAAAATCTGCCCGAACCCGTGCAAGGGCGGCTTCCTCCGGTGAAAGCCGATGATTGATACCGACTGCACTGCTGTCCCGCCGGGTCGGAGGGAACATGTAGGTGGCCACCTGAATCGGAGCGCCGTACTCCTCGGCCATGCTCAGGATCTGTTCCAGCTCATGAACATTGTCAGGGGTGATACTGGTGTTGAATTTCACCGGAATCTCATACTGTTTCAGATAAGCCAGACCGCGCCGGAGATTGTGGTAGGCATTCTCATTTCCGCACAGCTTCCGGTAGCTTTCCGCAGAAGCGCCGTACAGCGTAATGTTGATTCGGAGGGGACGGTGCTCACTGAGCCATGCGGCGGTGTCTTCATCAATCATCGTACCGTTAGAGTTGATGCTCACCTGCATTCCCAGATCCAGCATTCCCTCCATGATCATCCGAAAGTCCGGATGCAGAAAAGGCTCGCCGCCGGTGAGCAAGGGATACAGCGTTCCCTCGTCACGCATCTGCCGGGCAATATCCAGCCACCACGCTCCGTTTTTCAAGCCCCCGGCGCGATTCACCTCTTCCGCTGTCATCCGAACATAGCACATTTTACACTTCAGATTGCAGACCGGCAGCAGCTCCATTGCTGACATGATGGGAATATGGTTGTGGGCCGCTTTTACAAACAGTCGGTCGCGAATGGTATTCACTCGATGACACCGTCCTTTCTCAATTGATTTTCCAGACAAAGCACCGCAGCCTCATCCGGCGTACAATCCAGCTGATATACCGGAATTGCCGAAATCATTTCCAGCAAATGACCGGAAACAAAGTCCCGAACCTGTGGATCCCACGCATCAAACAGTGCAGTTTGCATCAGCCGGGCCATGGCGGAAGCCGGACGGAGTCTGACAATGCTGTTTTGTATCCCCTGTCCAAGACAAACGATTGCATGCAGTCCATGCTCCTCCGGATTGAACACAGGAGCATCCCCGTCATAGGGAAATCCGTAGGTTTTCATTCCACGCACCAGAACCCGGTCGTTGCACAGGATCTCCGCTCTCCGATGCTCTGCCCAGAGTCTGGACTGGGTGGTTTTTCCGGTGCCGGAGGGCGCCGTAAAGAGAATTCCTTTGGAATCCGCAGCGATCAGAGAAGCATGAAACAGCAAGACTCCCCTTCGCGACAGAAACCATTTCAGTGGAATCAGCTGAACCAATGCCCCAAGGGATCGCAGCGGCGGATAGTGTTCGGTATTCAGATAACATACAAGGCTCGATGCCGCAAGATCACAGAACGTGTATGCCATTGGCCCGAAAGAGCCACCTTTTGCAGCACAAAGAACCTGTGACCGGTGGGAATAGAAGATCATCTGATCGTCCTCGCACAAAGGATCGCCCAGCGGTTTCTCCACCCGCTCGAAGCCTTGTAAAAATTCAACCTCCGCATCCCAGCGTTTCGGCGGGGAATGCAGAAGAAAATTTTCAAAGGAATGGTCGATTTCTGCCTGATACGGCAGTTTGATCCGGAAAACGACCCGGGAAAGTTCAATAAATAGTTCCATTTCTAAAAAGGTAACCAAGTTAATAAAGGAGCCGGCAGGCAGCGCCTGCCGGCTCCGCTTTCTGGTAAAAACTTATGCCGATTTATTGGTTGTTGCGTGTGAAATTCAGACAAATCAGCTGGTGAAGTAAATATTACCGCCGGAGGAGTAATAGCAGTCGCAGCCGCAGTCCTTGACATCGGGATAGAACGGTGTACCGCCGGTAGACATGACACTGTAGCCCGGTCTGACGGACATCATGAATGCGTCCTCATAATTTTCGCAGATTGTCTTGCCAACAGCTTCAGGTCCCAGATCGATTACCATGCCGCAGTTTCCTGCGATGGAAGCGCTGAGCTCATAAGTCTCGATCTCGACCATGGGCTTCATATAGATTTTCTTCATTGACATATCTCCTTATCAGTTACCGCCCACGGGTCCGTCGATCTCCTCATCGATGTTCTCGTACAGTATGAAAGAATAGTTACCGACAGCCTTGATATTGGTCAGTGACACAATCTTGTCAGTGGCAGTAAAGGTATATGTGGCGACATAGTAGGGAACCTCGACAGCGGTGAGTTCTGCATTCTCAGGGACAAGTTCACCACTCTCAACGTAGCAGAAATAACCCTCTTCATTCTCATAAACCTGATTGCCATCCGCGTCAGTATAGAGCAAACGACCTTCTTTATCGGTAGCCTGTTCGTATCTGGTTTCATTCGAGATCTGGACATTAGTAATGTCATAGTAGCAATCCACGGTGTTATTCAGATCATAGGTAGTCTGGCCGACCTGTACAGTAGCATCACCGAAAGGAGCCTTCATACCCATGTGCATACGGTAACCGTCAGGATGCCAGTACTTGACAGAGAAGCTGACACTCTGACCGGGCAGGAGGTAAACCTCCTCCTTGGGACCGATGGAAATATAGTCCTCGGCAGTGATGACCTCGCCGTCAATATCAGTCAGAACTGCGAAGTTCCACAGACTGTCTCCCACGATATCGTCGGAGATCAGCTTGTAGCGCAGGGTGACGGTGTCGATGTTGGACTCGCCGTCGGTTTCGTAGGCATCCAGAGCCTTTTCGACCAGCTCCGCGTCGGAGTCAGCGTTCAGAGGCTGCATGATGCGGATGCCGTCCAGATAGAACTCATTGCCGGATCCCAGAGGGATGTACTTTCCATTCTCATCCAGCACAGGATCTCCGTTCTCGTCAACCTTGTAATTGGCAGTGGGAGTACCGGCCTTGGCGATGGTGCAGACCACCTTATAGGTGCCGTAGTCCAGATCCTCGTTGGTATACAGAGGAATGTTGTACAGGGTACCGCTGGCATCCAGATCGGTGAGGTTCTCATCCTTCCAGTAGGTGTCACGGTAGTAGATACCCAGAAGCTCTTCCTCTTCGCCATTCAGATCGTAAATCTTAACCTGAATGTAACCGGTCTTTTCGGAAGTACGTCCGAAGATCGTCGTACCGGTACCGGTAAAGGTATAGGTGAAGGAAAGCGCACCCTTGGTGGTGTCAGCGTAGCGGGAAGTACCGTTGGAGTCACGGCTGTCGTTCACATAAGCCACATCAGAGCCGTAGATGCTGTTGTCAGGATCGCCGACAACACCGGGCTCCTGATAATCACTGGCACCATCGGTTTCGATGGTATCGCCCCACTTATTGTCCTTCTTCGCGTTATCCGTGAACGTAACCAAGCCGGCGAAGTTCTCCTCATAGTACATGACGGTAGCGGGACAAATGTAGATCTTGCCCAGAGCGTAGACAGATTCGGTCTTGGTGATCTGGGTAGCTTCCTCGACGACGCTGCCGGTGGACTTGATCACGTAGGTGATAACCTCAACCTCAGTCAGCTGCTTGTTCAGCGTGTAGGTGAACGCAAAGCGGTTGATGGTGTCACCTGCGGACACACCGTAGTTGTAAGTCAGAGTACCAAAGTCGAACTCGGTCTTGGGCGCCTCGAGTGCAGTGCCGGCTTTCAGCGCATTGACAACAGCATCATAGTCAAGGTTCTCATCGCCCCAGTAAACGATTTCAATAGAATCGCCGCGGTACAGATCGTTGGCCAGAGGATCGATCTGAACAGGCAGACCGTAGTCGATGACAATGATATCCTCGGTGGTAAAAGCAGAGGGGTTGGGCAGCTTGGAATTCATGAAGTTGATGCACTTGAATTCGATGGAGTCCTGCTTCTCGACAGCGCCCTTAACGGTGACCTCATAGCTCTTGTTCATCTTCCATTCCGTCCAGTTACCGTTTGTATCCTTGACAGGCATGGGAATGATCTGCTCGGGGATCTCAGAGGCATCGAAGCCAGAGGTGGTTCCGCCGTCAGCACCGTTGGTAGGATCAGTGTAAGTGTAGTTGTAGGCAGCCTCGCCGGCAAATTTGAAGTCGGGAGCAACGAATCCGTCGGGAACCTGATCCTCAACAACGTAGTAGGTAACGCCCTCGGTGGGCAGATCAGTGATGAACTTGGCAGACTGGCCGTTCTTCAGGTAGAAGTGGCCGTTTGCGTCGGTGTGACCGATGACGGTTCCCTCAACACCGCGGCCAATCAGATAGAAGTTGGTATTTGCCACAGGGGCAAAGGACTCGTCATCAGCAGTCTTCTTGTACAGCGTAAAGCCGAAGTCCAGCTTGTTGATGATCTCCTGCTCCGTAGCAGTCAGTTCAGAGATGCCCGCATTATCGTCATCAGGATTAACAGCAAGATCCGCTTTCTCATCGTCCTCACTCCAGGACTTGGAAGCATCCTTGGTGACGATGACGGTGTCGCTCATGGGCAGGTTGAACTCGATCCGGCTGTTGGAGGTACCCTTACCACGCTCGAGGTAGAAGACCTGCATCTCGTGGTCGGGATCCAGAGCAAAGGCCTCGCGGCTCATGGGGATGACGCCCGTAACACCATCTTTGGTAAACAGCTGCTGGGTAACCTTGAAGCTAGGATCGTTGTAGCTGCCGGTGTTATTGTCATTGTCCTGAGCGTTCTCCTCGGAGTAGATGATGGTGTTGTTTGCGAAGTCGATGGTGACATCCAGACGGTTGTGAATACCGCCCAGATCGATGACCAGATGGCCGTCAATGAACACCCAGACGTCGTCGTCACCGGAGAAGGTAAAGGTGATGGGGGCGGACTCGTCGTCGGTGGACTTGATGCGGCCGTTGGGGGTCATGGCAAAGGGCAGATCAGCGCGCATACCGAAGTGGTGGTCGATACCCTCAGGATATCTTCCGTATGTCACACCATCGTTCTCATAGGTACTGCTGTGTCTCTGGTTATAGGGGAACCAGCCGTTGGTACTCTTATCACCGACGGGCTCGAACATAAGCTGGGGATTGCCTGCCTCGAAGTACAGCTTGTGCATCTGATCATCCTCGGGGCCGGTGCCGGACTGGGGAGCACCCTTAAAGTAGACGCCGTTTTCGTCGGAGTCGAAGGAGTAGTAGATACCGAGCTTACCTGCGTTATCCTCAGCGGTGTACTCTTTCAGCACAAAGGGCAGACCGACGTACTCGTAGATCTCCTTGACGGTGTCATTATCATTGAAAACGCCGCCCTCAGGAACAGTGAACACGATCTGATCGTCCACAAGCTGAGACTCAACCAGACCGGTGTAGATCTGGTCATTATTCCACCAGTTCCAGCGCTCGTAGCCGGAGGTAGTCTTGGTTACAGAGCCGGCAATGGGTTCGTCACTGTCAACGGGGTAGAACAGCATGCCGTTGCCGTAGCCATTGTTGGTGTTAACCGCGCCGTAATACTGGGAAGTCGCATTCCACTGGGACAGATAATAGCCGTTCTGGCTGATCTGAACAGCAGTGGCATTATGGCTGTAGCCAGACAGGGTAACGGGAGTCTTGGTGGTGGTGTATCCGTCAGTGTCGCCGTCGGTGCCAACGATCATGTAGTAGGTCTCACCGTCGATCTGGCAGGTCAGGTAGTACGCGCCGTCCTCGATGACCAGCGTCCAAAGGGTGGCGTTCTCCTTTGTCTCACCGAAGATCATGGGGGTGCCACTGTCGGTGGTGGAGGCGGTCAGCCAAGACCCGTTGACACCGTTCTCTTTCGCTCTGAGGTTCTGGATGTAATACTGACCCTCCACGAACGCGGACGTATTGAACACGGTTTCGGAGACAAGGCTGCCCAGTTCGCTGCCGCCATCAGAGAAGTAGAAGCCCTCCCGGACGGTCAGGTCATCGTCCAGCGCATCGGTGGACGCGTTGATATCTCTGCCCTCATAGTTGTACATGGTCACGGGGAAGTAGACCACAGTGGGACCCTCAGGCTCTTCAACCTTGGGGGTGTACAGGGTAACACCGACAGGGGTGGTCAGATCGGTGCCGTTCAGGGTAGCCAGAGTCTGACCGTTGGCGTCCGTCAGGGTGTAGCCGGTGATGGCGCTTGCCCTGTAAATGGTGAGCGTTTCACCTGTAACATAATGGTAGGTACCGTTCGCATCAGTGGCATCCGTATAAACATACCACGAAGTACTACCAAGCCGAGAAGAAATAATGCTACTAATTCTTTCGTAAGTATTTCCGTTCAGGTAGTAATAGGTACCGTCAGCATATTCGGTAAACTCATGGGTGGCAGAATCGCTAGCAATAACCGTAACAGGGATATAGCCGTTATTGCCTTCGCTAATTGCGTTGACCGTAACCTGATTGGTACAGGCCGCGTCAGCATAGTAAGTGCCGTCCTTAACCTGCTGCCAGGTCAGGCCGGTGTGGGCATCGCTGTCGCCCTCGGGCACCTCAGGCACCTCGGGATCCTCATTCTTCACACCGGTCAGGCGGATCTCAGCAGCGGAGGCAAATTTGTTGCCGCTGGTAGGCAGAGCATTTTCAGCCTTCAGGCGGACATACTTGACATTCTGACCCTCAAACTGGGCAATCTTCCAAGCGCTGTCGCCGGCCCATGTGCCGCTGTCAACCTCAGTAAAGTTCTCGCCGTCGTTGCTGACCAGAATCTTGTAATCGGTGATGATGCCGTTATTGGCGCTCTGGCGGGGCAGGTAGCGCAGACCGTCAACCGTGTAGCTCTCACTCAGTTCAAACTGGATCCAGTGTGTGGACCGATCACTGTCCTGATGTACAGTATGCCACAGCGTGCTTTCATCGCTGTCGAGAACATGATCAGGAGTATCAGAAGACTGATTGTTTTCGCAAGTGGCAGTCAGAACAGACACGGGGATGTCTCTGGAATCATCTGTAGCGGCGACGATAACCTTGCTGGTGGTGCCATTCTGAACCAGATAGAACCACATGGCGCTGCCGGAATCGTGGGCACTGTTCTCACCGCGGTAAACAATACCAGTCGAACCTTTCTGGTTCAGATACTTGACTCCACAGATCTGGAGCTGATTACCGTCACCGTCAACATAATCCGTAGTGTCGTTACAGAATGTGATTGTCAAATTGGTGGGAGTGGTTGTCAGAGATTCTCCATCGTCACCAGTGGAAGCAATGGCCATATAGTAGGTAGTACCATCGATCTCAGTGGAAAGCTGGAAATTGGTTTCGTCGACAATATGCAGCGTCCACAGGGTGGCATTCTCAAGGGCGACACCGGTGATGCCGTCGGTAGCACCTTTCAAGTAAGATGCACCGGAAACACTCTTAGCGGCACGGGCGTTCTGGATATAGTACTGACCGCCATCGACCCAATTGATGAAGCCGCAGTTGACGTTCACCGTCTCAGTTTCCGCATTGGACACAGTACCCAGAGCGTTCAGGCCCATGGAGACATTGCCCATGGTGACGGGGGTATTGCCGGTCGCGGACAGATCGACATCCGCATTCTGGCCGCCCTCGGACTGGTTCTGCTCGTAGACAGCATTCTCCGCCTCAGGCGCAGTCTCCCCGGGCGCGGCTGCACCGGGCTCGGTGGATGTTCCGGGGTCTGCGGGTGCCGCAGGCTCCACGGTTTCGGCGGAATCGTCCTGTCCGAACCAACCATCGAAGATATTGCGAATGATCTCGATGATGATTTCGATCAGACCGCCCAGACCGTTGCTCTCATTCGCTGCGGCATTCATACCGGCAGCAGAAACGGGAGCGGCGACCATACTGATGACCAGAACGATCGCGATCAAACGAATCAGCGTGGATCGTTTCATGTTACATTACCTCCTGAAAGATTGTCTGCCAGCGGGCGGGTAGACTCCTCCACCCTATGGCAATTATCATGCAGGCTAATTATACTCCATGCATTCCCAAAAAGCAACATGATTTTTTGTGTTTTTCCACGTTTTTCCTGCTAAAATTTGGTGCAAATTGCCCGCCATCCGGCTATGGACGGCGGGCATTTTTACTTATCTCGTTTCGCGATGGCGTTTACCGCAGCGTTCTATAGCCCGATCTGCTCATAAAGCGTATTCAGCCTCTGTACTTCATCCTGATCCGCAGACAGAATATTCTGCACCTCCAGTGCATGGTCGCGGAGCTTGTCCTTCGTTCGGATCAGGCGGTGCACCCACGCGGCAGGCAGCAGCCAAGGCTTATCCTGCAAATATGTGTATCTGCTTTGGATCGACCGGGCCGAGGGAAACAGCCGTCTAACGATGGTACCAGCCCGGGAGATTTCCCCGCTGCTGCGGCTCTCGTCTTTCAGGGAATTGACGCCGCTGTCCCGGCTGTTCCGACCGAAAATGCCGCCGTCCACGGTAAATTCCAGAAAGGAATCCAGCGTCTGCTCCGGGATCGGCCGCAGCTCCATGGGACTGTTGATTCCAAAAGCCTCCTGAACCAGCGTCAGCACCGTGTTGGCAAAAACAGCAAGCTTCAACTTCTCCAGCTCCCGGGAGATACGCTCCCAGTCCAGAGAATCGGCATAATGCCGCATAAACACCGCCACATCCAGATACATCCGCAATCCCGCACCGGAGCCGGTCACGTGCTTGGCAATGTGAACCAGCATATAGAGGAAATGATATTCCGGCACAAACTGATACCGGTGCTCCCCCACTTCCGTCACATGGGCCCACAGATCTCGAAAATAGCTTCGGTAGTCCGCTTTTTCCGACACATCCGTTTCCAGAAGCTCCGTGTGGATCTCGTAAAATTCACTGTCTTTCAGATAGCTGTACACCGGCTCCCAGTCGGTTTTCACCTGAAAGCCCAGCTGCTGCATCAGCGCATGGCATCTGCCGCGATCCTCCGGACGGATGACCAGATCGATGTCACCGAAGGTACGAAGCTCCGGCACCGGGTAGAATTCACGCAGCACAAAGCCTTTCATGATAATATGATCGATTTGCTGCTCCGACAGGGTCTGGCTGAAGTTATCCGCCAGCTCTCCCCTGTTGGCAAAATTGAGAAGATTCGTCATGCAGTGGCTTCGAAGCAGGGCACACAGCTCCCGATCCGGACAAACGGGATAGGTCATTGTCATATAGCCCAGTGTTCCCAACAGATTGTGAATATGCGCCAGCTCTGTCAGCTTGCGCCAGTTGATCTCCTGCCATACTTCCGGCTCTCTATTTCGAATGTATGCTCCCAACAGATGGAGCAAGTATCGGGACTCTTTCTCCATGGCAACAGGCTCCTTTCGTTGCAAAAAGCCGCATCAGCGATGCGGCTTTCTGTTATTGTTCCAGCGCTTCGCAGATCCTATGTGCGATCTGATCGCCGCAAAGGCCGTATTTTCTGCGCAGATGCTTCTGGTCGCCCACATCGGTGCAGTAGCTGCCTTCAATGCCCAGACGCAGCAGCTTTGTCCTGCTCCGGTGCTCCGCAAGGATCTCCGCAACAGCGGTGCCAAGACCGCCGGCAACATTGTGCTCCTCGCAGGTCACGATCAGTCCATGGCTGTCCGCACAGGACAGAACCGTTGCTTCGTCCAGAGGCTTGACCGTGGGGAACGTGTAAACCGTGGGGCGAATCCCCTTTTCCTCCAGCAGCGCCACAGCCTTGGCTGCCTCGCCGTAGATGTCGCCGGCGGTGAAAATGGCCACATCAGTACCCTCCTGCACCGCAATAGCCTTGCCGATCTGAAAATCCTTGATCTCATCCCGGACAATGGGCTCGCCGCCCCGGCCCAGCCGGATATAGCAGGTTCCGGGATAGTCCACAACAGCCTTCGCGACCGCTGCCGCCTCCACCTTGTCCGCCGGAGCAAACACCGCCACATCGGGCAGTGCCCGCATGACCGCCAGATCCTCCGTGGCGTGGTGGCTCATGCCAAGGGAGCCGTAGACAAAACCGCCGCCGATGCAGACGATATTCACATTGGCACCGTGATAAGCGCAGTCGTTGCGGATCTGCTCCAGACAGCGCATGGTGGGGAAATTGCCGATGGAGTAGGTAAAGACCTTCTTACCCTCCATCGCCATGCCCGCCGCCATGGCCGTCATATTCTGCTCGGCAATACCGGCGTTGATAAACTGATCCGGGCAGGCTTCCCAGAAAGGCTTCAGCACGCCAAAACCCAGATCACCGGTGACGATCTCCACATCCCGGTCATTCTTCGCCAGCTCCAGAACGCTGCGAATAAATCCGTCTCTCATTCTGCCACCTCCTGCAGTTTGAACCATGTGGGGCGGAATGTCTCACCGACAGTATGATTGCTGCGCAGATCCGCTTCGTCCTTTGCACCGGGCATCGCAGGATGCGCAATGCCGTTGGGGGTGTAGGGATCCTCTACGCCCTCGGGCTTGCACCTGTGCAGCTCAGTAACGGCCTGATCGTATTCCCATCCGGTGTGCGGGAACCGATAGTGCCACAGGATATCCATTTCCATAAAGGACACACCGTGTCCCTTTACCGTATGGGCGATCACCGCAGTGGGCTTTCCGGAATCATTTTTCTTCAACGCAGAGCAGAGGGCATCGTGATCATGGCCATTCAGCTCGATCACATTCCAGCCGAAGGCCCGCCACTTTTCCGCCAGAGCGCCGCTGTTCAGGGTGCGCTCACAGTAATCGAGGCTCTGCATATGGTTGTGGTCCACAATGACCACCAGATTGTCCAGCGCAAAATTGGCTGCGGCCTGCGCAGCTTCCCACACAGAACCCTCGTTGCACTCGCCGTCGCCCAGAACCGCAAACACTCTATGGTCTTTCCGATCCTGCTTGCCGGCGATGGCCATACCCACGGCCACGCCGACTCCATGTCCCAGACTGCCGGTGGAAACATCCACGCCGGGCACCTTGTGGGAGACATGGCCCGACAGGCGGCTGTCATTCTGATAGTAGGTCTTCAGTTCCTCCACGGGGAAAAAGCCCCGCTCTGCCAGGCAAATATACAGCGATGCTCCCGTATGGCCTTTGCTCAGCACAAAACGGTCACGTCCGTCCCACTTGGGCTGCTCGGGACGGAAACGGAGAACGTCTGTATACAGCACAGCCATGATATCTGCCACAGACATCACCGCACCGATATGGCTGCCGCCGGAGATGTGGGTCATTTCCACATCGTGGCGGCGGATCATCCATGCCAGCTGCTCACTTGTCATGTTCTTGTCAACTCTCTTTCTGCTGCGGCAAGCAGATTATTCCTATTCTAAAGTCACATTATATCTCACGGAATCCAAGATTGCAACTGTATAAATGTCTAAAAATTGGGAATTAAGTCGGAGAATGTTGCATTCTCTTGTACATGTTTCAAAATTGTTTTTGTGTCGGAAATCGGTTGAAATTGCCGAATGGAAGTGCTATACTGAAAAGAGTGCTGAGAATATCTGGGGATTATCGGCAGCTTACAGCCATCCCCTGTTTGGAGCGAAGACGATGAGACAAACCGCACAGACCAGTCAAAAGAAAGCATATGACAGCATTTACAACCGATATATCAAGCGGTTACTGGACATTCTGATCTCCGGTGCAGCGCTGAGCGTTCTGTGGCCGGCCTATCTGGTGATCGGGCTCCTGATCGCTGCAGAGGACGGACTTCCCGTGTTCTACCGGGCGGAGCGGGGCGGATACCGGGGAAAAACTTTCCGGATCTGCAAATTCCGGAGCATGGTCAAAAACGCCGACAAAATCGGCGGCGGCACCACCTCCCTCCGGGATCCGCGGATCACCAAGGTCGGCAACTTCCTGCGCAAGACCAAGCTCGACGAGATCCCCCAGCTGGGTCAGGTGTTTCTGGGCAAGATGAGCCTGATCGGCCCCCGGCCGGAGCTGCTGCGTTATGTCCGCCAGTATCAGGGCGAGGAGCTGGAGATCCTTCAGGTTCGCCCCGGCATTACGGATTACAGCAGCGTGGAATTCATCAATCTCGACGAGATCGTCGGCACCGAAAATGCAGACGAGATGTACGAAAAGCACGTCCTGAAGAAGAAAAACGCCCTGCGGGTAAAGTACGCCCGGACGGTGTCCTTCCGCACCGACGTATATATCCTGTTCAAGACAGTGGCTGCCGTGCTGAAAAAAGCCTTTGGATTTATTGTAAAGAAAGAGCATCGATAATCATGGAATACATTACGCTTAAAAATTCAGATCTTCGTGTCTCCCGGCTCTGCGTGGGCGGCTGCCCCATGGGCGGCCACGGCTGGGGCGTCGTACAGGAGAACGAGCTGATCGACGCGGTTCATGCTGCGCTGGATCAGGGTATCAACTTCTTTGACAATGCCGATACCTACGGTCTGGGCCAGTCCGAGCGGACGCTGGGCAAGGCATTGGGCTCCCGCCGCAGCGAAGCGGTCATCGCCACCAAGTTCGGCGTCCGTGTTACAAAACAGGGCACCGTATACGACAACTCCCCCCAGTGGATCCGTGAGGCCTGCGAGAGCAGCCTGCAGCGTCTGGGCGCAGACTATATTGATCTTTATCAGATGCACTACCGGGACGGCCGCACAAGCATCGGCACCGTTCTGGAGGTTCTGGAGCAGCTGCGTCAGGAGGGCAAGATCCGCTATTTCGGCCTGAGCAATCTGACACAGGCTGATTTTGCCGAACTGTCCCGGTACAAATGCAAGTTTGTATCCCTGCAGAACGAATACTCTCTGGCCCGCCGGGATCACGAGGCGGATATGCTGCAGTTTTCCCGAGAGCTGGATCTGACGCCTCTGACCTGGGGAAGCCTCGGTCAGGGCATCCTCACCGGCAAATATGACCGCACCGCAGCATTCGGCAGCGACGACCGCCGCTCCCGGGAGATCTATGTGAATTTCCACGGCGAGAAGCTGCTGAAAAACTTGGAGATCGTGGAGCGCATGCGGCCCATCGCTGCAGAGCACGGCAAGAGCGTCAGCGCCGTTGCCATCCGCTTTATTCTGGATCACCTGAAAGACAGTGTGGTCATCTGCGGCGTCAAGCGTCCTGCCCAGCTGCTGGGCAACGCGGAGAGTCTGGGCTGGCATCTTTCCCCCGAGGAGCTGGATCTTCTCGACCGCATCTCCCGCTGATTACAACTTCCATATATCCCGCCCCGGGCTTCTGGAACCTCTCCGAATCCCGGGGTTGTGTGCGTTCCGTAGGAAAACAAAGGATTACGGTTCGTTTTTCTGTCGACTTTTTTCGCAAACAGCGGTTGAATAACGATTAGTAAGATGGTATAATAAAGTGTCAAAATATGTGCAAAGCAGCAGGGGTGTAAAAAAGCATGGCAACTCCGAAAAGTAAAATTGGATTCATCGCCGCGGCTCGCTGTATAGGCATTCTGCTGGTGGTGTTCGGACACAGCTTTCCGTTCGATGTATACATTCCGCCGATGCTATGGAAAACAAATGACTTTATTTATAAGTTCCATATGCCTTTGTTCATTTTCATCAGCGGTTGGTTGCTGATGGGTAATACACGCTCTGCTGGAGTATATATCCGCCGCCGTGGAATTCGGCTGCTGATTCCCTATTTCGTGCTGTCCATTGCAGCATTCCTGCCCAAGATTTTGATTCAGCAGTTTTTGAATGACAGTGTTGAATTCTCGCTGTGGCACCTGATTGAAACCGAGCTGGTGCCCAGAGCCAATGTATGGGGCCATTTTTGGTATATTCCGGTGATTTTCATTCTGGGCTGCGTCGGCGTGTTGCTGCAGAAGCTTTTAAAAAAGCACCACGAAGCCTGTGGGTTCATCCTTGCCGCAGCCTACCTTCTGCTCTTCGTTCCCCAGACTACCGATTGGTTTGCTCTGGAAGATCTGCGGAAAAACGCATTCTATTTCATTCTTGGTATGACGGCATCCAACTGGAGTTCCTCCGCTTCTGCGCTGACCAGCCGTCTCTGGCTGCTTGCTTTTCCGGGTGCTTTTGTACTGTTCCGAATGGCCGATGGTGTACTGTCGGACAGTTTGATTGCATGCCTGATGATTGGTTTTGTGCTGCACATCGGCACTAGGCTGAAGACAGACAGCTTCCGTCTGTTATCTGCCATCGAGCAGAACAGCTTCACGGTATACCTGCTGTCGTGGCCCGCTCAGGCTGTGGTGGAAGTAGTCTGTAATCGGATTTTGCATCTGCCTGCTCTGCTGACCATGGTCATGATGTTTACCGCCGGTGTCTGTGTGCCGCTGGTCTGCGTGAAAATTGTTTCTATCTTGGAAAAGCATATCCCCATGAAGTGGGTAAAGCTCGTAATCGGTATGTGAAGGATTCTGATATGAAAAAGCTTTTGATTACCTCTACGGAACTGATGATGATTCAGTTTCTGGTTCCTCATGTGAAATACCTGTCAGAACAGGGATACCACGTGGAGATTGCCTGCTCCGAAGTCGGCGGCCGGATGGACGACGTCCGCAATACGCTGGAGGGTGTTGTAAAGAAGATCCACATCCTGCGTCTGGAGCGCAGCCCCCTGTCCCCCCGGAACTTTCATGGATATCAGGATCTGAAAAAGCTCTTGAGCGAAAACCGCTACGACATCATCTGGACAAATGAGCCGGTGATGGGTGTTGTCACCCGCCTTGCAGCGAATAAGTACCGCCGCAAGGGCACAAAGGTGCTTTACATGTGTCACGGCTTTCACTTCTATAAGGGTGCAAGCCTGCCCAACTGGCTGATTTTCTACCCCATCGAACGGTTCATGTCCCGTTTCTGCGACATGATCGTAACCATCAATCACGAGGACGAAGCACGGGCCAGAACCTTTCATTGCCCCCACGTGGAGTACATCCACGGCATCGGTGTAAATACCGATCGGCTCCACAACCGCAACGAGCAGAGCGACATCCGTTCTGAGCTGGGGTTGAAAAAGGAAGATTTTCTGGTGCTGTCTGTCGGCGAGCTGAACGAGAACAAGAATCAGCAGGTCATCCTCCGGGCTATCGCACAGCTGAATGACCCCGACATTCACTACCTGCTCTGCGGAAAGGGCGACAAGCGGGAATTCCTCGAAGCTTTGGCAAAGGAGCTGGGCATTGCCCAAAATGTCCATTTTCTGGGCTATCGCAAGGATGTGGTGGATATCTGCCATCAGAGCGATGTATTCGCCCACGCATCCCGCCGGGAGGGCATCAGCGTAGCTTCCTTGGAAGCTATGTACTGCGGCCTGCCACTGGTCATGTCAAAAGTCCGCGGTGCAGAGGACTACCTAATTGACGGGGAATCCGGTTTTCTGCGGAACGCAGATGATGTTGCGGGCTTTGCTGACGGAATCCGCTTGCTGAAGGACAACGAGGAACAACGCAAGCGCTCCAGACAGCGCAATCGGAAAGCTGTGATCCCCTACTGCGTAGAAAACGTAAAGCGGGAAATACTTCAGCTGATCCAGATAGTTTGAGTAAAGGAAAACAGCAGCTATGCCTATTCGCATTTTACACATTGTAACCTATATGGGCCGCGGCGGTCTGGAAACATTCCTCATGAATGTCTACCGGAACATCGACCGCGAAAAACTTCAGTTTGACTTTCTGGTTCATCGCAAATTTCGAGCTGATTATGATGATGAAATCGAGGAATTGGGCGGTATCATCCACCGACTGCCCCGGCTGAACCCCTTCAGTCCGCAGTACCATATGTCTCTACTGGCCTTTTTCAAAGACCATCCGGAGTATAGAATCGTCCATTGCCACCTGGACTGCATGAGTGGGATTCCTCTGGCTGCTGCAAAGAAGTACGGTGTCCCGGTACGGATTGCCCATAGTCACACTATCAATCAAGATAAGGATTGGAAATATCCCCTGAAGAGGCTGTGCATGCGAAAGATTCCGACTGTTGCCACCCATTTCTTTGCCTGTAGCAAGAAAGCCGGGGCATGGATGTTCCCCTCACAGAGAGTTACGGTCATAAATAACGGAATCGAGACGCA
Source organism: Oscillospiraceae bacterium (assembly GCA_017507425.1). GTDB lineage: Bacteria > Bacillota > Clostridia > Oscillospirales > Oscillospiraceae > Faecousia. The sequence goes on along the minus strand of JAFWAZ010000197.1, from coordinate 45,011 downwards.
GCGATTTGCTTTCGATCCACAGGTGTGTGCAGAGGTACGCAGTGAACTGATGCTTCGAGACGAACTGGTCTTAGGTCATGTGGGCAGATTCGCTCCCGTGAAAAACCACGAACTTCTCACCGATATTTTTGACGCGCTTCATAAAAAGGAACCTGCTTCTGTTTTGCTTCTGGTAGGCCAAGGGCCGCTGGAACCGCAGATTCGCAAAAAAGTGCAGCAGCTTGGTCTGGATGACTGTGTCCGTTTTCTGGGCCTTCGGGAAGACGTAAACCGCATTTTGCAGGCTGTCGATGTCTTTGTCATGCCGTCACTGTATGAGGGTCTATCTCTGTCCACCATTGAAGCACAAACTACCGGCGCATACTGCATTTTTAGTGATACAATCCCGGCGGAAAGTCAGGTGGCAGATAATGTGGAGTTTATTGCGCTGGATGCGCCGGTTACTCTGTGGGCTGATCGCATCATCGCCGGTGCCGCAATGGAACGTACCAGCAAGCAGGAAGCTGTTGCCGCAAAGGGCTATGATATTCGTGTGACCTCTGACTATTTACAAAACTTTTATCAGAAAAATTGGTGATTCCAAATGGATAATCCTTTCTTATCTATTATTACACCCACTTATAACCGTGGGCATTTGCTGAATAACTGTTACGAATCCCTGTGTCGTCAAACGGACAAGGATTTTCAGTGGATCATCGTGGATGACGGCAGCAAGGACGACACCCGGAATGTTGTGGCAACATTTGACACGGACGATTTCGAGATCATTTATGTACCGAAGGAGAACGGCGGCAAACATACCGCGCTGAACGCTGCCCATCCCTATATCCGGGGTAAGTATGTGCTGATTCTGGACAGTGATGATTACCTGACAGATACTGCCGTGGAGCAGACCCGCCGGGGGTGGGAAGTCTGGGCAGACGAAGGTCAGGTTGCCATAGTGACGTTTTTGAAGGGCGCGGCAGTGGACGATCCCAATTGTACCGGACCTGTCGCCGGAACGCCCGTGGATATCCTGCGCTATCGGCGGAACGCCATCCACAGCACCGACTGCTGCGAGGTGATTCGGGCAGAGCTGTTCCTGCAATATCCGTTCCCAGTGTTTCCCGGTGAGCGGTTTGTGGCAGAATGCGCCCTCTGGAATCGGGTAGCAAAGACTCATAAGTGTGTCTATATCAACGAAGTAATCTACATCTGTGAATATCTGGAGGGCGGACTCACCGATTCCGGACGGGCCATGCGGATTCGCAATCCCAGAGGCGGTATGTTCATCAGTGACTTGAGAATGGGAAAGAACAACTACCTCACTCAGCGGCTCAAATATGGCCTGCTCTATTGCTGCTATGGCTTTTTTGCAGACCTGACGCCGGGGCAGATTCTAGCCGGAACGGAGAACAAGTCGATCGCGGCTCTTTGTATGATGCCAGGCTGTACAATGCATCGTCTCTGGAAGAATAAGTATCTATACAGTAAGGAGAAATGATCATGAAACCAACGCTCAGCATCATTATTCCATGCTACAATGGCGAGAAATATCTGGCAGATGCAGTGAATTCGATTCTGAAGCAGCCCTGTCAGGATCTGGAAATTATCATTGTGGATGATGGTTCCAAAGACTCCAGTGGTGCGATTGCGGACGAGTTCGCAGCGGAGCATGTGAATATTCATGCTTATCATATTCCCAATGGAGGTGTATCCGTGGCCAGAAACACCGGTCTGGATCACGCCGTGGGCCAATATATTTGTTTTCTGGATGCAGATGACGTACTTTGCAGGAATGCTTATGATAAAGACATACACAATGAATTAACTTCCGGTCAGTATGATATTCTTAGTTTTTCCCATATGAAAGGCATGGCGGATTTGGATTATGGCTGCATGATATCTGCCAATGCGCAAGAACTGTATCTTCGGGAACAATCTGACTATATAAAGCAGACGTATAAACACTTTTGTTCCTTCATTTATGGCAGGCACTTATTTACGGATGAAATCCGTTTTCCGGAGGGCATACGTTACCATGAAGATGTATGCTTTCTGTTTTTGATTGCCCGAAACTCTAAAAATATCATGCAGCACAAGAAGCCTTGGTTTGTGTACCGTATGAATTATTCTTCTGCGATGCACACACTGAAAAATGCCGATCATATTCTGGAAGAAATCGAGGCTTGGGAATGGTGCAGAAAAAACAGTCCGCGGGAAAAGGACATCAGCGACTGCGAAGGCAATATATTCTCCTACATGGTGGACTATATTCGATTCAGTTGTATGTACAACACGCCGATTGAGACCATTTACGAAAAGATACAGTCCTGTGAGCCTTTTCAGAAGGCAATAGTGCATTATGGCACTTTTTGGCTCAACAAAAAGACGGCGCAGTTGTATGCAGAGTTTATGAAAACACCGCAAAAGGTATGGCTGTACTATCGTTTGAAAGGCATTCCCTATACCACAGCACAGTGGTTTATTCGTACAAAGTTCGGCAATATTGTCAATCAGAAACTTCGTTATAAGCTTGTGCTGAAAGACTATTTGGTAGAATGATAATATCTGGGCTGTGTCCGATTAGAATAATACACTTGTCTGTTCAAAACTGTGGAATATTCCTCCGTTAGATGCAGTAATAAACATAAATGAGGCTCAATAAGAAAAATGAATGAAACAAAAGTGCTAATTCTTACCGGCACCATGAACATGGGCGGTATCGAGAATCAGCTGATGCATCTGCTGCGAAATGCAGACAAAGAACGATTCCAGATCGATTTCACCTCCACCATGCCGGAGGCCTTCTATCGCAGCGAAATTGAAGCATTGGGTGGAAAGTTTCTCCTGATTCCGGAAATGTCCCACAAGAACCCCCTGCCCTACTGTAAGGCGCTGTACCGGATCATGAAGGATGGCAAGTATGACATCGTCCATTCTCACGAGCTGTTCCACAGCGGTATCGTTCTGCTGATCGCGAAACTTGCCGGTGTTCCCGGACGTTTTGTTCACGCCCACAACTGGCAGGACGGCGACGGCTCCGGCAGAAAGCGCAGCCTGATTCGCAGCATTTACAATACCGTCATGCGATGGCTGATTATGGCTTGCTCCAATCATCAGCTGGCATGCTCCACGCTGGCCGGTCAATTTTTGTATGGCGAAAAATCCGTGACAAAAGATAGCTACCATCTGGTATTCAACTCTGTCGATACCGCAAAATTTCTGGATCATTACGATGATCTGGAATCCGGAGAATTCTGTGACGGCTGGATCAACGTATTACAGGTTGGCCGCGTGACCACTGTTAAAAACCAGCTGTTCTTGACAGAAGTTGCCGCAGAAATGAAAAGCCGGGGCAAGAAAATCCGCATTCTCTGTGCCGGCAGCGGCGATTCCGACTACACCGCAAAGGTCATGAAGTCAATTTCCGAAAACGGCCTGTCTGACTATATCAAAATGCTTGGTGTTCGCAGCGACATTGATGTCCTGATGCGCAAGGCCAGTGCATTTGTGCTGCCCTCCCATTACGAGGGAATGCCTCTGGTGCTGATCGAAGCCCAAGCCTCCGGTTTGCCCTGTGTGGCAGCGGACACTTTCTCTCATGAGGTAGACTTTGAGATTGGAAACCTGCAGTGGCTTCCTTTGGACGGAAACGCTGTCCGCTGGGCAGATGCCATTGAAGCTGCCGTTGCGCAGGGACGGGCAGACAAAGAGCAGGTCGTCCGCGTTGTAAATGACAAACGCTTCGATTCCAAAATGTTCGCCGAAACCCTGTGTGAACTGTACGAAGAATCCTTGGAGAAGAAAGTATGATCAAGATCCTTTTTCTGATTGAAAACATCACAGAGGGCGGCGCAGAAAAGGTTCTGCGGACTCTGGTAAATAATATGGATCCGTGCAAGTTTGACATCACCGTGCAGACGTTGGAACAGGCAGATCCTGCGCAGTATCTTGCCCCCGGGATCCGATACAGGGCCATCAATCGCTGTAAAACAGGACTTGGAAAGAAGCTGTTCCACTGCTGGGTACGGCTGTGTGCAGAGCTGAAGTGGCTGTACCCGCTGTACATCAAGGATGACTACGACATCGAGGTGGCCTATCTCGAATGCGGCCCCACCAAATTTCTGGCAGGCTCCACCAACAAGAAGGCAAAAAAGCTGGCTTGGGTTCACTGCGATCTGCTGAGAAGAGAAGAACTGGCCCGGCAGGCTGATACGATGAAACCGTACTATCAGGTTTACGATCAGGTGGTATGCGTATCGGAGACCGTGAAGCGAAGCTACCAGTTCCTATTCGGCTATAAGCCCGATGCCACCGTTGTTTACAATGTCAATGACGAAGCTGATATTCTGACGAAATCGGAAGCATTTTCCGTAGAACACCCCGGGGTGCCTACTTTTCTCGCCGTGGGACGGCTTTCCTATGAGAAGGGTAACGACCGTTTGGTTGATGCCTGCAAAATGCTGAAAGATGCGGGATACGATTTCCGCCTTTGGCTGGTGGGCAACGGTCAGGAACGGAATAATCTGACAAAGCAGATTTCCGAGTATGGATTGGAGAACAATGTGACATTCTGGGGCTTCCAGACAAACCCCTATCCCTACATCCGCGCTGCGGATGTAATCGTAACGCCGTCCCGCTACGAGGGCTTCAGTACTGTAGTAACGGAAGCCCTGATTCTCGGGAAGCCCGTCGTCACCACCCCCTGCTCCGGCATGGATGAGCTGCTGGGTGACAGTGAGTTCGGCCTGATCACCGAGGACAGCGTGGATGGTATCTATCAGGGCATGAAGCAGATGCTGGAAGATCCTGATCTCCGGGCCCATTACGCAAAAAAGGCCGCCATCCGCGGCAGGGATTTCTCCAAAGACAAGTTAGTGAAGCAGACAGAGCAGTTCTTTGAGGAGCTGCTGGAATGAGTTTAAGCAGGGAGGCTGCAATGGGACACACTCCATATATCTTGATGGTAGCAGCCGTTCTGCTGTTCGGCGCGATCATGCCCCAAAAGGGTCCAAAGCGGATCCGGTATATCATTCTGATGACGGTGCTTCATACCTGTCTTTGCGGTTTCCGCTATCAGCTTATTACAGGCGATTTGCATAAGTATTACTGGATTTTCCGCGACAGCGGTACATACGGCTGGTTCAGTGCAGAGCTCTGGGCAGAGGGTCGGAATTTCGGTTTTTTCTATTTCAATAAGCTGATATATCTGCTCTCCGACGGAGATTTTCAGGTATTTCTGTTTGTCATTGCCGCCATTGTGCATATCGCGCTTGGTTATGTGATCCACCGCTACTCCCCTGCCCCCTGGTTTAGCTATCTGGTCTGGAACTGCATGGCTTTCTATATCTTTGGCTTCAATGCTATCAAACAGGCATTAGCAATGGCCTTCGTGATGCTGGCCTTTGTAGGAATCGCAGAAAAACGCCTGCGCCTGTATTTGGTCATGATGGCGCTGGCCGGTGCAATCCATATGCCGGCCCTGGTGTTCCTGCCCGCCTACTGGCTGGCTCAGATGCGGGTCAGGCCCCATACCCTTGCCCTGTATCTGATCGCCGGTATTGCCCTTTACGTATTCCGAAACGAATTTGTTGCTTTTATCCGCACCTTCTATTATGAAGATGACGAGATTATGATTCACTCCGGTGAGATTGGAAGCCGGATGATCATGATTCTGGGCTTTGCGCTGTTCGGTCTGCTGTTCCGGGGATTCCGGGATTCGGTGGTGGATGATCTGTTCCACATCATGGCGGTCGCGTCTATCCTGCAGCTGCTGGCGGGTTTTGATAACATCTTCACCAGACTGACGGACTATTATTTCCAGATGTCCGTGCTGTACCTGCCCATGGTCTTTTTCCCGAGAGACGGGATTCTCCTGCGGCAGGATGGCATGGGAGCGGTATTCCCATTCAATCGACGCAGCGCTGCATTTCTTGCCGTGTTTGTTGCGGTATTTGTACTTTGGTTCTATTGGACATATAACATAAACATCACGATCGAATATGAGGTCGACAATTATCTGAACTACCGTTCCATGTGGGATGTGATACCATGAAAATCAGCTTTATTATTCCGGTCTACAATTGTAAAGAATATCTCCCCGCCTGCGTGGCCAGCATCCAGACTGCGGTCGCAGAGGACTACGAGATCCTGCTAATCGACGACGGCTCCACCGACGGAAGCGGTGCGGTCTGTGATGAACTGTCTGCCAAATTCTCTGAGATTCAGGTAGTGCATCAGGAAAATGCCGGGGCATCCGCCGCTAGGAATCAGGGTATTCTGGAAGCATCCGGAGAGCTTCTTCTGTTTATTGACGCGGATGACAGCATCGATTCTGCGGCGCTGGGCCGAGTTCTAGCAGATCCTCACACAGTCGAATGTGATCTGACCATCTTTGGCCTGACTTTCGATTATTACCACAACGGAAAATGCTATCGTCAGGATCCACTTTATCACGACTATGATGGTGTGATGGATCGCTCCTGTTGGAGCAACAATTTTGTACAACTCTACCGGGATAACTCCCTGAGCCCCGTATGGAACAAAGTTTTCAAGCGAAACATGATACTGGCACATAATTTGGAACTGGATACATCCATGTTCCTATATGAAGATTTTGAATTCGTCCTGCGGTATATATCCCACTGTGATACAATCTGGAACGTCCCTCAAGCCATTTATCACTATCGACAGAGTGAGGACGAGGGTAATGCCGGCCGCCGTCTGAAGCGTATCCCCAGCATCCCCGAATTCCTGAAACCCATCGAAGCAGCGCTCCAACAGCTGCCACAGGAAGTCTCCACAACCAGCAGAGCAATGGTGCTGCAACAGCTCTATCTGGTGCTGGCAAGGGAAAAAATCGCGGCATCGGACATTCAGACCATCACACGGATCTGCACGGATTATCAGAAATGGTCTAAAAAACGACTGCTTCCTCTGGAACAGGACAGGTTTCAGAAGCTGTTGCTGGAAGGCCGCGCAATGCAGCTTTGGCTGCGGAACAAAAAGACCCTGCTGCGGCATTGGATCGCCGTGCGGGTAAAAGCATTACGAGCAACGAGAACCCCCATCGTGAACTGAAAGGAAAGAAACATGAAAAAACGTCAGACGGAACTGGATATTCTGCGTTTTTTGCCACACTGGCGGTCATCGTCATTCACATGGGCAGGATTCCCTTTGTATCCGATTGCTGGGCGTCGGGGTGGCTCCCCATGTCCATTGCACCTTACGTCTGGTGTGTTCCGGTATTTTTTATGATCTCCGGCAGATTCTTTCTGGATCCTGCAAAAGATATTCCCCTGAAAGTGTTGTTTCAGAAGTACATTTTCAGGCTGATTCTTGCCTTCTTGCTATGGTCGGCAGTCTATACAGCATACTATGTCTGGGACGGTACATATAGAAATCTGAATATCTTTGGAATCCTGACAATGTATATCCACGGCCCGATCCATTTCTGGTATCTCTACGCCGCCGTTGGTCTGTATCTGCTGACACCGCTCCTGCGGAAGATCGTTCAGGATAAAACGATTTGCCATTATGTTCTGGTATTGTTTGTGATGTATAACATCGCAACCCAATATCTGATCTACATTCCAAAGGTGGGCGCTATTGTGGAAAGCACAGTCAGCCGCCTTGGACTGGAATCTTTCAGCGGCTATGTTGGTTGTTTTCTTCTTGGCTACGTTCTCTATGCATATCAGGAAAAGATCACCAAAAAATGGGAAATTGCTGTTTACGTTCTAGGTGCACTTGTGCTGGTTCTGACTTATGTTCTGGATATCAGCATCAGTGACGAACTGCGACCGCTGACTTTGTCAAGCAGCATCAGAAGCCCAACGTAATCTTTTACTCCGCAGCGATTTATCTGTTTTTCACCAAACGCATACCGAAATTGAATTTTTCCGAAAGAATCTACGTAATATTCGCTAAGACCACAGAATATGGATTTGGTGTATATATCCTCCACGCATTGGTGATTGAACTCCTCTCTTTCCTGCCATTTCCGGCACAGCCGATCAGCCCCGCAGTCATCACGCCGCTTCTGGCCGTGTGCGTTTACCTGATCAGCTTCACACTGACCGCAATGATTCGAAAACTTCCCACCGTTGGGAAATATCTTTTGTAAAGTAGGGATTTCTATGGACAAAACCATCGGCTTTTTTACCGTTGCCACCGGTGACGAGCACTACTACCGTCTGGCGCAGAACTTGCTGCGTTCCTATCGGTATTTTTCCAAGCAGCCCCTCCCCTTTGCGCTGCTGGCAGACCGAAAGAATGCATATACCCAGGAATTCGATGATGTGATCATTATGGAAAACACCACCAATTCCTATCTGGACAAGCTGTCGCTGTACGACTATCTCCCTTATGACATCAGCGTTTTCATCGATGCGGATTGCCTTGCTTACGGTGATCTGAACGAGATCCCCGGGCTGTTTGAACAGGCCGATGACTTTTGCTGCTTTGGACGTGTGCTTCCGCTGGATGACAAAACCGGCTGGTTCAACTATGAGGATCTGGGTGACCTGCAGAGCCGGGTGCACTACTGCGTAGGACTTCATGGCGGCATCTACTACATCCGCAGAACCGAAAAAAGCGCTGCGGTGTTTGAAACAGCAAAAGAGATCGCAAAGAACTATCACAGATACAATTTCAAAGGAAAATTCTCTACCCCCGGCGACGAGCCTATCATTGCCCTTTCCATGGCGCTGAACGAATGCCGGCCGATCCCTCATGACACAAGATCCATCTGCTGCTACTGGGAGCACGAAAACAGAATGGATCTTAGTATGGAAAAGAGAAAAGCATGGATCCGTGCACAGCAGAAAGAGACGATCCTCGTCCACTGGGGCACCCGGTTTACCCGGCAGCTGCTGTACAAAAAGCAGCTGGCCGCTTTGGAACTGCTCCGCTGCAAGGAATCTGCGGCCAAGATCTGGTTGAGCAATGTAAACTACGACGCAAGAATTCTGGCCGCTCAGGCCGGGCATTTCGCCGTCCGTGTCAAAAACAAGCTGAAGCGGATGCTTCATATTGCATAGAGGTACCTATGAACATCGACATCGTGATCCTCTGGGTCGACGGCAGCGATCCCGTTTGGCTGGAGGAGAAAAGTAAATACGCCCCTCCGGCAGCCACGGACAGCAATTCCGTCAACCGCTACCGGGACTGGGGACTTCTCCCCTACTGGTTCCGGTGTATCGAAAAGCACGCTCCCTGGGTACGGAAAGTACATTTTGTCACATGGGGCCACGTCCCTGCATTCCTGAATCTGGATGCGCCGAAGCTGCACTTGGTGAAGCACACGGATTTTATTCCGGCGGAGTATCTGCCCACGTTCAGTTCCCACGCCATTGAAATGAACATCCACCGGATCCCGGATCTCAGTGAGCACTTCATCTATTTCAACGATGATATGTTCCTCCTGCGGCCCATGGAACCGGAGCAGTTTTTCCGCAACGGTCTGCCCCGCACCTACGGCCGCGAGGTTCCGTGGACATTCACCGGCGAGGTTGGAATCTGGGCCCATGCCGCTGCCAACGATCTGGGCGTCATCAATGCCCATTTCCCCAAAAAGGACGCCATCCGTCACCATGGGAGCAAATTTTACAACAAGTGCTACGGCTGGAAGAACAATCTGCGTACCCTTGCGCTGAATACCCTGTTCCCGGATCATTTTACGGGCTTCCAGAACCTCCACGCCCCTGCGGCCTACCGCAGGCAGACCTTTGAGGAGGTCTGGGCAGCAGAACCCGCCCTTCTGGACAGCACCTGCCGGGACAAGTTCCGTCAGGCCTCCAATGTGAACCAATGGGTCTGCCTCTGGTGGCAGGTGGCCGGCGGCAATTTTGAACCGTCCATTGTGGACAATGTGGTGGACAGCGTCACCGCAGACAATCTGGAAAAAATGTGCAGCATCATTGAGGGCCAAACCCACGACTTCGTCTGCATCAACGACCCGGATGGGGATGTGGATTTTGAAGCCTTGTCCGTAAGGCTAAAGAAAGCATTTGAAACCATCCTGCCGGAAAAGAGCAGCTTTGAGGTCTGATATGAAGAAAAAGATCATCTTTGTAACCGAGGCCCTCTGGATCGGCGGCATTGAAACCGCCCTTGTGAATCTGCTGAACCGGATGGATTATGACAAATACAATGTGACCTGTCTGGTAATTCGAGGCTCGCTGGAAATGGCTGACCGGATCACGTCCAAGTGCCGCCTGATTGTAGCAGACCGGGAGAACACAATTTCCTTTCCGAAAGCCTACAAATACAGCCGCCTGTACCACCTGACGGAGGAATCCGAGAATCCCTCTCGGCTTCATAAGGCCATGATGTGGGCGGTGCCTGCCATTAAATGGGTGGAGAACCGGCTGTACATCCGCTACATCCGGGAGAATCTGAAAGACGAGCACTTCGACACCTGCGTGATCTACTCCGACAGAACCGCCGAAACAGCCATCAGAGGCATCCATGCCGACAGGTATCTGATGTTCTACCACCACGGCGCCATGCGCCGAGAATACCACGATGAGATCGGCTATCGCAAGAGTGAGAAAATTATCACTGTATCAGAGAAGACCCTCGATGCCTTGAAGCTTTTTCGCCCCAAGTACGCGGACAAGGTTGCCGTTTTACACAATATCGTAGACATCGAAAATGTATTGAAAAAAAGCAGAGAGATTCCGTCCTGTTACTTCCCGAACGCGAATTTCAATCTGGTTTCCTGCGGCAGGCTCAGCGAGGCAAAAGGCTACGATTGGGCCATTCAGGCCATGAAAATACTTCTTGATAAGGGTCATACTGATCTGAACTGGTGGATCGTCGGCGGCGGCCCGGATGAAGCAATCCTGCGTCAGCAGATTGAAGAAGCCGGAATCGGAGGTCACTTCCATCTCCTGGGGATGCAGAGCAATCCTTATCCCTATATTGCCGCAGCAGATCTGTACGTCCAGCCCAGCCGCTATGAAAACTATTCTGTTGTGATTCTGGAAGCCATGGCGCTGTGCAAGCCCATTCTTGCCACGATCCCGGCTGCACAAACACAGATCAGGAGCGGCGAAAACGGTCTGCTCTGCGAGGCAGATCCCGAAAGCATTGCAAAAAGCATCGAATATCTGTACCACCACCGGGAGGATATGGAGAAATATGTTCAGGCCCTGAAAGATCACGGTCTGGACAAGCAAAACGAGGAAATCATGGCCAGCCTGTACCGGCTGTTAGACAGAAAGTAAGATGATCCACTAGAAGAATAGCTGCGTATCTGCTGCCCGGATTTCAGGCTTAGATCTCTCGGCAAGTCAGTACATCTCTTTTGTGGATTCGGATGATATCGTTGATAGACACTATCTGGCGTTCCTCTATGACACTTTGCAAAAGAGTAATGCAGATATTGCCGGCTTTAGGTTCGAAAGATTCTGTGACTCTGAACTCAGGCCCGTGCAATCATCCATTTGATGAAAACTCTACCCGGCGAGAAATTTGATTGGTATGTCAATCCGGTAGTAACATTCTGAAGGGAGAAATTATGATTCCTCGTATTATTCATTATTGCTGGTTTGGACGTAATCCCAAACCCAAGCTTGCCGAGAAATGTTTTAATAGTTGGGAAAGATTCTGCCCTGATTATTGTATCAGAGAATGGAATGAGGATAACTTTGACATTTCATCTGCGCCTTTGTATGTACAGCAGGCATATGCTGCCCAAAAATGGGCATTTGTTGCGGATTATGTTCGTCTAAAGGTTGTCTATGATCACGGCGGTATATATTTAGACACTGACGTGGAGTTAGTAAAAAGCTTCGATTCTCTTTTAAGCTATTCTGCTTTCTTTGGATTTGAAGGAATCAACTATATCAATACAGGTCTGGGATTCGGAGCCGTTCGTCATTCACCAATCGTGCAGGAGTTGATATCCGATTATGCCGAGATCCCATTTGTTATGCATGATGGTTCCTATGACCTGACCCCCTGTCCCACTAGAAATACACCAGTATTCGTAAGAAACGGTTTGCTGTGTGATGGCACGCAGCAGTTGCTAAATGGAGAAATCCTAATTCTTCCCGCGGAATACCTCTGCCCTATAGATAACGCCACAAGGATCCTAAGGAAGACACAGAATACCATTTCTATCCATCATTTTGATGCAAGCTGGCAAAGCCCTGCCGAAAGACGATCTCATGATGATTTGGCACGCAAACGACGCCATCAATTGCAAAAAGAGAGTATCTTTTACTTCCCCAAAAAAGCTATGCGCACAATACTGGGGGATCATCTTTATGAATCCATCAAGCGGTATTTAGGAAGAGGAGTACACTTTGAGTAAATATATAAGCAATAAAAGAACCACTATAAATATTCTTTGTAGTGTGGCTTCTCTCGCTGTTAACTTGCTGATCAGCTTTTGGCTATCCCCCTATATCATCCAAACCATTGGTGTAGAAGCCAACGGCTTCGTATCTCTTGCAAATAACTTTATCACCTATGCGAATCTGATTGTTACAGCGCTGAATGCCATGGCAGCTAGATTTATCACCCTCTCCTATATCCAACAGGATTATCAGCGGGCTAATCTGTATTATAACTCTGTTTTCTGGGGTAACATGATCATTGTAGCCATTTTGTTGCTTCCTGCAGCATATTTGTTGATAAAACTAGAGCATTTTATTGACATCCCTGCCAATATCCTGATGGACGTCAAGATTCTCTTCAGCTTTGTATTTATATTGTTTTTTATACGTACCGCCGCGCCAAACTATGATTGCGGAACTTATATTACCAATCGGATGGATCTTGCTATTATCCCAAACATGGCCACCTCTATGCTTCGCTGTGTTTTGCTGATTACATTATTCACTATATGGACACCTCGTATTTGGTATATCAGTCTCGTTTCTCTGTGTTTGGGGCTGATTACGTTGATAGTCTCGGGATACTTCACCCATAAGTTAACACCGGAACTGAGAATAACATTCAGCCCACCGCTATGCTCCTGGTCTGCTATCACAGAATTAGTCGGCGCAGGTGTTTGGAATTCCATATCATCTGCCGGACTGATGATGGTAAACAGTTTAGATTTGCTAATCTGTAATCTATATCTCGGCGCGACCTCAATGGGCATTTTGTCCCTGTCAAAAACGATTCCCAACATATTGGTTCAATTTGTAGAGTCCATCAGAGGAGCCTTTGGCCCAGAACTGACTATCATCTATGCTGATGGAGACCACCAACAACTTTGTCAGAGAATCAGAAGCATAATGAAATTCACCTGCGTCATCAACACTGTACCGACATCAGGTATTTTGATCTTATCCGATATATTCTATCAGCTGTGGGTACCATCTCAGGACACCTTTCTGCTAAGAATGCTGACATCTCTCACGATGTTTCACTATGTATTTATGAGCGGAACCGTTGTCTTGTACGGCGTGTTTACGATTACGAATAAAGTCAAATATAATTCTGTCGCAATGCTAACCAGCGGATTACTGTCAACCGCCATCACTCTGGCCTTGCTGAGCTTTACAGATTTGGGCGTTATTGCCGTTTCAGGCGTAAGCTGTATCATTGGAATTACTCGTGATCTGCTCTTTACAATCCCTGCAACATCGCGTTTTCTGAAGCTAAAGTGGTATACCTTCTATCCACAGGTCGGGCAGTCCATCCTATGCTGTGCCGTAGTCATTGGTATTGGCTCTCTTGTGCGCACTATTCTTCCAATCAACGGCTGGATTACCTTCTTCGTCGCCTGCGGCATCACCGGAATCCTTGGTCTTTGTGCCAACATGATAATCGTACTGAACAAGGAGGAGCGCAGCCAACTGATTGGGATGGTCATGCGCAGATTTCTGAAGAAAAGCTGAGTCAGGTCATCTCCCCGAAAAGAGGCAAAATCCCCGGCTGTACAGCCGGGGATTGCTTTATTTGTCGATCAGAACCGCTCCGCATTCAGCTTGGACAGCACTGCCGCCAGTTTGGCGTTGACCATGTCGAAATCCGCCACCGCGTCCATGATCTCGTCGTAGGCCACGTCCTCACCGGCCGCCATCAGCTCCCGGGCCAGCTCGGCAACCTCCTGCGCATGGGCGTCGTTGTGGCTAACCAGATACCGCATCATCACCAGCAGCTCCTCCATGGGCGTAGCATTCTCCTTAGGCAGATGATCATGCTCCTCGTCGCCGTGGGTATGGCAGTGGGTCAAACCGCCGTGTGAGTGAACGTGACCGCTGTGGGAGTGGGCCAGTACATCCCGCTTGACGCCGCTGACCTGATACATATGCCGGTTGGAAATAACGACTTCCACATCAAAGTGGGCATCAAAGATCCGCTTCAGGCTCTCTGCCGTCATCAGGCCCTTGCTGACCTTGCTGGCAGAACCGCTGTGATGGTTGTCGATGGCCTCCCGGCTCATGCCGTGGGCGACGGTCAGACGGCCATCCTCCTTCAGCAGGCCCGCCAGAGTCTTGATCAGACGCTTGGGATACTGGAAATGGGGAAAAGCGTTGTACACCACGATCCGGTCAAATTTCCGATTGAAGGCATACTCCTCCACGTCGCCGCAAACCACCTGCACCCGAGGCTCGCCGGAATACTTCATGGCCGCGATCTTCGCCATTTCCGGGGCAATATCGATACCGGTGATGGATGCCACGCCCCTGTCGAGATAGTAGTCAAACATGACACCTGTACCGCAGGCCACGTCCAGCACGTCCATATCTGCACCAACTTCGGCATTGTCAAGGATCTTTCCGATGACAATGTCGTTTTTGATCATCTCCGCATCCCAGCTGGGAGCACAGCGGTCAAAAAATTCAATGATGTCCTTCTTTTCCATAATTGGTTCCTCCGTATGTTTTTGGATAGCATATCATATTTCGGTTCAGCTTGCAAGAAAAAAGCCACCCTCGGGTGGCTTTTTGTATCCGGTCAGAAATCCAGCTCCGATAGGAACCGATGGATCTCTCCTTCGTAAAGCTCCCGATCCTCGAACCGGGCAATGCCGTGGGCGGCGTGCTCGCAGGGGATCATTTTTTTATGGGCAGCCTTGATGTGCGGGAAGATCTTTGCAAGATTGATGTAGGGAACAAACGTATCCTTCATTCCGTGGAACATCAGAATGGGAATGTCGCTCTTTGCGAGGGATTCGGAGGCGGTGATGGCGTCCATATCGTATTTCGCCAGAAGCTTGGCGTAAAACCTGACCGTATGCATCACCGGGAAGCCGGGCAGGTGCATCAGCTTGGTGACGGTGTGCTCCAGCTGCTCGGAGCAGGAATCGAAGCCGCAGTTGACGATCATGCCTTTGACCTGCGGGGCACGGATGTCCTGCGCCGCCATCATGACGGTGGACGCGCCCATGGACAGGCCCTCGAGGAGGATCTCCACGTCACCATCATAACGGTTGATCACATAGTCGATCCAGCGCAGGCAGTCGAACCGCTCCAGCAGGCCCATGGTGATGAACCGGCCCTTGGACTGGCCCACGCCACGCTGATCCACGATCAGCACCGTGTAGCCCTCCTGATAATAGGAGTGGTGCAGGGGATATTCCTTCCGGGCCTCGGTGTTGTAGCCATGGAAGGAGATGACCACCTTATTGGCCTTTTGATTCGGGATAAAGTAGCCGTGGAGGGCATAGCCGTCGTGGCTTTGGATCCAGACGTCTTCTTTCTCCATGGCGTCAAATTCCGCATAGCCCGCCTTACAGTTCTGAATGTGCATGGGCTTTTTCACCGGCAGCTCCGGGGATTTGTCCAGATTGAGAAAGGAAACCAGAAACAGCGCCAGCGTCACGAGGATGTACAGGAGCACCAAAGCTCCGAGGATGTAAACAATAAGCATGGGATTTTCCTCCCGTTTCTTTTTTGAAAGGGCCCTGCTGCTTTTGCAGCAGGGCCCGGAGTTTTTTATTCGGCCAGTGCCCGGTACAGGAACGTGACAACGTGGGCCCGGAGGCAGTCATCGGCGGGTGCAAAGGTATCCGCCGTGACGCCGGTGGTCACATTATTCTCCGCTGCCCACAGAACGGCGTCATAGAAGAAGTCGCCCTCGTGGACATCGGTGAAGGGATTTTCGGTGCCCTGAACCTCGGGACAGCCCAGCGCCCGATGCAGGAATGTGGCCACATGGGCGCGGTTGCAGGTGGCGTAGGGGGCAAACTCCGTTTCGGAGACACCCTTGACGATGCCGTTCTCCACGCCCCACAGGACGGCCTTATAGAAGAAGTCCGTCTCCTTCACATCCGTAAACGGATTCTCCACTGCGGCGGGCTCGGGGCTGCCCATGGCGCGCCACAGGAATGTCAGAGCCTGTGCACGCTGACAGGGATCATTGGGAGAGAAGGTGATGGGGGTAGTGCCGGTGGTGATGCCCTCCTTCACAGCCCACATGACCGGATCGTAGAAGTAGTCGCCCTCATTCACATCGATGAACGGATTGACGAAAACGTCGCTGTCCGAGTTGGCTCTGCGCCAGAGCTGGGTGCCGTAGAAGGGGTTGGCGGTGCCGATCAGCAGGTAATCGGTGGTCTTGGCGAAGATACGCAGACCATGGTTGAAGCGGTCGCCGAAGCCGTTATTGGTGACGGTCTTGACAGTGACGGAGCCGTCGGGCTGCTCCTCGATCTCATACAGGTCGAAGCCGGCCACGGAGGTGGACATGAATTCGATGGAGTCGATGATCGCCTCGAAATTGTCATAGGTGGCGAAGCTCAGAAGCAGATCGTACACGCCCTTCATGGACTCGGGAATGTAGGGCTCGACCTTCTCCAGCATCTCCATGGCCTGTGCGTACATCTCGGCGAATTCCTCGTGATCGCCGCTCTCGAACTTCTCGCTCAGCTCCAGCAGCAGCTCGTTGATCTTGATGAGCACCTCGGCAGCCTCGGGAGGGATGCCCTCGTCGGTGGTGCCATCCTCGATCTCGGCCGTCAGCTGCAGCTTCTGCTCGGCGGTCAGGGTGATGGTGCTGCCCATGCGGATCTGCGCAGCTTCCACAGCGGAACGGATCATTTCATCGGGTGCGGAGGCAGGCTCCTCCTCAGGCATGAACATCTCCAGCAGAACCTGAACGTAGTTCACCAGCCGATCCCACTCCTCGCGGCTCATGTTGATCAGTTCGCCGTTGGTGAACTGGGCGATGGGGGTCAGCAGGGTGGTGGTGTCCATGGTACTGACGTAGAGCTTGCCCTCGTACACCACGGTCTGCCAGGTGTACTGGGACATATGCGTCTCGTAGCCGGAGCCCATGCCGGAGATGCCGCCCTCGGGGAACATCTCGGTGGGGTCACCGACGATCATCTCGATGTTCTCGTCTTTGTCCATGCGGTAGAGGTTGATGGACTGCTCCAGATTGGTGGCCTGCGTACGGAAGGACTTCTTCAGGATGAAGTTCTGCAGGGCGTTGGAAACGTCGTTGTATTCGCCGATGTACAGGTGATCGTTGTAGACCTCCAGCGTACAGGCGCCGCAGCTGATGCGGGTGGGATCGATGCCGAAGGTGTAGCGGGCGCCGTCGTTCTCCTGATCGCCCACAACGGCAGTCCAAGTCCAGTTTTCCTTGACGGTGGGAT
This sequence comes from Oscillospiraceae bacterium, assembly GCA_017507425.1. Classification (GTDB taxonomy): domain Bacteria; phylum Bacillota; class Clostridia; order Oscillospirales; family Oscillospiraceae; genus Faecousia. Next base: position 27,463 of record JAFWAZ010000197.1, on the reverse strand, counting down.
CGCCCTCGCAGTCGCCGCGGACGATGGCGAAGGAGCGGAGGGTGCCCTTGTCGTTCAGGGTATCGGCAGAGCCGGAGCAGACGACCACGTAGAGGCTGTCATTGTATTCGATGGTCTGATAGATGCCGCCGCCGGCATTGACGTCGGTTCTGTGATAGGCGGGATAATTGAACAGATCCTCCATCTCGGCGATGCGGACGAAGCTGTCCTGACCGGCGGAGGGGTTGGCGGAGATGGCGATGAAGGAGCCCTCGGCCTCGATGCCGCCGGTGACCAGATGATCCTTATAAACGGAAACGGCACGGGTGGAGGGGAAGATGTTGTTGGCCACCAGCTCCCGGTAGCCGTCCATGTCCACGCACTTGTAGATGCACTTGAACGTATCGGTTGCGGGATCGATCTCGTACAGGCAGGGCTGGCCGTCCTGCTTGGCGATGGCCATGTTGACCTCCTGCTCGCTCATGGTGCTGGTGTCCACCACCATGCCCACGAAGTACATCTTATCGCCCATGACACAGGCATTGCGGAAGGTGGGAACAAGGCCGTTGAGCTCCCGGGACATCAGGATTTTGGTTTCGCCGGTTTTAACGTTGAACTTCACCAGAATGCCGCCGGCCTGAATCTTGTCGGGCTCGCCGTAGTACAGGTGGCCGTTGTACATAACGTCCATGACCGCCTGAACGGCCTCGGGGCTCAGACCTGCAAGGCCGTGGCCCAGAATGGAGGTGATGCCGAGTCCGCCGTACATGGTGTTGATGTAGACCCAGTCCCCGTAGGTGCAGGATGCATAGGAATAGGACTGGCCCCGGTCGCCGTTGCCGGGCTCGCTGACGCCCGGGACATAGGGGGCGATCACGCCGCCGCCCAGATAGTCGACGATGCCGTCGGCCTGACCGAGGGGGGTGTCCACATGGGAGACCTTCTCAAACAGATAGTCTCCGTTCTCATAGGTGTAGATGGGCACCAGCTCCGGCGTCTCCTCTGCCCGGGCGGGAGCCGCGCCGACCAGAGACAGCACCATCACCAGTGCCATTACTGCTGACAAAATACGTTTTGCTTCCATGGTTTTTCCTCCTTTTCGTGGATGCAAAGGCTTGTACGTTCGCATAGAATATTATAAAACCGCAGCTGAAAAATGTCAACTAACATTGTGTTCAGAGCCGGCAAAGACTCGGGCCGATGCAGAAAACTGCATCGGCCCGAGTCAGATCATGCCCGTCTGTTGCGGCTGGAAATCAGTGCATCCGTCAGTTGGAACAGGAACTGTCCGCTGGTGGGCTTGGGGATTTCCCCATTGGGCGCGGGGGCGAAATATCTGCGCCAGACATCGTTTCTGCGGCGCTTCCAAGCGCTTCCGATGGCGGTACGGATGCCCTTTTCCACATTCCCGGCGCTGGTATTATGCTGAGCGGCAATGGCAGGATACAGATGCTTCGTCAGCATCTGATTCGGATCCTCCATCAGCAGCTCCATACCGGTGCGCAGGAATCGGAAGCCCTGCTGACTGGTACGGATTCCAAGCTCCACCAGAATCGCCATGATTGGGTCATAGGCGCCCCGGTGCAGCAGGGGTTCGTGCTCACAGAGCATCTCCGTGATCCGCTCCGCAAGATCCTGTGCCTCGCAGGGCTTCATCAGGATCAGATCTACCCGGTACCGCTCCAAGGCTGCGTGGACGTGGTCACTGACATACCGGCCGGTGATGATGGTTCTGGGCCGGTCCGGGAACGCAGAAAGCTCCTTCAAAATCCCAAGGACATTCTTTCCCGGGATCATCAGATCCAACACCAGAACATCCGGCCGCTCATGCTCCGTGATTTCCCATGCCGCTGTGCCGTCCGCGCAGCCGTAAACCTGATAATCCTCAGGAAGCGTCTCACGCATTACCTCGCGCCATGTGTCTGTATTATCCGCGATCAGTATCTTTTTCAAGAAACAACACCTCTTTTCAATGATGGATGTATCATATCAGATTTAGCAGAAAAAGGCAACGGATTCGCCCTCAGAATAATTCGACCATTTTCGGACTCCGAGAAACACTTCCGGCATGGGGATCAAAGCTGCCCTGATTTCTCAGATAAATTCCAATTTTCCGTTCAGCCCCAGCGTTCTGGGGGTGGGAACGGTGTCGAACTGAATGATATATCCCTCCCGATCCCGGGGGACGCCGATGACGGTGCCGGAGCCGAAGACCGAGTGCCGCACCCGCCTGCCCACGCAGTCGGGCTTTTTTTCTGCCCGTTTTTCCATGGATTCCGTGCGGCTGATCTGGTTGATGGCCTCGTCGATGAGTGCCGGATCCAGCTCTACCACGTAGTCGAGATTCTCCTTTTCTGCGTTGAACAGGAACCTGCTGGGACAGCGGGCGGTGCCGTCGTAATTGTTTCCGGCGGCATCGGAGAGGAACAGCCGGTCCTTGGCCCGGGTGAATGCCACATAGGCAAGCCGACGCTCCTCTTCCAGCTTTTCCCGGGTGTCCGCCCGTTTGCCGGGGAAGATGCCCTCGCTCAGTCCGCAGAGAAATACCACCGGGAACTCCATGCCCTTGGCGGCGTGGATGGTCATGAGCTTTACGGCGCTGGCCCGGTCGGTCTGGTCCATGTTGGTAAACAGCGCCGCATGGTCGAGGTAATTGCCTAAGCTGACCTCCTCCCCTGCCTTGCGCTCAAAGTCGAAGATGGCCTGCTTCAGCTCCGCCAGATTGTCCAGCCGATCCTCCTCGCCGCAGGAACGGAGCATCTGCTCATAGCCGCTCTCACTGAGCACCGCCGCCAGCAGGTCGGTCAGCTCCATCTGGTCATAGATGGCCCGGTATTTTTCGATCATGCGGACGTATTCCATGGCTTTGGAGCGTTTGATCAGGTCCGTTTCCAGATTCTCTTTCAACGCATCGTACAGACTGCACCGATATTCCTCGGCATAGCTTTTCAGGGCAGCCAGCCTTGTCCGGCCCACGCCCCGGCGGGGCTCGTTGACCGTCCGCAGGAATGCCACATCATCCCCGGCGTAGATCATCCGCAGGTAGCAGATGATGTCCTTGATCTCCTTGCGCTTGTAAAACTCCACGCCGGAATAGAGCACATAGGGGATCTTATTCTTGATGAGGGACTCCTCCACCGCGCGGCTGACATAGTGCGCCCGGTAGAGCACGCCCATCTGGGAATAGCTTCGCCCGCCCTCTGCCATGGCCCGCATTTGGGCGGTGATCCAGTCGGCCTCCAGCTGGTTGTTCCTGGCATGGAAGTACAGAGGCTTCGGTGCATCAGCGCGGACAGCGGTGAGATTCTTGTCCAGCCGATCCCGGTTTTTGGCGATCAGTGCGTTGCTGGCCGCCAGAATCTGGGGCACCGAGCGGTAGTTGGTGTTCAGGAAAACGGTCTTTGCACCGGGGTGGCGGCTCTCGAATTCCAGAATGAACTTCACATCCGCGCCCCGCCAGCTGTAGATGGTCTGATCCGGATCGCCCACCACGAACAGATTCCCGTGGTAGCCCGAAAGGATCTCCGCCAGAGCGTACTGATCCTTGTCGATGTCCTGAAACTCGTCGACCATGATATACTCCAGCCGCTCCTGCCATTTCCGGCGGGTCGCCTCGTCCTGCTGGAGGATATACAGCGTGAAGTAGACCAGATCGTCGAAATCAAGACCGTAGCACTTGCGCTGCTCGTAGAAATAGCGGTACATGACCTTATCCTTGAGGGTATTGGCCGACGCGGTCAGATCCTCCAGATGACGCACATTCATGTCGATCAGGGTCTTGACGTAGCCCCGTCCGCCCTTGCGCCAGCCGATGTAGTCGATGGCGTCCTGCACCGTCAGATCCCGGCTGGTGATGCCCAGATCCTCAAAAACCGTGCGAAGCATCGCCGCCTTGTCGTCCTCATCCAGCACGATAAAGGTGCTGGGATACTGCACCACATGGCAGTCCTCTTTCAGCAGGCGTACACAGAATCCGTGGAACGTGGTGATCATCCCTAAGTCCCCGTCGGGCAGCTGCCGGCGGATGCGCTTTTTCATCTCGAGGGCCGCTTTGTTGGTAAAGGTGACGCAGAGGATGTTGGCGGTGGAGATGCCCAGCTCCTCCACCAGATACAGATACCGGCTGGTCAGGGTCTTGGTCTTTCCCGACCCCGCGCCGGCGATGACCCGGATATACCCCTCCGTTTCGGTGGCAGCCGCAAGCTGCGCTTCGTTGAGCTCACGCAGATAAGATTCCATCAAAGTTCCCTCTTTTCTATGGACAATTTCCCCGGTTTGCCATATAATAGCAGCGTACCGGGTTCGATATCGAACATATTTTTGTTTATTGTATCGTATTCCCGCAGAAAATGCAATAGACATTTCAAGATAACCGGAAAGGAGAAATCATCTTGAGTCTTTGGAAACTCTACTGGGTCTTCGCCCAGATGGGCGCGGTCTGCTTCGGCGGCGGCTACGCCATGCTGAGCCTTGTCCAACGGGTCATCGTGGAGGAGCACGGCTGGACCACCGAGGAGGAGCTGATGGATTACTACGCCATCGGCCAGTGTACCCCCGGCGTCATCGCCGTCAATGTCTCCACTTTCATCGGCCACAAGCTCCGGGGGGTCCCCGGCGCCATTGCCGCCTCCCTCGGCTTCATCAGCCCCTCGATCCTGATCATCACCGTCATCGCCGCCTTCCTCGAGAGCTTCGCCAGCAACGTCTATGTGGCCCACGCCCTCGCGGGCATCCGGGTCTGCGTGTGCGTGCTGATCTTCAACAGCGCCCTTGCCCTCGGCAAAAAGGCTGTGAAGACCCCCATCGCATGGGGGATCTTCCTTGTGACCGTTTTCCTCGCCTTTTTCACCGAAGTGCCCACCGTGGCCATCGTGCTGGGCGCCGGGATCGTGGGCTACATCCTGTATCTGATGGGAGGGACTAAGAAATGATGACCATTCTCCGTCTGATCGCAGAATTCTTCAAGACCGGCCTGTTCGCCGTGGGCGGCGGTCTCGCCACCCTGCCCTTCCTGTACGAGATGGGAGAAAAGACCGGCTGGTTCACGGCGCAGGATGTGCTGAACCTGCTGGCCGTGTCCGAATCCACCCCCGGCCCCATCGGCATCAACATGAGTACCTATGTGGGCTTTCTTACCGCCGGGGTCCCCGGTGCAGTCGTTGCAAGCCTTGCATTGGCGGCCCCCTGTGTCATCGTGATCCTGCTGGTCATTCAGGTTCTGGACAAATTCAAGGACTCTCCTCTGGTGGAGGGCATCTTCAAAGCCCTGCGTCCTGCCTCCATCGGCATGATCACCGCCGCCCTGCTGGGTGTGGTAAGGGAAAGCCTGCTGCACCTTGAAGCCTTTGCAGGATGGAACACCGTTTTGTCTGTGTTCAACTGGAAGGGAATCGCCCTCGCCGTGGTGCTGTGGTTTATCATGAAGAAGTGGAAGACCCACCCCATCGCCTACATCGCCATCGCCGCCGCTGCAGGCATCGTCTTTGGATTCTGAGGGAACTGCCATGAAAAAACTACTGATCCTGCTTCTTGTGCTGCTCCTTGCGGGCTGTGCCGATCCGGCCGAAACCACCGCTCCAGAGACCACCGTTCCCGAAACAACAATTCCCGAAACCACCGTTCCCGAAACCACCGTTCCCGAGACAACCGTACCCGAGACGACGGTTCCGATCACCACCGCCCCCGCCGGTATGGATTTCCGGGGTCTTTCTCTGGAGGATACCCTGACCTATTTCGAAGATGTGGTACTCCAGATCGAGTACACGGACGACACCGACAATGCCTGCCGCGTCCAGAAATGGCTGACACCCATCACCTACCGCGTTCTTGGAGAACCTACAGAGGAAGACCTGCAGGTGCTGCAGGAATTCTGCATCCAGCTGAACGAGCTCCCCGGTTTTCCCGGGATTCAGGAAGCCGAGGACGAGTATGTGGAAAGTATGACCATCAGCTTCCTCGGACCGGAGGAATTCCGGGACGGCTTCTCCGATGTGGTAAACGGGGAAGACGCATGGGGCGCCGTTCAGTTCTGGTACTACACCGACAGCAACGAGCTCTACGAAGCCCGCATCGGCTGCCGCACGGACATCGAGCAGCACTACCGCAGCTCCATCATCCTTGAGGAGATCGTCAACGGCATTGGCATCTCCGACACGGAGCTCCGGGAGGACAGCATCGTCTACCAGTATTCCAACGACTCCCTTGCTCTGAGCGACATCGATTGGTTCATTCTCGAGCTTCTGTACCATCCCGATATCCAATGCGGCATGACCGCAGAGGAATGCCGCGCCGTCATTGCAGCCCTTTATCCATAAAAAAATGCGTACCGCTTTTCGCGGTACGCATTTTTTACTTCTTTACATAAACGCACATCTCATACGGAATGCCGTTCTCCTCACCGGATTCCAGCGTTTCGGCAAGTTCCCACTGGGGGCTTTCGTCCAGATTGGGGAAATATGTATCACAGGCAGTCGTGGTGTGCACCTTGGTGATGATGGCTCTGTCGCACAGGGGGAGCATCTGCCGGTAGACGGTGCCGCCTCCGATGACGAAAACCTTTTCATCCCCCGCGCACATGGCAGCCGCCTCCTCAGGAGAGGATGCCCGCTCGAAGCCGGGGAGGTCGATATCCTGCCGGGTCAGGACGATGTTTCTGCGCTTGGGCAGGGGGGCCTGCCCGGGGAAGGAACCTACAGTCTTGCGGCCCACGATCACCGTGGAGCCTGCGGTATACCGGCGGAAAAATTTCCGGTCGGCACTCAGGGCGATGGGCTGATCCCCCTCGCAGCCGATGCCCCAGTCGTCATATACTGCTACAATTGCGTCCATATCCTACCTCAAATCGCAATGGGAATCTCGAAATCGAACTTGTTGCACTGGTAATCCACCATCTTGAAGCTGTCCTTGGTGAAAGCGTAGAAATCGGTGACGGACTTGTCGATCTCGAACTTGGGGGCGTCGTACATGGGGTTGTCCAGCATCTTCTTCACCAGATCCACATGACGGTCATAGATGTGGCAGTCGGCGATGACGTGAACCAGCTCGCCGGCCTCCAGACCGCTGACCTGCGCCATCATGTGCACAAGCGCTGCATACTGGCAGACGTTCCAGTTGTTGGCGGTGAGCATATCCTGACTGCGCTGGTTCAGGATGGCATTCAGGGTGTTTCCGGTGACATTGAAGGTCATGGAGTAGGCACAGGGTGCCAGACCCATGGCATGCAGGTCGGCATGATTGAAGATGTTGGTCATGATGCGCCGGGAGGCGGGGTTGTGCTTCAGATCGTAGAGCACCCGATCCACCTGATCGAATTCGCCCTCGGGGTACTTGTGCTTCACGCCCAGCTGATAGCCGTAGGCCTTGCCGATGGTGCCGTTCTCGTCGGCCCACTCGTCCCAGACATGGGAGCCCAGTTCGTCGATGCGGTTGGACTTCTTCTGCCAGATCCACAGGATCTCATCGATGGCGGACTTCCAGTAGGTACGGCGCAGGGTCATGATGGGGAATTCTTCTTTCAAGTTATAGCGGTTCACCACGCCAAATTTCTTGACGGTGTGGGCGGGGGTGCCGTCGGCCCACTTGGGGCGCACCTGAAGATCCGTATCCCAAAAACCGTTCTCCAAAATGTCAAGGCATGTAGCCCGGTAAATTTCATCTGCTCTGCTCATTGGTATCTCCTCCTTTTCTAGCTGAAACGATTGTATCATGAAGAATCCGACAGTGCAAGCACAAAAGAAAGCTGCAGCGCGGTAATGCTTCATATCCTCCCAAAAACTTACGCCGGGAAACAGTACGGTCATCGCTGTTTCCCGGCGTTTCATCTATGTTCTTCGGTCTGTTCATACTGGACTCATTCAGACCCGCTGCCTGTACACATCATCTGCCGATGATATAGGATCCCTGATCCGGATCCCATTCCACCGCAAGTCCAAAGACTTCTGTAAAAACGGACATATCAAAATAGTATGAACCGTAAACCATTTCCCTGAAGCCGCAGAATTCCTGTTCATTTCCGGATTGATCCTTCCATTTCAAAACGACCGTATCCGCTATTTTCGTATCCAGCTGATATACGACAGAATCCATCTCGACTGTGAATCGTTCCACGCTCCATTCTACTTTGCCGCCCACGATCTCAATAACCTCTCGCAGGGGCAGCAGAACCGTTCCATCATCCCGATGGACTGCCAGAAGCGCAAGCTCCCGATCTTCATAACGAATCGTTGGCGGTATTTCATTCAAACCGTAGAATCGTATTGGAACATTCTCATCACGGCCAATGGATTCTGCATACGTCTTCTTGAAGATTTCACTACGATCCGCTTTGATCATGGTATATCGCATATCGTAATCTGTGCAATAACGCACATATGCCTTGTCAGCATCCTCAATGGCGTAATTCTGATTTATCTGATCGATCTGATAGTTATACCAGTATCCCTGCACAGTCGGCGCAATATACACCAGTGTAACCACCAACAATGCCAAAACCGGTATCCCCATCCGCTCCGGTTTTTTGATCTGAGCAGCCAGCAGACTGCAGCCGCTCAGCAGCAGAAGCAGGTAAACAGGAACCATCGAACGGGGTACAATGGTACTGGTAGGCAGCATCACCGCGGCCGATGCAAGTGACGTTATAATCAATCCTCCTGCAAAGGAACAGTTCCGATGCATCAGCACCACAGCCAGAATCGCCAGAGCTCCGGCCCCAACTATGAAGCCGACCATATGTGCCGACGCAAAGTAGCTGCACACAACAAGAGCCACGCAGGAAACTGCCGCCATCACACAGGGCCATCGCAGTCCATATCTGTGCCGGAGGAGCATCGCACCCAGAACCAGCACCGCGATCATGACACAGGCTGGGGCCAGATTCCGGAACCAAAACCTTGCTTCCAGTCCCAGATCCACACGCATCAGATCCATAAGTGCCTCCAGATTATTGAGCGGCATGCATCCCTCCGCTCTGTTCTGGGTAGCCGGTGACAAAAAGATCGTCAGCACGCCCGTCATGGCCAGTACTGTACAGCCGATACACCGAAGGACGTCCTTTTTGCGAAGCAGCGCAAAAGCAATAAATACGGTGCACAGCACTGCGGAGGCCAATCCCATCTGCTCCGTGGTTGCACCGCAAAGGAACGCCAGCAGATATGACCAATTGGAACTCCGCTCCAGTGCAGCGATCAGCAGACAGACCAACACTACCGGAAAAAAGTAATTGCACCAGCCTGAGATCCACATGATTCCCTCATTGAACATATCAAGGGGCATACAGAAGATCCCAACCAGCAGACCGCACAGCGTCAGCTGGAAACGATCCGAGCCCAGACAGACAGTATTCGATACGGTCATAGAAACCGCCACACACATACCGATAAAGCAGAGCGCGAAGGCCCAGTTGTCAAAATGCAAAATAATATGCGCCACAATATGAACCAAAACGCGTCCGTTAAATGCCGCATAATGGTAATCCATCAGCTCCAGATAGTGTCCCAGACCGTGATCCCAGAATGTCGAGTACCAATAATCATCGCTGCTATGCACATTAATCAACGCGAAAAATGCCAATAGCAACACAAGCACACAGTTCGTCACCATGACCATTGTTGTAAACAAGCGCCTGTGCCTGAAAGCTGCGGCTCCATTCATTCCCATTCCCCCTGAATCTTCCGACAATATACGCAAAATCGCAATGGGGATTTCACAGGCAAAGCACTGCAGTTCTTCAATCAGATCTCATCTGCTCTGCCCATGGATATCTCCCCCAATATCTCTGAAACGATTTTATCACGAAGGGGGCGGTGTTGCAAGTCCCAAAGAGAACTGCCATGTTGACAAATCCAATTTTCGCACTACCTGTCCTCCATCCACCTGCGACGCACAGTTTGTACCGGGTTGCGCACCGATACGCTCCCCATCGTTGGAAACGATTCCAAAGAAAACCACAGTTTTGGAATCGTTTCCATCAGTTTTCTTACCAAAATAATCGTTTTTGGTCAAATTGACTGTGTTTTTGGGCTATCCCTTCGATTGACACCCCTGTGTCCGTCTGTTAGAATATCGTTGCGCATTTGCGCACAGGTTTTCCAATTTTTCTTACACAAATCGTCAACAACTGAGGGGTTTCAACATATATGACCATCAAACCGAGTCTTACCATCGATGACATTGCCCGGGAGCTGGGTGTGTCCAAAACCACCGTCTCCCGCGCCATTTCCGGCAAGGGCCGTATCTCCGCTGCCACCCGGGAGCGGGTTCAGGCATGCATCGAGAAGCATAACTACAAGCCCAACGCTTCCGCGAAATCCCTCGCTGAGAGCCGTACCTATAATCTGGCTCTGGTACTGCCCCGGGATTTTGTCAAGCTGGATATCCCGTTCGTGCGCCAGACCATGAGTGCCATCTGCGACGAAGCATTTCTGCTGGGCTACAACGTTATGATCTGCCTGTCCGTGGGCGACGATTCCAGCGCGCTGGTGCGGACACTGGATTACCGCAAGGTGGACGGCGTCATTTTGACCCGTACCGTGGAGGACGACCCCATTGCCGAGCTGCTCATCCGACGGGACATTCCCTTCGCCACCCTCGGCTCTCTGCCCGCCAAGTACGCCGGCAAGGCCATTGTCGAGGCTGACCACGATCAACTGGGCGGCTGCTATGCATTTTCCAAGGCGGTTCTCGCCGGTTCCCGTGCCCAGACCGCTGTGCTTGGCAACGACCTGAACTACATCGTCAACCAGTCCAGACTCTCCGGTTTCCGCAAGGCCTGTCAGGAGCTGGAGATTCCGATGGAGCAGACCCCCATCCGCATGGGCATAAACGATCTGGAAAGCTGCCGGGAGACTGTGGAGGAGCTGCTGGCCCTCGGTGTCCGCCGGTTCCTGTGCATGGACGAAGACGTCTGCACCCGCACCATGACCGTTCTGAAAGGCAACGGTCTGTCCATCCCCGGCGATGCTCAGGTTGCCTCCTTCGCCGATACTGACCAGCTCAAGACCGCCGTTCCTCCGGTCAGCGCCCTGTACTTCGACGCAGCCGAACTGGCACGAGCCGCCTGCCGGGAATTCATTCAGGCTCTCAACGACGAGGAATACGATTCCAAGCCTCTGCTCGGCTATAAGATCCGTCTGCGGCAGAGTATGATTTGAATAGAAAAACGACTTGCTTTCGCAAGTCGTTTTTTGCATTTCAACTTATTTCCGCTTCCGCAGTTCAATGCCCACCGCGATCAGCGCCACCACTCCTGCGAAAAGCCAGTAAATCCCCGCGTTATGGCTGCCGGGCTTGTCGGGATTCTTCTCCGCGCTGAGAACGAAGACCAGCTCCCTGTCAGGCAGGCCCTCCAGATGGAACGCGTATCCCTCCCCGGTTTCCTCGAAACCGTCCAGATTGCACTGGGTCATATGGTAGGGCGTCCTGACGGTGATATCCAGTGTGCCGAAATCCGCCCAGCCCTTGGCCGGGGACAGAAGGTATTCATAGCTGTACACTGGCGGCTCCCATCCGGTATTGATATCCGGGTAAATGGGCGCTTTGACGGTATTGACCACGGTGCCGCCGGCGGGGATGGTCAGCTCGTATTCATACCAGCTCATAAGCCCGATGTGGTGATTCATGTCGATGTAACCGTAAGCGCATTCGCTCTGCTCCATCATCTGCACCATCGCGTTGTACCAGTCCGCATCAGATACCTCAGAACCCTCCGGACAATCGGACAGCAGAATCTCCTTCAGTGTGGTCTGTCGGGCATCCACGCACTCCAGAATGCCCTCGATGGGCTCGTTATTTGAGTAAAGCTCCCAACCAAGCTCCCCGCCGGGCGCCTCGCCGATGACATACAGCGTCACTGCATCCCGCGCGCTGACGGAGCTGCCAACCACCACGTGGTCGCTTTCCGTCCGCAGGGAATTGGCCGGATCCAGAATGTACTTCGTCCGTGCGGGGTCGGAATCCAGCCGCACCCGGGCTTCGATCCAATCCTGCACCGCAACATCTCTGGGCCGGTAGGTGTAGACGGTCACGCTCATGTCGGGACGGTAAAACCCGTGCTCCATGAAGCCGTCATGGAGCCGGGCGGAGTCCTCCTCCATGTCAAACTCTGAGCCCCACACCAGACTGTGCCGCAGCTGCAAGTCGATTTCCCCGCCATCCACCGTAATGCCGCAGTATTCCGGCAGAATCCGCCCAGCGGGCGCGTACCAGGGTGCAATGCCGAAGGGAAACAGAAGCTCCACGGTCACATCGGCGTCGGTGGGATTGCGAAGGGTGTATTCCGCAGTCACCCGGGCCTGATAATCCGTAAAGGCGCTTTCATCCTCGTAATATTCCCGGGGAAATTCAGGAACGTCAAAGGTCAGGTTTTCGTGCACCACCTCGATGGGGCAGTCCTCGAACTCCACATGGACGCCGGCAGCGGTGGTGCCCTCATATGCGGTGGGGCCGGAGTTGGCGTGTACCATGGGGGTCAGCGCCAGAAGAATACACAGCGCGATAATGAAAAGCGTCATCACGATCCCTCCTTTTCTGGCTTTATCATAGCATACCGATCGTTGGATTGCATCTTAAGAATTCTTAAAATTGTCAATCTGCACGATTCCCCCGCCCGATTCCGCAGCAAAAGCCATAAACCGCCGAAATGCGCATTTCCGCCTTGACAATCGGGGCGGATTTTGCTATTGTATGCGGGTGTGAAAAGTATGAAAAGTATGAAAGAAGGGATTGCATGCCCGGAGGCAAACACATCCTCGGCAAAAAGAAACAGCAGCGGGTTTTCGGCACCGCCAAGGTCGGTGACCGGGGACAGATCGTGATCCCCAAGGAGGCCCGGGAATTTTTCGGCATTGAGCCCGGAGATACCCTGCTGATTCTGGGAAAGAACGAAACCGGTCTGATCGTCACCAAGCCCGACACCCTGAACGATCTCGCCGCCCAAATCTTCCAATCTGTAGAAAAAGAGGACTGAATATGAAAGAAATCACCGAAATGTATGCCCATATGGGTATTTCTCCCGCGGTCTACGCCTATGGCGAAGCCGCCGTCGAGCGTCTGCGGGAGCGTTTTGAGGCCATCGACAAGATCGCCGAATACAATCAGGCCAAGGTGCTTGCCGCATTCCGGAAAAACCGGGTGTCCGCCACCTGCTTTGCCGCTTCCACCGGCTACGGCTACAACGACGAGGGCCGCGACAAGCTCGAGCAGGTCTACGCCGACGTGTTCCACACGGAGGCCGCCCTTGTCCGTCCCCACATCACCTGCGGCACCCATGCCCTGACCATCGCCCTCAGCGCCAACCTGCTCCCCGGCGACGAGCTCCTCTCCCCCGTGGGACTGCCCTACGACACCCTGCAGGAGGTCATCGGCATCCGTCCCAGCCCCTGCAGCCTTGCTGAGTATGGCGTGAGCTACAATCAGGTGGATCTGCTGCCGGACGGCAGCTTTGACTACGAGAACATCGCCAAGGGCATCAATCCCAAGACCAAGATGATCACCATTCAGCGCTCCAAGGGCTATGCCACCCGTCCCACCTTCTCCGTATCCCAGATCGGCGAGCTGATCGCCTTCTGCAAGAAGATCAAGCCCGATGTGATTGTCATGGTGGACAACTGCTACGGCGAGTTTGTGGAGACTGTCGAGCCCAGCGACGTGGGTGCCGACATGATCGTCGGCTCTCTCATCAAGAACCCCGGCGGCGGTCTGGCTTCCTCCGGCGGCTACATCGCCGGCACCAGAGCCTGCATCGACCGCTGTGCCTACCGGCTTTCCGCTCCCGGCCTCGGTCAGGAGGTGGGCGCCAACTTTGGCCTGATGGGCCAGCTGTATCAGGGCTTCTTCCTCTCCCCCACTGTCACCGCCAGCGCAGAGAAGGGCGCCATCTTCGCCGCCAATCTGTATGAGCCGCTGGGCTTCAAGTGTGTACCCGGCGCCGACGAGAGCCGCCACGACATCATTCAGGCCGTGGAGCTGGGCAGCGAGAAGGGCATGGTCGCCTTCTGCAAGGGCATTCAGGCCGCCGCTCCCGTGGACTCCTTCGCCACCCCCATCCCCGGCGACATGCCCGGCTACGACAGTCAGGTCATCATGGCCGCCGGTGCCTTCGTGCAGGGCAGCACCATGGAGCTCTCCGCCGACGGCCCCATCCGTCCTCCCTATGCAGTCTATTTTCAGGGCGGCCTGACCTGGTACCACGCCAAGCTGGGCATCCTCATGAGCCTGCAGGAAATGGTCAATGCAGGACTGGTGATGCTGTAAATCAGGAGACACCGCGATGAATATTCCAAAAATTGACTGCCATACCCATATCGTCAATCAGACGATCTACGGGCAATATCTGTCCACTCCCGCAGCGGATAACTACGCACTTGTGATGGAATTCCTCCCCTATATGACCACCGAGCAGCTGCCGGATCATTCCTGGGAGCTGTGTGACGGAAACGAAAAGCTGTTCCTCTGTCCCTCCGTGGATATCCACGCTGACATTCCCGCACAGCTGGATGCCATTGGAGCGAAGATGCGCAGCCGTCCCGGCTGCCGCGTGGTGGGACTCAAGATCTTCCTGTCCTATCAGACCGGCCGTGCCGATGACGAGCGGATGATGCCTATTTACGACTTCGCCATGGAACACGGCCTGTCCGTCACGTTCCACACCGGCTATCCCTCCTACCATCTCCCCTACGAGAACGATATGGAGGGCTCCAAGGTCAAGTATGTCGCCAATGTGGCCCGGAAATATCCGGAGGTCAACTTCATCGTCGCCCACATGGGTGACCCTTACTACGATGAGAGCATTCAGGCCATGCACGGCCTCCCCAATATGTTCACCGACTTCTGCGGCGCCTTTGAGCCCGGCACTGAGGTGGCGGCGGACGAGGAGGGAACCATCGAGAAATTCGCTCACGCCATCCATCAGTATCCCGATTCCTATCGGCAGGTGATCTACGGCACCGACTTCTGCCCGCCCATCCTGCTCTTCGAAGTCAGCAAGTATGACTACACCATCGGGAAAATCTTCACTGAGGATCAGTTTCAGGACATTTATTGGAACAATCCGCTTCGAGCATTCCCCAAAGTGGCTGCATACATTCAAAAGAAAGGATAATCCACAATGACCAACTACAAATTCCCCAGCCTCATCAAGTTTTTCAAGTCCTTCACCAAAGTCGAGGCCATCTACATGACCTTCGTGGTGGTGCTGGCCGTCGGCATGGCCGTGTTCTTCCCGGATCTGATGCTCGAAAGCACCGCCTCCCCCCTGCTGATCCTCTGCTCCGTCCTGAACGTCATTGCCAACCCTCTGGTCGAGACGATGAACGCCAAGCAGTTCCGCGGCAACTTCCTGATCGATATTTTCCTCATTGAGATCACCTACATCATTCTGTCCCTGTATCTGGGCTGGTACACCCTGATGCTCAGCTGCATCTTCTTCTGGATCCCCATTGACATCCTCAGCTACATCCGCTGGAGCAAGAACATCGACCGTGAGGACGACAATGTCACCGTGGTCAAGCGCCTGAGCTGGAAGGCCTCCGCCCTGCTGCTGGTTTTCGTGGTGGTCTTCAGTCTGGTGATGGGCTCCATCATGACCAACATCCCCGGCTCCGAGGACTCCTATCTGGAGGCCTTCGCCACCGCCATGGGTATGGTCAACGGCGTTCTGCTGATGCTGCGCTACAGCGAGCACTGGTATGCATGGGTGATCACCACCATCCTGTATCTGGCCATGGACATCTCCGCCGGTGCATACGGCCTGCTGATCGATGATGTGGCCATGCTGGTGGTTACCTTCTACGGCATCTACAAGTGGTTTGTGTACACCAAGAAGCACGGCACCATTCAGGAAAAATTCACCTTCAAGAACAACTGATTCTCCAAAAACAAAAACGCGTGATATCCCGGCTTCAAGGGCCGGATATCACGCGTTTTTTCATTCTGTTCCATTGCTCTGCCGCTCGGAAAGAATCTGGAAGCCGCGGTTCAGGTAGACGATATGGGATACCGCAGTTACTGCACTGCGGAGCATCTCCTTTTCCAGCGAGCTTGTACCGCCCAGATATTCGAAGGAGTCCTTCAGCCCGAACCGGAAGTACAGATTGTTCTCCAGCTCCTCGCAGAAATAGTCATAGGCAACCTGCGGCGTATACTTCTCATGGGTCTTGAGGATCTGAAACAGGTTGCTGACATATTCCAGATTGGTCACCTGCTTCAGCAGCACCAATGCAATCATGTGGGCAATTTGGTCAGCAGAATACTGCTTTTGAATTGGATTTGCGATCAGTCCCTGTTTGACATAGTTTCGGATCATGGAACCGGTCACATTCTCAAAGCCCAGAGCCGAGATGCATTGATTGACATATTTGGTTGCCTGTTCCAGATAAAGACCCACATCGGGGATCTCGTGGTAGCGCGGGAGACGAAATCCGCGCATGGAACCGGAAAGTGCGTCTCTGATCTTTTTTTCCATGATCTGATTATACAGACTCACCGAATGTTTGTCAACAAGAAACTCTGTTTCAGGTTTATCAATACCCCTTGACAGAAGTAGGCGAACCCTGTAGTATATACACAGAGTTTTTGAAAACCCCTGAAGAGTTATCACCAATTCTGATTCAATCTACCCCGAACTTTGATCTGTTAACCAACACCGCCTCCGTTTCAGGCGCGGAAATGAGGTATATCATGGAATTGTTCGTTATTTCTCTGGTCGGATATCTGATCGGATCCATCCCCTTTACCCATTGGATGGAGTCTTACTTTCATAAGCATGGCTGTGAGAAGCCTCCTCTGGAGGCCGTCATCTTCGCCAGCTCTCTGGACACGATGAAAGTGACCCTTGCCACCTACCTTGCGAACCAGGCCGGCGGCCACTTCTGGGCAGTCGGCTGCGCCGGTCTTGCCGCGGCACTGGGCCACTGCTATCCCCTCTTCGCCCGGTTCCGGGGCGGCAGGGGTGTCTGCGCATTCTTTGGCTTTCTGCTGGCTCTGTGGGTCTTCGGAGATCAATCTGCCGCGGTGCTGTTTTTCCCGCTTCTTGTCTTTTGGCTCCTGCTGTTCACAACCGGAAAGGCCGCCGTGGCGGGTTTCTTCGCCGCATGGGAAGCGCTGATCTGCATATGGGCAAACGGCGGTCCCCCCTCGTGCATATTTGCAGCAGCCATGTTCTCTTTCCTGATCAGTTTCCGTTACAGGGACAGCCTTCACCGTCAGAGCGCTGACGCAGGATATTCCGTCATCCTGCGCTGAGTGCTCCGGTGCATCGCAGCTCAGTTCAGCACCCACGTGCCCCAGTTCAGATAGGCCGCGAAGCTGACCCAGAGAATATAGGGAATCTGCAGCCATGCCGCGATTTTATCCGTCTGACGGAAGGCAAGCGTCATCCACACGATCAGCACCCACAACAGCCCCAGCCATACCAGTGCGAAGCCGTAGGCGCGAAGGTTGAAGAAGATCAGGCTCCAGAAGAAATTGACGGTCAGCTGACTGACAAAGAGATTCAGCCCCAGCGAACGGGCATAGCTCGGCGGCGTCAGGCTCACCCGGGCCGCACCAATGCCCATGAGGGCGTATAGAATGCCCCAGACCACCGGGAATACCCATCCCGGCGGAGAAAGCATGGGCTTCACCGCAAATTCCTGATACCATTGGGTACCCTCCCGGGTCAGAAAGCCCGAGAGTGCGCCCACACCCTCCGCCAGAGCGATCCAGAAAAGGTATGTTTTCCAATTTCGTTTCATTTCCATCACCCGATGGTAGTATACGCAAAAGCCCGCCGGAAATTCCGGCGGGCTTTAAGCATGCCGAAAAAGGCCTCCGGCCTTTTTTCGGCAGTTTTTGCAGTCTGCTGCGCGCATAATTTATCTGCCTGTGGCAGACAAATTCCACACTTGCAGCCTGAGAAGTATTTTCTGTCAGGTACACGCCCCGACAGAAAATGATTTCGTTTTTTTGCCGCCAAAGCGGCAAACTCTGCGAGGCATTTTGTACAATGTAAAACCCGCCGGAAATTCCGGCGGGCTTTGTATTCAGGATACGAATGCGGCAATAATGCAGAACACCAGCAGGGCCGGGATGGTCAGCACAGAGCAGACGCCGGACGCCACGGTGTAGTCCTCCCTCGACCGGCCCAGCGTGGGGGCCAGATAGGATGCCGGAAGAGCGGTATAGAGGAGCATCGCCCATCGGGTCATGGCGTCCACACCGGGGATCAGGAACAGAATTCCCTGAATCACCGCACCCCACAGGGCAAAGTACAGAAAATGTCCCACAGACAGACGGAAAATGACCCCACGGCTCTCCCTGTCCATGGAGAAATTATAGCCCACGGCGAAGATCATCAGCGCACTGACAGGCTGGCCCAGAAAACCCGTGGACTCCGTCAGAACCTTCAGGATCCCCGCTTCGTCCAGCAGCTCTGCCGCACCGGTGAAGTTCAGGGTCAGACCCAACAGGGCCATGATCACCAGCGGAGAGGTCAAAACCTTCTTCACAACCGAACGGGCGGAGGGATTCTCCTCGGTCGCAGCGGCGAGAATGGCAATGGTGGGATGGGCAGTCAGTGCCTGCGCAATGTCCAGCACACCCATCCGGTAGGCCTGATCCGCACCGAAGAGGATCAGAAACAGAGGGATGCCCAGCATACCCGTCTCCTGCGCGCAGAACAGCTGGGGCAGATTGTGATACGGATACTTCGCCTTCCGGGCCCGGAAGGCCCAAAGGGTACCCAGCAGCACCGATGGAAGGATCAGCGCCATGCTGCTCAGGGATTCGGCGCCGATGTCCGCGGTCAGACAGGAATTGAAGATGACGCATGGCAGACCGAACTTCATGACGAACTGCTGCATGCCCTGAACATCCTGCTCGGAAAGCAGCTCTTTGCGCCGGGCGAGCATGCCCAGCACCACCGCCGTCAGGATCGGCACAACGATTTGGGCAATTCTCAGAATCTGTTCCATAAGAAGACCTCATTTCCCTCTTTTTCCCCATCATATCACATGCCGGAAGAAATTACAATTTCCCAATGCAAAAGACCGCCGAGAATCCCGGCGGTCTGCATTTATTTTGCGGACAGATCCACGGCCCGTCGGATGACGGACTTGGCGGGGACCTGCTTTTCAAGCTGGATGGTAAAGATCATCTCGGGCTTCTTGGGCTCCTTCAAGGGAACATTTTCCCCATCCCACATTTCCCCTGCCGTGAAGGCAAAGGGCCGGGTGTCGGGGCCCACGAGCTCCAGAGCATCTCCCCTGCGGAATTTATTGCGCAGAGAGCAGGTAGCCAGACCCTTTTCATCGCAGGATTCGACAATGGCGCAGATCTGCCATTCCCGGATATATCTGGAGTTTTTCGTGTACTGGCCCGGGTAGCCATAGTAGAAGCCGGTGGAGTAAATGCGGTGGCTCACATGCTCCACCTCGTCCCGCCAGACGGGATCCACGGGCCGCCCGGCGCACAGGTCGTCGATGACGTGGCGGTAGGCGCCCGTGACGATGGCAGCGTAGTAGGCGGACTTGGCCCGGCCCTCAATCTTGATGCAGTCCACGCCCGCATCCATGATGTCCTGAATGTGGTCGATCATGCACATATCCCGGGAGTTGAGGATGTAGGTACCCTGATTGTCCTCGAATACGGGGAAATATTCTCCGGGCCGCTTCTCCTCCATCAGCGCATACTGATACCGGCAGGGCTGAGCGCATTCGCCCCGGTTGCTGTCCCGCCCGGTCATATAGTTGCTGAGCAGGCACCGGCCGGAGTAGCTGACGCACATGGCGCCGTGGCCGAAGGTCTCGATCTCAAGCCGAGGATCGGTCCTGCGGCGGATCTCCGCAATTTCAGGCAGGGAGCACTCTCTCGCCAGCACCACCCGCTTGGCGCCGAGGTCAAACCATGCCTGTGCGCATTCATAATTGGCGATGGACTGCTGGGTGGAGATATGGCGCTCACACTTGGGTGCATACCTGCCCGCCAGCGTAAAGGCGCCCAG
The DNA here is from genome assembly GCA_017507425.1 of Oscillospiraceae bacterium. GTDB lineage: Bacteria > Bacillota > Clostridia > Oscillospirales > Oscillospiraceae > Faecousia. The sequence goes on along the minus strand of JAFWAZ010000197.1, from coordinate 7,512 downwards.
ATCCGCCAGAATCAGCGCATCCACCCCCGCCGCCTGCAGCTTTTCCAGATGGGCGGGGAGATTGGCAACCTCGTCGTTGCGGGGCATGGTATTCACCGTGGCGTGGACCTTGACGCCGTGGTCATGGGCGAACTGCACCGCCTTGGGCAGCTCCTCGTCGTTAAAATTACCTGCAAAGGAGCGCATGCCGAAGCTGGTACCGGCCAGATACACCGCATCTGCGCCGTAGCGCACCGCCATCTCCAGCCGCTCCATGTCACCAGCGGGGCTGAGTAATTCCAGTTTCGCCATTAGCCCTCCTTGAGACTGTTGATGAAGTTCACATGCTCATCATAAGTCTTGGAGAAGTGATGCTCCCGCTCCTCGGACTTGGTGTCGAGCACATAGTAGTGGTAGTCCGTGTTGTCGGGGTTCAGGGCGGCGTTGATAGAGTTCAGACCGGGATTGGAGATGGGACCGGGGATCAGACCCTTGTAAATGTTGGTATTGTAGGGGCTGTCGTAGTTCAGATCCTCCGCAGTCAGAGCCTCCTTGTGGCCCAGAACGTACATCAGGGTTGCGTCGATGTTCAGGTAGGGATATTCCTTCAGATTGGTCAGTCGGTTGTAGATGACGGAAGCGATCTTGTAGCTCTCGTCGGAGTTGGCAGTCTCCTCCTCGATGAGGGAAGCCACCGTGATGACCTTGCGGATATCAAACTTGTGCTCTTCAATGAAGACGCTGTCGTAGCCGTTGGCCTCCATCATGGCGGCCAGCTTGATATTCAGGGTGTCAATGGCGGCCCGATGGTCCTCAGAGAAGCGGTAGTCAAAACCGTCGAGGAGCTTCTCGATGACGTTGGCCGCGGAGTCATTGGTATAGAACTGGTAGGTATCGGGGAACAGGAAGCCCTCCAGACAGTTGGGAGTACCCCGCTCCACACCCTCCAGGAACCAGTAGCTGTCCAGCTCACCGTTGGCGGCATGCTCGCGCAGATACTCAGCCTTGCACACGCCCTTCTCCTCCAGAAGCTGGAACATCTGCTCGCAGGTGTAGCCCTCGGGGATGGTGACCTTCACCACCTCGCGGGAAGACGAGTAGGAGGCCATGTGATTGACCAGCGCCATGTAGTCGTAGATGGTATTCAGGCTGAAGGTACCGGCAGAGATGTCCTCACGGGCGGAGGTCAGGGTGCCGTAGGCCTTGAACAGCTCGGGGTACCGGATCAGACCGGCCTCCTGCAGCTTGTGGGCCACATCGTCGAGGGTGTCCGTCTCCTCGATGGTGACGGATACGATCTGCTCCTCCCGGCCAAAGGCCAGAACGTCGGTGGCACAGACCCAGATGACCCGGCCCAGACTCACGCCGACCCACAGAATGATGGCCAGCCAGACGGCAGTTGCCAGAATGTGGGGGATGCCCAGCAGTCCGTAGCCCTTTTTCCGGGCAGGACGGCCCTTGCGGGCAGGCTTTTTCTCCGCTTCGGGCTTTTTCTCCGCTCCAGGCTGCTCCGCTTCAGGCTGCTCCGCCTGTTCCGGCTCGAAGGCGGCCTTCAGACCCTCGCCATCGCCGAAGGCATCCCGGAAGTCCTGATCCTGAAATTCCTCAGGCTGCTGATTCATGTTGTTTTCGTCCATAGTATCCTCCTTTCAGGATCAGCGGATCACGATCTGATCCGCGATGGCCCGGGCAGCATCGGAGCCCTTCAGAGCTTCGATCAGAGCCAGAGCAAAGGGAGTCGCAGTACCGGCAGAGGTGCCGGTGATGATTTTCCCATCGGTGACGCAGGCGGCGCCGGGCACGATGACCGCGTCGCCCATGTTGGAGATCTGGCCGGGGTAGCAGGTGGCCTGCACGCCGGTCAGCAGTCCCAGATCCGCCAGCACCGTAGGACCGGCACAGATGGCGGCAACGAATTTACCGGCAGCGTGGACAGCTCTGACGGCCTCCAGCGCCTTGGTGCAGCCCCGGATGGAGGCGACGCCGCCCAGTCCGCCGGGGAGCACGATCATCTCAGCGTCCGAGATGTCCAGATCGTCGATCACCATATCTGCCTCCACACCGATGGCGTGGCTGCCGTATACGATTTTACCGTTCAGACCCACAGTCCGGACCTCCGCGCCGGCCCGGCGCAGCAGATCCACAGGGGTCAGGGCCTCGATCTCCTCAAAGCCCGTTCCAAGCAGTACATAAACCATACTTATTCCTCCAGACAGGCCCGGACCCGGGCCATGATCTCCCCGTGAATGTCCTCAATGGTGCGCATGGCTCCATCCCGGACGCAGTCGATGACCGTCCAGCCGTAATACTTCGCGGCAAAGCGGCCCGTCTCCCGGCAGACAGCCAAATAGTCAAGATCCTTCTCGTGGATGTCCGCGGTGGTGCCGGTGGCAGCTTCCCTCGAGCGCATGAGCTGCTCGGTGTATTTGGTGGGCACATCGAGATAGATCGTCAGATCCGGCTTGGGCAGGCCCAGCCGGTCATACTCGAATTCATACAGCCAGCGCAGGAACTCCCCCCGCTTCTCCTCCGGCTCCTTGGATGCCTGATGGACGGCGTTGGAGGTGGTGTACCGGTCGGAGAGCACCAGTCCGCCCTGCTCATACCAATCTCCCCAGACCTTTTTATAGGAGGCGTAGCGGTCAACGGCATAAAAGGCAGATGCCGCGTAGGCATTGACATCCGAGGGACTGGAGCCGAACTGACCGCCCAGATACATGCGGATCAGCGCGGAGCTCTCCTCTTTATACTGCGGAAAGACCAGCTTCTGAAATTCCCGGCCGTCCTTCGCAACAGCCTCCGTCAGCAAACGGAACTGGGTAGACTTGCCGGAGCCGTCGGTGCCCTCGATGACGATGAGCTTACCCATTACGCTTCCTCCGCAGCTTCTCGCCGGTGCAGATGGCCACGAACTTGGGCAGGCGCATCATGCGGCCCAGACGCTTGGGCTCCTTCATCAGCCGGTACAGCCACTCAAGGCTCAGATCGATCATCCACTTGGGGGCACGCTGGGCAACGCCGGCGTAGCCGTCCAGACTGCCGCCCAGACCCAGCATCAGCGTCACGTCCAGCTCGTCGAAATGCTCCTTGATGAATTTCTCCTGCTTGGGGGCGCCAAGGCAGACAAAGAGCACATCGGGCTTCGCCTCGTTGATCTTTTCGATCACAGCCTTCTCATCCTTGAAGTAGCCGTCGGCAGTGCCGCAGATGACCAGACCGGGGTACTTCTGGGCCAGCTTTTCACCGGCGGCGTTGGCGATGCCGGGCTTACTGCCCAGCAGGTACAGGCGGCCGTTGTTCTTGGCCAGAAGCTTGCAGACCTCCTCGCCGAACTCGATGCCGGCCACCTTCTCCTTGATGGGGGTGCCCAGAATCTTGGCACCCAGCACCACACCGGCGCCGTCGGGCAGCACCATGCTGGCGTCGTTGAGCAGCGCCCGGAAGGCGTCATCATGGATGGATTCATAAACGATCTCGGCGTTGGGGGTCACCACATAGCCGCGCTCCTTATTCCGGAGCATATCCTCCGCCTTTGCGGTAAATTCAGATTTGGTCAGGTTGTCGAAGCCGACACCCATCACGTCAATTCTCACGGAAAACACACCTTTCCATAGTATTTCATGTTAATCTTACCACATTCGTCCCGGTTTGTCCATGCCTGCGATAGGATGTTTTCCGATTTTTCACAAATCCAACAGAATCGGTTGCAAAGTTCCGCAAAAGCTGATAGAATATCCTAGATTTGAACATATAGACAAATGAGGAACGATATTATGAGTGAAAGCAACATTACCTTCCGCGACCTCGGCCTGAGCGACGCCATGCTCAAGGCGCTGGAGCAGAAGGGCTACGGCTGGCCCACCACCATTCAGGCAGAGGCCATCCCCCATTTCATGCAGTGGCGCGACGTCATCGCCAAGGCCCCCACCGGCACCGGCAAGACCTTCGCCTTCGGCATCCCCATGATCGAGCACATTGACGCAGCTTCCGACGCCGTGCAGGGTCTGATCCTGGCTCCCACCCGGGAGCTGGCCATCCAGATCGGCGACGAGCTCAGAAGCCTGCTGACCTACTTCCAGAACATCCGGGTTGCCGTCCTCTACGGCGGCGCCGGCATCGGCGGACAGATCAAGCAGCTCGAGCGCAAGCCCCAGATCGTGGTCGCCACCCCCGGACGGCTGATGGACCACTACAACCGCAAGACCATCCGTCTGGACAAGATCCAGACCGTCGTTCTCGACGAGGCCGACCGGATGCTGGACATGGGCTTCTTCAAGGACGTGACCCGGATCATTGACAAGGTCAAAAACCGCAAAAATCTGGGTCTGTTCTCCGCCACCATCTCTCAGGAGGTCATGACCGTCCAGTGGATGTACCAGCGGGATGAGGTGGAGATCACCGTGGAACCCAAGCAGGAGGACCGCCCCGACATCGATCAGTACTGTCTGACCGTCTCCCCCCTCGCCAAGGCCGAGACCACCCTGCGGCTGATCAAATCTCAGGGCTTTGAGCGGGTCATCATTTTCTGCAACACCAAGCATATGTGCCAGCGTCTGTCCGACGAATTCCAGCGCACCGGCCTTGACTGCGACTGCATCCACGGCGACATCCGCCAGTCCCAGCGGGAAAAGACCATGCTCCGCTTCCGTCAGGGCAAGCTGCCCATCCTGATCGCCACGGATGTTGCCTCCCGCGGCATCGACGTGGACGACGTGGACTGCGTCATCAACTTTGACATTCCCGACGAGAACGAATACTACGTCCACCGCATCGGCCGTACCGGCCGCGCCAAGCGCAAGGGCGCCGCATGGAGCATCATCGGCAACTTCCCCGAGAAAGCCAAGCTGGATGAGATCTGCAAATTCTGCAATTTCACCGTCCAGCCCATGATCCTCGGCGAAGACGGTTCCGTCACCCCCGAGGAGGTCAAGCCCACTCCCCCGTCCCAGAAGCGGCGGCGGTTCCGTTGACCGGGGCCGAGCGGGGCTTCCTGCTGCTGGGCTGCCATCTGGGCAACCCCGAGCGCAGACCCCTGACTGCCCCACAGCTGCGCAGGCTGGCCCGGCGGGTCCGGGACGGGGAAAAGCCTTCGGAAGACCGGGATCTGGAACTTCGGGATCTGACCGCCTTGGGCTACGGTCACGCCGATGCAGCCCATATGCTTTCCCTCCTGTCCGAGGAGGCGCTCCTTGACCGGTATCTGGCCAAGGCCGCAAACTATGGCTGCACGCCCCTGACTCCCCTGAGCCCCCTGTATCCCCGGCGGCTGCTGAAGGCCTTGGGCGACGACGCTCCCGCCTGTCTGTGGGCCCGGGGTGATCTGAGTCTGCTGCAAAACCGCTCCATCGCCTTGGTGGGCAGCCGGGATCTGCTCTCGGCCAATGCACGCTTTGCCCGGCTGACGGGCGCGGAAGCGGCCGGACAGGGCTTTGCCCTGATCTCCGGCAACGCCCGGGGTGCCGACCGCACCGCCCAGAATGCGGCCCTCGCCGCCGGCGGATGCGTCATCTCCATTCTGGCTGACCGGCTCACCGATCATGTCCCTGCTGGAAGCATCCTCTACCTCAGCGAAGAGGGCTTCGATCTGGAATTCTCCGCCCAGCGGGCCCTGAGCCGCAACCGCTGCATCCACGCCCTCGGCGAGCTTACCATCGCCGCCCAGTGCTCCCTCCGCACCGGCGGCACATGGGACGGCAGTGTGAAAAACCTCCGCTTCGGCTGGTCGCCCCTGTACGTCTTCGACGACGGCAGCGAGAGCGCAGATCTTTTGGAGCAGATGGGAGCCGTCAAGATCGGAGCTGCAGCCCTGCGGGATCTGAACAATCTCCCCTGCCCCGATCAGTTGACCATATAAATAATCCCGGACTCACGTCCGGGATCTCAGACTGTAGAAAAAGCCTCGCAGAGTTTGCCGCGTCAGCGGCAAACTCTGCGAGGCTTTTTCTACAGACTGAAGCAGCTCCCTACGGAGCCGCTTTTCAATCAGGTATACTGCGCAGCACGCTGATATCGCGCCGGGATCAGTCCGGCCCGGGTAAGTGCCACGATCAGGCTGGGAATCAAGATCAGCTGGATGGAAATGCCGGGCAGAGCCGTCACGAAGCTGGCGGCAACCCAAGCGGAAAAGCTCATGCCGGGGGTCAGGATCAGTGCCTTGACGATGCCGGAGATCACACGGCCAGCCAACATGGCAATGGGCAGGCTGATGTACAGGTCTGCATACAGGCTGCCGGTGCGGATGCGCTCCATCATCAGGCCGCCCACGCAGCCGTACATGCCGCACTCCACCATCATACCGGGCAGGATGGCCGCGGGAGGCATGCCCGTCAGAATGGAGCTCACCAGCGGACCAAGGATGCCGCAGAGCAGGCCGTACTGCCATCCGCAGACCAGACCGCACAGCAGCACGGGGATATGCATGGGCAGCATCACAGAGCCGGCATTGGGGATCACATGGAAGGCCATGGGCAGAACCACACACAGGGCAATGCACAGAGCGGACAGGGTCAGGCGCTTGATATTGGATAATTTCACGGGAATCGCTCCTTTGATATCTTATGGCTCGATTATACACCAGCAGAAAAAGGAACGGAAGCCCGGTGGGGGGATGTTTTTTTGCGTGATATTCCGGCTTTGCCGGAGTGTTATTGCTGCGCAGTGATATTTGCTTCGCAAGTGATATTATATTCGCCCCCAACTATCCGCAGACAATACCACTGGCGCAAGGCGAATATAACTAAAAAACTCCAAGCCATTGGCTTGGAGTTTTTTGCTGGAGCGGGTGACGAGGCTCGAACTCGCTACCTCCACCTTGGCAAGGTGGCGCTCTACCGGATGAGCTACACCCGCATCAACAGGATGTATTATAGCAAGTTTCCCGAAAAAGTCAAGCACTAATTTCGTCTTTTTTAAAATTTATTCTGCATCTTCCGGCGGCAGCAATATTCCGCATTCCGGATAGGCCGAATAGTCCCACACATAACCATTCATTTGCTGATCCGTAAACCGAGCAAAACCGGAAGGATTCAGCAGATCCACATGGTAGCAAATATCTCCATCACGAATGATATTCCAGAACCGGGCTTCGCCGTTGCAGGTACCCGAAACCACATAGCACTGCAGTCCCGCCTTACGGCACATAGCCGCGTATACATTGGCAAAGGCGCGGCTGTCACCCACACCGTGGCGCAAAAGGCTATAGGTGGGGGTAATGGAGGTTTCCACCTTATAGTCGTTTCGTTCCATCAAGAAGGTGTGCAGACGGGCATATTTCACCGCATCGCTCTCCTCTTCGCTGCTGACATACAACTCCGCAGAGCGAAACACGGGCTGCACGTATATCTGCATCTGACGCAGGGCCTCTCGGTTGGTCTGATATACGAAACGAATATCCACCACCCGGTCTGATCCCTGTTCCGGATAAAAATATGCCGTCACCTGAGGCAATTCCATGATCTGGTCGGGATTCTGCTCCGCATAATCCTCCACGATCTGAGAAAAGTCTGTTGTCTCCACCCCGCTGATGCGCATGGC
>JAFWAZ010000196.1 GCA_017507425.1 Oscillospiraceae bacterium | reverse complement strand
GCTGGACGGAAGCTATGTTGTTTGCAACGGCGAGATTTACGGTTTTGATAAACTGAAAAGCGAACTCAAGCAAAAAGGCTATACATTCAAAAGCGAATCCGATTGCGAGATACTGCTTCCGCTTTACAAGGAATACGGCACGGCCATATTCCGTATGCTTGATGCGGAATTTGCACTGATACTGTATGACGGAAAGGCGAAAAAATATATTGCCGCCAGAGATCCCATCGGCATACGCCCCCTATTCTATGGCTACGATGCGTCCGGCACTATCGTTTTTGCCAGCGAAGCAAAAAACCTTGTGGATATCTGCGACAAGATCATGCCGTTCCCTCCCGGACATTACTATGAAGACGGAAAGTTTATCTGTTATCGTGACATCACAGCCGTAAAAGAGTTGTGTCACGATGATTTGGAAACGGTGTGCAAACACACCCGTGAAAAGCTGATCTCCGGTGTTGAAAAACGGCTGATTGCTGACGCAAAGGTCGGTTTTCTTCTCAGCGGCGGGCTGGATTTCTCTCTGGTATGTGCCATAGCTCAGAAGTGTTCCAACAAGCCCATTCGCACCTTTGCCATTGGCATGAGCGAAGATGCCATTGACCTGAAGTACGCAAAGGAAGCGGCAGACTACCTTGGCAGCGAACACACCGAGATATATATGACACCGTATGAGGTGCTGACCTCTCTTGAAACGGTGATCGCGCTGTTGGGCACCTATGATATCACCACTATCCGGGCAAGCATGGGCATGTATCTGGTCTGCAAGGCCATTCACGAGCAGACCGACATTCGTGTTCTGCTGACAGGAGAAATCAGCGACGAGCTGTTCGGCTATAAATACACCGATTTTGCTCCATCCGCGGAGGAGTTCCAAAAGGAAGCTGTCAAGCGCATCCGGGAGCTGCATATGTATGATGTGCTTCGAGCCGACCGCTGCATCTCCGTCAACTCTTTAGAGGCGCGTGTACCCTTTGGAGATCTGGATTTTGTGGAGTACGTCATGAGCATTGACCCGGAAATGAAACTGAACAAGTACTGCAAGGGCAAATATCTGCTGCGCCATGCCTTTGAGGGTGACTATCTGCCGCAAAGCATCCTTTACCGTGAAAAGGCCGCGTTTTCCGATGCGGTCGGCCATTCCATGGTGGACTATCTGAAAGAATATGCTGAGAGCCGATATACCGATGGCGAGTTTGAGACAAAGAGCGTCACCATCGCTGTCCGTAATGTCCCCCTGGCTGAAGCTTCCCGTTTCGGCATCCTGAACACCAACCCCGACAACTCCATCTACGAGTTCGAAGAGAAGCCCGCAAAGCCCAAGTCCACCAACGCCTCCATGGGTATCTACTGCTTCAACTGGCAGGTCCTGCGTGAGGCCCTGATCGCTGACGAAGAGGACCCCAACTCCTCCAAGGACTTCGGCAAGAACATCATCCCCAACCTGCTGAACGCCGGCCACAAGATGATGGCTTACCCCTTCGACGGCTACTGGAAGGACGTGGGCACCATCGATTCCCTGTGGGAAGCCAACATGGAACTGCTAGGCAAGAACCCCGAGTTCGACCTGCGCGGCGGCAAGCGGGACACCATCTATGCCCGTAACAGCGCACTGCCCTCCTCCTACATCGATGAGGACGCCAAGATCGTCAACTCCCTGGTGGCTGAAGGCTGCGAAGTCTACGGCACCGTGAAGCACTCCGTCGTTTCCATCGGCTGCACCATCGGCGAGGGCGCTCTGGTTGAGGACGCCGTTGTCATGCCCGGTGTTGTCATCGAGGCCGGTGCCATCGTCCGCAACTGCATCCTGGGCGAGAACTCCAAGGTCTGCAAGAACGCTGTCGTCGGCGGCCAGTTCGCAGAAGGCGAGAAGAGAGCAATCAGCGTCACCTCCAAGGGCGCTGTTATCGAGGCCAACACCGTGCTGAAGCCCGGTGACATGGTCTAATCTGGACTGTAATTTAGGAGGATTTCGCAATGAACGCAATGGGCATTATCTTTACCAATGACGCTACCATGGGTGAGCTGACCAACAAGCGCACCATGGCAAGCATTCCTTTCGGCGGCCGCTACCGTCAGGTTGACTTCGCTCTGTCCAACCTGTCCTACGCAGGCGTTCGTCACATCGGCATCATCTCCCGCCACAATTACCAGTCCCTGATGCACCACGTCGGCGACGGCGAGGAGTGGGGCCTGGAGCTGGCTGAGGGCGGCCTGGAATTCCTGACCCCCTACGCACAGACCACCGTCGGCACCTACCGCGGCAAGCTGGAGTCCGTTAACAACGCTATGGACTTCCTGTCCTACGGCGACGAGGACGAGCTGGTCGTTATGATCGACTCCGCTGTTCTGAGCAACATCGACCTGCGCGCTGTTATGGAAGCACACGTCGCTTCCGGCAAGGATGTCACCGTTGTCACCAAGGCTGGCATCTGCGACGGCGAGAAGAAGATCGACCTGGCTCTGAAGGTAGAAGACGGCGAGATCAAGGACATGGCTGTTGACTACGTTGCTCCCGCTGAGTACGTCGCTTCCATGGACATCTTCGTTCTGTCCAAGAAGTTCCTGGTCAAGTCCGTTAAGGAACTGATCGCACGGGACAAGTTCCACATGGACCGTGACCTGGTCATGGGCGGCTGGAACCGCGGTATCGTCACCGTCAACACCTACGCTTTCGAAGGCGTTGCTATGTTCAACGAGTCCGTGGAAGAGTATTTCTCCAACTCCATGGCTCTGCTGAAGAAGGACATCCGCGCCGACATCATCAACGGCGCACACCCCGTTTACACCAAGGTTCGTGACCGCGTTCCCACCTACTACGTGGAAGGCTGCGAGGTCCAGAACTCCCTGGTCGCTGACGGCTGCATCCTGGAAGGCGAAGTGGAAGACTCCATCCTGTTCCGTGAAGTCACCATCGGCAAGGGCGCAGAGGTCGAGAACTGCATCCTGTTCAACGAGGCTGTCATCGGCGAAGGCGCTGAGCTGAAGTACGTCATCCTGGACAAGAACGTTACCGTTACTCCCGGCGCAAAGCTCATCGGCACCAAGAACAGCCCCATCATCGTCAAGCGGGGTGAGACTGTATGAGAATTGCAGTCTGCGCTTCCGAAGGCTCCCCTTATGCCAAGTCCGGCGGTCTGGGCGACGTGATTGAAGGTCTGCCTGCCGCCCTGTCCCGCATTGAAGGCAACGAAGTCGTCCTGTTCCTGCCCTTCTACAGCAAGATCAAGACCAACACCGCCTATGAGGTGGAGAAGGTTGCCGAGTTCCGCGTCCAGCTGGGCTGGCGCCAGCAGTACTGCGCTGTCATGAAGCTGACCAACCGCACCGACAAAGTGCAGGTCTACTTCCTGGACAACGAGTATTACTTCGGCGGCCGTACCGGCGCCATCTACGGCGATATGGACGACGGTGAGCGTTTTGCTTACTTCTCCCGCGCCTGCCTGGATGCCATGGTAGCTCTGGACTTCATCCCCGATGTGATCCAGTGCAACGACTGGCAGTGTGCTCTGATCCCTGTCTATCTGAAGGCTGTGTATCATCCCCAGTTCCCCAAGACCCGCTGCATGTACACCATCCATAACATCGAAT
>JAFWAZ010000195.1 GCA_017507425.1 Oscillospiraceae bacterium | reverse complement strand
CCAGCAGCCGGACATCGTCCTGCTGGATCTGGGACTGCCGGATCTGGACGGGGTGGAGATCATCCGGCGCATCCGCTCCTGGTCGGATATGCCCATCATCGTCATCAGTGCCAGAAGCGAGGACTCCGATAAGGTATCGGCTCTGGATGCCGGTGCCGACGATTACCTGACCAAGCCCTTCTCCGTGACAGAAATGCTGGCCCGGCTGCGGGTGGCACAGCGCAGGATCGCTTCCTTGGGCGGAAAGACGGAGGAGGCTGTATTTCGCAATGGCAAGCTTCGGATCGACTACGCCGCAGGCTGTGCGTATCTTTCTGAAAAGCCGCTGAAGCTGACCCCCACGGAGTATAAGCTCCTGTGCCTGCTGGCCAAGGACGCGGGCAAGGTGCTGACCCATACCTACCTGACCGACAAAATCTGGGGCAGCAGTTGGGAAAGCGACATGGCATCGCTGCGGGTGCACATGGCGACATTGCGCAAAAAGCTGGAAAAAGACCCGGATACCCAATACATCCAAACCCACATCGGCATCGGCTACCGGATGCTGAAGGTGGAATGATGGTAAAGCTAGACCATAAATAGAAGCTCAGAATCGGATCAAACCCGGTTCTGAGCTTCTTTGTCTTATTTCTGCATCCGCACCAGATACTCGCTGGTCCCGTCCTCCAGCCGCTTCTCACCGGTCAGCCGGAAGCCGTGCCGCTGATAGAAGCGGATGGCTCCCGCATTCTTTTCCAAGGCCCACAGCATCTTTGCGCCCATATGCTCTACCGCATATTCCAGCAGCCCGGCCCCGATGCCCTGACCCTGAAGAACCGGCTCCACAAAGAGCTTCTTCACCTCACCATTACGCACGAGGATGAAGCCCTTCACAACACTGTCATCCCAGACCCGAATGTCCTCCAGCGAATCGTCATATCGCTTTGCCACATTCGGCACCTGAAGCTCCCCGAAGTAGAATTCGTCATCGAGGAAAATGGGATAAAATTTCAGCCGGTGGTTGAATACCTCGATCTCGGCGATCCGGTTCAGATCGTCATTTCTTGCGGTTCGGATCATCGTTGACCTCCATTTGTGCCTTGTATTTCTTGCCCACATCCAGCTTCGATTGCAGGCTGGAACCCCGCTGGATGGCCGATGCGCCGAACTTTTTGTGGATGGCATCGTAGGCCGCATCCAGCTTCCGGGAGCGTTCCTTCTTCTCATCGGGGAAGAGGGAGATCTGTGCCGGCTCCTCCCTGGTCAGATCGGTCAGGGCCACGCCGATGAGCCGCAGGGGCGTATGCCCGTCCCAGAGTTCTGCAAAAAGCTGCTTGCAAAGCCGGTAGACCTCTGAGGAAATGTCCGTGGGATCGTACAGCTTGCGCTGGTGGGAGCGGGTCTTGAAATCGATGGAGCGGATGGACACGGCCACGCAGTAGGCTTTGAAGCCGTCGACCCGCATCCGGGCGGTGACACTGTCGGTCAGCGCCAGCAGCACAGGATGGGCCTGCTCCGCCTTGACCACATCCTCCTCCAGTGTGGTGGAGATGCTGTAGCCCTTGGCGGCCTCCGGCTCCGCCAGAACGGGGGAATCGTCGATGCCGTTGGCGTAGTCGTGGAGCTGTTTCCCCAGCTTCATGCCCACAATTTTCTGAACACGCTCCGGCGGCGTGTGGGCCAGATCACCGATGGTTCGGATGCGAGCATTCTCCAGCTTCTCGGCGGTGGAGGCTCCCACGGTGAACAGCTCCCGCACCGGCAGGGGCCAGAGCTTTGCGGGGATCTCATGCAGATACAGTGTGTGAACCTTGTCCGGCTTCTCGAAATCGCTGGCCATCTTCGCCAGGATCTTATTTTCACCGATGCCCACATTGACGGTAAAGCCCAGGGTGTCCCGGATCTTGTCCTTGATGGTGTGGGCGATGGCGACAGGGTCAGGATAAATTCGATGGGTGCCGCTCATGTCCAGGAAGCACTCGTCGATGGAATATTTCTCCACCACCGGCGCATACTCCCGGCAGATGTCCATGAACGCCTTGGATGACCGCTCGTACAGCCGAAAATCCGGCCGTGCCAGCACCAGATCGGGACACTTTCGCAGCGCGATCGCCACCGGCTCGCCTGTCCGAACGCCGAACTTCTTCGCCAGAATGGACTTTGCCAGAATCACGCCCGTCCGCTTCTCCCGGTCCCCGCCAATGGCCGACGGGATCAGCCGCAGGTCTGCTTCTCCATTGGCAACCCGCCGGGCCGCCTCCCAGCTGAGATAGGCACTGTTCACATCGATGTGGAAGATGAGTCTGGACATGGCGCGGCTCCTTTCTGATTTTGATCTATCATACCGCAAAAGGGGCAGAAAGTAAAGAAAGCTTCTGAGATCGTAGGATTTCAGAAGCTTTTTCGTTACAAGGAGAGATGCTGCTCCAAGAGCGTAGGCTCATTGGTCGTGAGCTCATTCCGGGTGAGGGCGGTGTCGATCATGCACTGCTCGAAGACATCGAGCATATAGCTGTTGTTATAGGATATCCCGCAGATAGGAATCAAACAATTTTTCCATATTCTCCTTTGCGGCACTTTCAAACTGCGCATAGGCGCTGAGCAATTCCTGCCCTTTCTCGGTCAGGAGGCTTCCTGTGCCCGAGGGGCCGCCCTTGTTGCGCAGGAGGAGCGGATAACCCAGCGCAT
>JAFWAZ010000194.1 GCA_017507425.1 Oscillospiraceae bacterium | reverse complement strand
CGCGCTTGGCACCGGCGAAGCGGTCGGGGTTGACCTCGTACAGGTTGGTGTGGTGGATCAGACGGCACTCCTCGAAGTCGTGGCAGCCGCACTCCAGGCAGCGCTTGGCCTCGGCACGGGCCTGCTCCTCGGTGAAGCCGTTGATGACGGCATCGAAGTTGCCCCGGCGGACAGCAGGATCCTTGCAGGACATCTCGGCGCGGGCCAGCTTGGGACGATCCTCGAAGTCCTTCTCGGTGACCTTGCGCTTGGAGTAGTAGGGGTTGGGAGCCTTCCACTCGGCGCCCTTCAGGTAGGCGTCGATGGCCTCGGCAGCCTCGTCGGCCTCGCCGATGGCGCGGACGGCGATGGAGGGACCACGGTTGGTGGCATCACCCACGGCGAAGACGCCGGGGATGTTGGTGGCGCCGGAGCGCTCGTCGGCCACGATGGTGCCCTTGCGGGTCATCTCCAGAGCCTCGAAGCCCTGCAGCGCGCAGCGCTGGCCGATGGCGGAGATGACGGTATCCACATCCAGAACCTCGAACTTGCCCTCGACAGGCACGGGGGAGCGGCGGCCGGAGGCATCGGGCTCACCCAGCTCCATGACCTGGAGCTTGATCTGGGTGACCTTGCCGTTCTCGCCGATGATCTCGGCGGGGTTGGTCAGCCACTTGAAGTTCACGCCCTCCTCCAGAGCCTCTTCGATCTCCAGATCCTCGGCGGGAGCCTCAGCGCGGGTACGGCGGTAGATGACGTAGACGTTCTCAGCGCCCAGACGGACGGAGGTACGGCAGGCGTCCATGGCCACATTGCCGCCGCCGACGACGGCGACGTTCTTGCCCAGATCGGGCTTGGCACCCAGATTGACCTCGCGGAGCATATCGATGCCGCCCAGAACGCCCTCGAGCTTATCGCCCTCGCAGCCGATGCCGGTGGACTTCCAAGCGCCCACGGCAACCAGAACGGCGTCGAACTGCTCACGCAGCTTCTCCAGCGTCACGTCGGTGCCGACCTTGATGTTGCCCACCATGGTCACGCCCAGCTTCTCGATGGCAGCCACCTCAGCGGCCAGAACAGCCTTGGGCAGACGGTACTCGGGGATGCCGTAGCGGAGCATGCCGCCCATCTCGGGCATCATGTCCATGACGGTGACCTCATGGCCCTTGACGGCCAGCTGGTAAGCAGCGGTCAGACCGGCGGGGCCGCCGCCGACGATGGCGACGCGCTTGCCGGTGGGATCAGCCAGCTTGGGGGTGAAGGGATTGCCGGACTTCATGTCGTTGTCGGCAGCGAAAGCCTTCAGGTAGGCGATGGACAGGGGCTGCTCCACCAGAGCGCGGCGGCAGTCCGTCTCGCAGGGATGGGGGCAGACGCGGCCCACGGAGGCGGGCAGGGGGATCTTGTCCTTGATGATGCGGACGGCCTCACGGTCGTTACCAAGGGCGATCTGCTTGACGTAGCCCTGCACATCGGTGTGGGCGGGGCAGCCCAGATGGCAGGGGCCCTTGCAGTCGCCGTCGTGGTCGGACATCAGCAGCTCCAGAGCCACCTTGCGGGCCTGAACGACACGCTTGGACTCGGTGTTGATCTTCCAGCCGTCGGCAGCGACGGTGGAGCAGGCGCGCATGAGCTTGGGCAGGCCCTCACCCTCGACGACACAGACGCCGCAGGCGCCGTAGTTCTTCACCTTGGCCAGATGGCACAGGGTGGGGATGAAAATGCCGTTGGCATTTGCAATTTCCAGAATGGTCTGGCCCTTCTGGCCGACGCATTCCTTGCCATTGATAATCAGCTTGATTTCACTCATTGGTTTGGCCTCCTTATTCCACGACGACTGCGCCCTTGCGGCAGGAGTTGATACAGGCACCGCAGCGGATACAGACGTTGGGATCGATGGCGTAGGTCTTCTTCAGCTCGCCGGTGATGGCGCCCACGGGGCACTTCTTGGCACACAGGGAGCAGCCGATGCACTTCTCGGCGTCGATGGAGTAGGTCAGCAGAGCGGGGCACTGCTTGGCGGTGCACTTGTG
>JAFWAZ010000193.1 GCA_017507425.1 Oscillospiraceae bacterium | reverse complement strand
CGGGTCTCGACGCCGGCCTCGGAGCAGGTGGCTGCCTTGGTCACGGTCCAGTCGGACCACTCGTGCTCGTGGGGCAGCTCGCCGGACTTCACGCCAGTCAGACGGATCTCCGCGGCGGAGGCGAAGACATACTGATTGTCACCCGTGGCATCCAGAGCCACCAGACGGACAAACTTGACCTGCTCGCCCTCGAACTCGACGACCTTCCAGTTGGCAGTCTTCTCCCAATCGCCGGAAGCGACCGTGCGGAAGGTCTCGCCGTCGTCGGAAACCTGAATCTCATATTTGACGATGGTGCCGTTCTTCGCACCCTCGCGGGGCTTGTAGCGCAGGCCGTCCACAATGTAGTCCTCGCTCAGCTCGAACTGGATCCAGTGGTTGTCACGGCTGGTGCCCTTCCAGTTGGTGTGCCAGATGGTATCGAAGTTGTCGTCCAGAACAAACTCTGCGGGGCCCTCCTTGGCGCCGCCGTTGGGCTCTTCATCACCGGCGGTGACAGTCAGCACGGGAATGGGGATGATGCCCTCATTGTAGTCGAGCTGGGGGATCTCCTGAGGAGCACTCAGAGTCTCGCCGCAGACGGAGCATACGGTGCCTCCGGTCATGCCGGGTTCGTCGAAGGTGGGAGCCTGATCGGGAGCGGTCACCTCGGTGTGGCCCAGAGGATCCGTCTCGTCGGCGATGTAGCTGTTACCGCAGGAGCAGGTGTAGGTGGTGTAGCCGCCTTCGGTGCAGGTGGGCGCGGTGACCACGGCCTCGTAGCTGTGCTCATGCTCGCCGGTGGCGGTGACGACCACGGTGATATAGCGGGAGGCGTTGATGGTGCCGTCGGGCTTCTCAATCTGAACTTCGATGACGTTCTTTTCGCCCTCGGGAGCCGTGAGGCTGGCGGCAGGGACGTCTACAGTGGTGGTGGCGTTGGCCTGCGTCTCCGTCTCGCTGATGCGGCGGCCGTTGACGTACAGGGCTGCGACGCCGTTGGTGTCATTGCCGCCCACGATGACCAGCTTCAGATTGCTGCCCGCTGCGGCAATGGCATCGGCGGGAGCCTTGTTTGCGGACTCCTTCTGGAGCGCATTGCCGTTGGAATCGGTCAGAGACAGCGCCAGACGGGAGCTGGGATGGTAGCCCAGAGAATCCCGCAGGGAGTCCTGCGTGGCCATCTGGGTATCCAGCCAAGTCAGGTGCTCATTGAACCAAGTCCGCAGATCATCCACATACTCGCTGTAGTCGTGCTTGTAGCCCCAGCGCTTGCCGTTGGCATTGGCAGAGGATGTCAGCAGTTCTTCGTTGCTGTCCAGCTCGGTCAGCATGGCTGCGACCTGATCGTTGCGGATCTCCCAGTAGCGCTCCTGTGCCTTGATGAAGAAGTAAGGATCCTGAATCAGATACTTGTACCACTGGTCGGCCTGCGCGTTGGTGCTGTAGTAGCGGGTGGCCCACTGCTCGGTGTGGTAGGTCTGGCCCTCACCGCCGGAGCTCCAGTCCATGTCCCAGATGGGGCCCATCATCATCAGGCCGTCGATGTCCTTGTACATGTAGGTGCTCTTCTTGTTGAGCTCTTCGTTGAAGAAGATCTCGTTGATCAGCCAGTAGTCCACCAGCGCGTCGAAGTCGAACAGCTCGCTGTAGTGGAGGGTGCTGCCGTCATAATTGGCGGTATAGGTGTCAGAGTGAACGGCGTCCTCAAAGGCCTGAATGTAGGCCTTGACGAAATCCATCATATCATCGTTGGTATAGAGGTATTCGGGACTCTTGAACATGATGGGCTGGTTGCTGTTGGTCTTGAACCTGGAGATCTCGTCGTAGTATTCATCCAGCTCGATCAGATAGCCGCCGTTGATGTCGGGGACCTCAATGTCGGGATAGTCGGCGATCTGATAAGTAACGCCGCCGAACTGGAAGGAGCCGGAGGTGATCCACTCCATGTTTTCGACCATGTAGCTCTCCAGATCGCCGGCGGTATCGTCATCCATGCTCTCTGCCTCGGCAATGACAGCGGCGCTGTCCTCGCAGAAGCCCTCCCAGTCGAAGATATCTACGCGGGTATCGTCGATGCGGATGTTCTCGCAGAGCTGGTAGTTGCCCACGAAATCGCCGTTGAGCACCACATCCACAAAGACTGTGGACATCTGCTCCATGCCCATGGCACCGGAGAGATTGTAGGCCAGCGTGTTGCGCTGCAGGGACTCGTCCAGATAGTTGGCCAGCAGCACCCAGTGCTTGCTCTTGCCCATGCCGAAGAGGTCGGTCTTCTTGTCCAGCTTCAGGCGGTAGGGCTTCTTGGGCTGGGCCCAGGTGGAATTGCCGCGGCCGCGGATCTCGGTCTTGCCGCTGTAGAGGGTGGTGGTTTCGGAATTGTAGGTTTCGTTGCCCTGAACGATCAGCTCGGCATCGATATACTCCTCCTTGCTGACGATGGGGGCGCCGCCCTCGGTGTTGATGTAGACAACGGGCAGCTTGCTGAAAAACATCTGGGCATAGGCGCTGTCGCTGCCGCACTGCACGGTGACGACGATCCATTTCATCAGGTCGTCTTCCGTGGGCGTGTAGGTGGCCTCGGTGCTGACGGTATTTCCGTCCACCGCCCAGCTGTAGGTAACGGCGCCGGATGCGCCCGTCACCGTCAGGTTCATGGGCTGTCCCACCTTGGCGTAGGGGTCGGCAAAGGACACGCCGAAAGGCACGGATTCCTCCGCAGATACCGTCAGGGAAACCGGCAGCATGCTCAGCAGCATGACGGCAGCCAACAGGGCCGCACCCAATCTTTTGAGTCGCTTGTGATTCATGATAATCCTCCAATCGCATGTAGTCTTGTTGGTGTCGTTACGAACCACAATTATGGTAGCATAATCAACAGAATATTGCAAGAAGCCGCACTGATTTTGTTTGTTTTGTTAACTTCTTTCATGTGTTTGAGACAGGACGGAAGGGAGAGAAAAAAAGGCGTTGACGTTTTTGCCGGATTTCATTGATTTTATGGACCGGGTGTTGTATAATTTAGTCAATATTGAAACAAGACGGGGAACCGCTTTTTCTGCGGCTCCGGCGGGTTTCTGGACAGCAAAGGAGGTCGATTACCGGCACACTGAAACAGCAGACAAAATACCATTTTTGATCGAGAGGAGTAAAAAAGCATGAAGAAATTCACACACAAGCTCATCGCCATCCTTCTGTGCATGGTGATGATCGGCGGTATGCTGCCGATGAGCGTTCAGGCAGAGGGTACTGACGTCGAGTACATCCTCTACCCCACGCCCCATTCCGTTGTCTACGGCGAAGGCTCTTTTGAGCTGACCGACATCCATGCCATCTATGGCGAGGGCATCGACGAGTACACCGAGGCCCGTCTGGAGGAGACTGCCGCTCTGCTGGAGCTGGACGTCACCGAGTCCGGCACCACCGACGTCTACGTTGCCATCTACGGCTCCGGCGACGAGGTCGAGCAGTACATTCTGGACAACTACACCGTGGACACCACCCTGTTTGAGAAGACCGATGCCAACTTCGTGGCCGTCAACAACGGCGAGATCGTGGTTCTGGGTAAGGACACCGACTCCGCCTTCTACGGTCTGACCACCCTGTATCAGATCTTCGGCCAGCTGGGCGGCAAGACCATCCGCAACCTGACTATCAACGACTACGCTGACGTGGCCTCCCGCGGCTTCATCGAGGGCTACTACGGCAATCCCTGGTCCGTGGAGGACCGCGCTGCCCTGATGACCTGGGGCGGCTACTACAAGCTGAATTCCTACTTCTACGCCCCCAAGGATGACCCCAAGCACAACGCCAAGTGGCGCGAGCTGTACACCGAGGAGGAGCTGGAGACTCTGATCCGTCCCCTGGCTGAGGCCGGCAACGCCTCCAAGTGCCGCTATGTCTTCGCGCTGCATCCCTATATGCACAACGCCATTCGCCATGATACCGAGGAGCACTACCAGGAGGACCTGGGCATCATGCAGGCCAAGTTTGCGCAGGTCATCAGCGTCGGCGTCCG
>JAFWAZ010000192.1 GCA_017507425.1 Oscillospiraceae bacterium | reverse complement strand
GGCGTCATGGGCATCGATGACGGCGGAGATGGGAGTCTCGAAGACCACCTCGGGCTGGGCATCGATCTTGATCATGCCCTTCTCGATGCACTTGTGGTAGCGAACCATGCGCTGCATGCCGTGGGACTCGATGCCGAACAGGTCGGAGGTCAGCAGGACATCCTGAATGATGTCGGCCTCCTGCTCGGTGAAGCCGAACTTCTGGAAAGCGTCCATGCAGAACTGATGGAGCGTCTCATAGGACCAATACTGATATGCCATAGTAACGATTCCTCATTTCTTGAAAATTCTCTGCGCGCCGGTCAGCGCACAATAATTCATTATCTTTATACCCGCTGTCAGCCCGAAAGTCAATTCGCACGAACATGGAAAAAGGAGACAGGATTTTATGCAACTTTGCCATAGCTTAGCTCCTTCCGGGGAGAATATCACGATACGAAAATGAGCGCTCCCGCAGGGGGCGCTCATTATTTTTTGTAATCAGGAGGCGGGGGCGTACAGCTCATAGCTTACCAGCCGGTAGGATTCCCGTCCGTTGGACAGGGTATGGGGCCGGATGACCGCAGTGCCCGTCAGGTGCAGCCGCAGATCCGGATCGATCCGGGCCTGTTCTCCGGTCATATAGTACAGTTCCTGATCGAGAACCGTCCCGCCCACATCGGCAAACTCCCAGGCATCGTAGACCGCAAATTCCACCCGCAGAGTCCCGTCGCCCAGGTCGTACACGCCCTCGGCAACAGTCATGTTCATGTAGCTCTCGCCGTCGGCGGCAGGGCCGCAGACCATGTCCTCATGCAGGAAGTAATACTCCGATTCCATGGCGGACAGGGCTTCCTTGTTCAGAGGCTGTCCGAAAAACTGTTCCGCGATGGGGTCGAGGATGCTGAGGCGGAAGGCGTAATAATACTTGTCCTGGAGAACGATGACCTCCAACTCCTCGTTTCTGTTGAGCTTGGCGTAAAGCCAGGCGAAGTCAGCCAATTGTTCCACACTGCCTGTTTCGGTGTAAAACACATCGTTGGCGGGATCGTCGTCCCAGAGGGCGTTTTCGTGGAACCACAGGGCGGAGAAATTGCTGAGAAATACATTGACCTCAAACCGCTCCTTCCGGGACAACTCCATCAGCGGAGGCTCCGGCTCTGTGGGCTGGGTGGGGGGTACGGTGGGGGCAGGCTCGGTGACAGCCTCCGTCTGGGGCGGCTGGGATTGCGTTGGGACGGGCGCCGCGGTCGTGGCGGGGGTGGTTTCCGGGGACTGCTGGGTGGGTATGGGATTCTGATGGCTGTCGCAGCCGGAAAGCAGACCAACAGCCAGGGCCAGAACCAGGGCCCATTGGATCATATGCTTGCGTTTCATCAGTAACACCTCAATTCTGTTTGGATACTGATAGTATACAGCGCAATTAGCCCCATAAAGCGGACAGACTCGGAATGACCTGTTTTTTTCTGCTCATCACATGGGGCAGGAACACGGCGCCCTCTCTGGGCTGGGCGGAGAAGGCGTTGCGGATGGCCTCCTCGTCGCCCACGAACAGCAGCCAGGTGCCGTCCAGCAGCACATCGGTCAGCATCAGC
>JAFWAZ010000191.1 GCA_017507425.1 Oscillospiraceae bacterium | reverse complement strand
GCCATCCGGTGAGAGTTGGTATTGATTGTGGTGAGGGTCCACCTGTTCCCATCCCGAACACAGAAGTTAAGCTCACTTACGCCGACGATAGTTGCCTGGTGACGGGCCGTGAAAATAGGTAATGCCAACACAAAGCTCCTGCGAAAGCAGGAGCTTTTTCTTTGCCCGGATCATCCGTAGGGCGCGCATTTCATGCGTGCCGGAATCAACCACGAAAAAGGGCACGCATACAATGCGCGCCCTACGGTCGTTATAAAAGAAGCCGGCACCCAAAACGAAGAGCCCGATGGCACAATCAACCATCCATTTTTCATCATGCGGGATGGTGTAATGAGCAGCAATGCGGGAGATGACATACGCAATCAGCAGGAAGCTGAGGGTCATCACGCAGGGATGTGTAGACCGATAATATTTGACCCTGTACTCTTTTACTGATTCTTCCATGATGCTTATTCCTTTTTTACCAGATTAATCACATCACCCAACTTTTCGGTGATCTGTGCGTAGCACTCCCGCTTGTGGGGCCGCAGGCAGGCGGAGCAGTCCTTTATGCCGTTTTCGGTGTAGATGAAGTTGCCGCCGCAGTGTTCGCCCAAGGCATAGAGGGGGCAGTAGCAGAAGAGGCAGGAGAAGGTTTCGGGGTCGGCATTTTGGTGGCAGGGGAAATACTCACATTCTTTGTTTTGAAAAAAATCATAGTGTGGCATAGGATCACCTCATTGGAATTGATTCCATGGAAATTCATCGGGGGGCGGGGCGGTGAAGGTCAGCGCTTCGCCAGTTTTTGGGTGGTTAAAGCGGATACGCCATGACCAGAGGGCGATGGGGCAGGCGTCTTCCCGGGTGGAGTATTTTCTGTCACCCACCAGCGGAAGCTCCCTGTAAGCGAACTGGCAGCGGATCTGGTGGGTCCGGCCGGTGAGGAGTTCGATGCGGACTTTGGAGAAAACCGGCGTTTTTGCGAGGACTTCGTAGTTGAGAATGGCCTCCTGCACGTCCTTGCCCGGCTCCGTGACCACATAGGTTTTGCGCTCGGGCTTGCAGCGCCAGAGGAGGTCGCGGAGGGTGCCGCGGTCTTCCGCGGGGCAGCCGTGGAGGACGGCCTGATATTCCTTGTCGAAGATGCCGTCGCGGATCTGGGCGGATAGGTCGGAGGCGGCCCGCTTGGTTCTGGCCAGCACCATCAGCCCCGACACCATCCGGTCCAGCCGGTGGACGGTTCGGACGTTGTCGTCCCCGAGGGCGGCGCGGCAGAGGTCGGGCAGACCGCCGGGCTCGTCGGTGGACAGGACGCCCGGGGGTTTGATACAGACGATAAAGGCGGGGTCAATGTGTAAAATGGAAAATTCTATCATGGATGTTCCCTCATTTCCTAGTTGCGTATAGTTTACCACAGAACAAATCTCTTTGCAATGGGTTGCTATTTGGCGAAATGGTGCTATAATAGGGATGTTGAAACAAAAAATTGCGAGGGATCGTTATGGTTCGTATCATTACCGACTCTGCTGCGGACTTGGAGCCGCTGGAGTATGAACGTCTGAATGTGACATGCATTCCTCTCCGTGTGTCCTTTGGCGACGGAGAGTATCAGGAAAATGTGAATTTGAGCAAGGAGAAATTCTATGAGCTGCTGCTGGGCAGCGAGGAATTCCCCAAGACCTCTCAGGCATCGCCCGCTATTCTGGAGGAGCTGCTGGCAGAGGCCAAGGCACAGGGCGACGAGGCCATTTACATCACGCTGTCGTCTGCGCTGAGCGGTACTTATCAGACCGCCTGCATGATCGCGGAGGATTCGGAGCACGAGGGGGCCCATATCTTCGACAGCCGCAACGCCACCGGCGGACAGCGGATGCTTGTGGAGTACGCCTGCCGGCTTCGCGATCAGGGCAAAAATGCCGCAGAGATCGTCGCGGGTCTGGAATCCATCCGGGATCGGGTGGAGCTGTATGCCTGCGTCAACACGCTGGAATACCTGCACAAGGGCGGCCGCATTTCCCACGCGGTCTACACCCTCGGAAGCTTGGCCCAGATCAAGCCCATCATTTCCGTGGACACCGAGGGCAGGGTGGCCCTGCCCGCCAAGGTCATGGGCATGCGCAAGGGCATGGATTTTCTGTGCAAGCGTCTGGGTGCCCGGAAGCCGGACGGCGATCACCCCGTCTATGTGATGTACACCAACAACCGCTCCGTGGCCGAAACGCTGGCTCAGCGGATGGCGGCAAACGGTTGGGAGATTCCCGATGGGCGGATCATCCAGGTCGGCGCGGCCATCGGTGCCCATGTGGGCCCGGATGCCTGCGGCGTTGTGTATATCGGGGAATAATGGATCAAGGCTAAAAACGGGCTGCCTCGGGGCAGCCCGTTTTGTTTATGGGGTCAGAGTTTTCCAGATACCCTCCAGCGTCACATGGGGGCGTTCGGCAGAATCCTTAACCAGAGGGTGGCTCCATTCGAGGTTTTTCTCGGAATAACCGCTTCTTTCCCAATCTTTGTACCAGTAAATGTAATCATATTGGTCTTTTGAGAGCATGCACAGGTCGGACAAGGAATCCTCCCGCAGCTTGCCGATGAAGAAGATTCCGGCCACACCGTCCTCACCTCGGAGGTAGCCAATCACGAAGCATTCGCCCGTGGAAGCGGAGAATTCCAGATCGCTCAGGACAAGGGTTTCTTCTCCCTGAAACATCTTTCTGACCACCTGAAAGTGCTCGGTATCGTAGACGGTCAGTTCGGTGCGGGTGGAAAGGACAGGCTTCTCGATATTGAGAAAATACCGGCCGTCGGGCGTAAAGGCGAAGCCTTCGTCCTGCGCTCCCAAGCGTGTATAGATGATCTTTTTCAGCAGACGCATCCCGTCGAGATCGTAAAAGGCCAGTCCGCCGCCGGTGGATTTCAGGGCGAAGAGGTTCCTGCCGGGGTGGAAGGCACCGGTATAAGCGTAGGTGAGGTCTTTGAATTTGGCGAGCTCCCGGTTATTCTGATCATAGACATAGAGCGTGCCGCCGTTGCAGCCGACCCGATAAGTGCCGTTGTCGAGAAAAGTCCAGAATTTGCGCATAATCGTACCTCCAGATCTTTTTTGTTATGATATCACAGAATTCTGAGATGGGAAAGAGAAAATGAGCGGATTGTTTGGCTTGACTAATGACGGCTCTGTCTGCTATACTGACCCAAAACTTCTGGAGGGATACTATGGTTTCGTGGATGCTGCGGAAGCTGAAGATCGATCCTCAGACCCCGGACGGGCGGACCGGAGTGGGCTCGCTGGCGGGGACTGTGGGGATCCTGTGCAATGTGACACTGTTTTTGCTGAAAGTGACGGCGGGGCTGCTGAGTGGGTCGCTGGCCATTGCCGCCGACGGCTGGAACAATCTGTCCGACGCGGCGGCGTCCATCGGGACGCTGCTGGGGTTCCAGTTTTCCCGGAAGCCGGCGGACGCCCATCATCCCTACGGCCATGCACGGGCGGAATATCTGTCGGGCCTGTGCGTGGCGGTGCTGATCCTCTTCATCGGCGTGGAGCTGGCGAAAAGCTCCGTGGCTAAGATCATTGCGCCGGAGCCGGTGGCGCTGACCAGGCTGACCGTCGGGATTCTGGCGGTTTCCATCGGGATGAAGCTGTGGATGTCCCTGTTTGTGGGAAAACTGGGCAGGATCATCGGCTCGAAGACGCTGGAGGCCACCTCTGCCGACAGCCGGAACGACGTCATCGCCACCTCGGCGGTGCTGGGGAGCTGTCTGGTGAGCGCATTTACAGAGCTGCAGATCGACGGCTGGGCGGGCCTTGCGGTGGCGGTGTTCATCCTCTTCTCCGGCTACGGCATCGCCCGGGAGACGGTGTCGGTTCTGCTGGGCGAGCAGGCAGACCGGGAGCTGGTGGAGAAGCTCCAGCAGCTGGTGCTGCGCCACGAGGGAATTCTGGGCATCCATGATCTTTTGGTCCATGACTACGGCCCGGGGCGGTGCTTCGCCTCTGCCCATGTGGAGCTCAGCGCCGAGGAGGATCCGCTGGTCTGCCACGAGATCATCGATCACATGGAGTGCGATGCGCTGGCGGAGCTGAACGTGCATCTGGTCATCCATCATGACCCCGTGCCGGTGAATGACGCGGAATGGGGACAGCTCAGGGGGCTGGTGGAGGAGATTGCGGAGAGAATCGACCCGCGGATGTCGATCCACTCCCTCCACATTGACCGCAGACACGGGCTGAAGCGGCTGGTCTTCGATCTGGCCGTGCCCTACGGCATGGAGCAGGAGCAGATCCGGGAGCAGATCGCCGCGGAGCTGACGGCCCGTGGCGTCGGGTATCCGGTGACGGTGCGGTTTGACGAAAAATGAAGACAGCGTGCTGCATTTGAATTGCAGCACGCTGTTTTGTTATCCGAAAATGATGAGCATACCCACTAAGATTCCCGCGATGGCGGAGAAGGCGGGGAGCTTGCTGTGGTACATGAGGATGGCTTGGGGGAGGATCTCACCGAAGACCACGTACAGCATGGCACCGCTGGCGAAGCCTAGACTCAGGCACAGGCCCAGCGGGCCGATCTCGCCCAGCCAATAGCCCAGCAGTGCGCCCACTACCGTGGGGAAGCCGGAGGCGGCGGTGATGCACACGGCCTTCCACTTGGTCATGCCGCCGCTGATCAGGGGCACGGATACGGCCATGCCCTCGGGGATGTTGTGCAGACCGATGAGGATTGCCAGCGTCAGCGCAGCCTTGCCCATCACGCCGTTGTCGCTGGCGTAGGAGGCGCCGATGGTCATGCCCTCGGGGACATTGTGCAGGGCGATGGCGCAGGCCATGACCAGACCGGCCACGAAGAGGGCCAGACGGCTGTCGCGGTGGTTGTAATGCTCCCGGAAATGGTCGGCGTGGATCAGCTCGTCCAGATCGTCGTGGGTCTGGGGGTGATTCTCGTCGATGTGGGGAACCTCCGGATTGGTCCTTTGGTCGATGAGCCAGTTGAGGAAGTAGATCACCGCCACGCCGATGGCGATGGATGCGATGACGGTATAGATGCTGACACCTGTTCCGACGGCTTCCACAGCCAGATCGAAGCAGACCACGGCCAGCATCACACCGCCGGCAAAGCTCAGCAGCAGGCTCACCGTGCGGTTGGAGTCCTTCTGCAGCAGCGCGCCGATCAGACCGCCCAAGCCTGTACCAACGACGCCGGCAATGGAGGTGGTCAGGATCAGAGTTTCGATAACGCCCATGTTATCACTCCTTTGTCGAAATTGGTAGATTACGGGGCTATGATAGCACGGACGAACCGGGATTGCAATGGGAAAGAGGCAAAGAAAGGTGTTTGACATAGGTGGACATGGTTGCCGGCACATGATATAATCAATTCGAGAAATTGGAATTTGACGAATAGCTTTTGATAGAATTGTAGGGGCGGTCTGTGACCGCCCGCGGGCGAACGCAGTTCGCCCCTACGATGTTGTTTGTTAGACTGTTAGATAAACTTGAATTTGACGAGGCGATTACAAATGGATATTCAACTCATTGCGTATGATAACGAAATTAAAATAGCAACCAATCTTATAATTCAGTTTTGGCAGGAACATAACCATTTTATACCCAGTTATGAAGATGCATGTGAAAATTTAAGGGAGTGGACAAAAGAGGGTCATTTTCTGTATTTTATCAGTCTTGACAGCAAATATATCGGATTTGTTCATTTAGGTAGCAGAGGTTGCGAAGCAGATTGGCTTGAAGATATTTTTGTGCTTCCAGAATTTCAGAGAAAAGGCATTGGAAGCCGTGCAATTCAACTGGCAGAGGATATTGTTAAAGAATACTCTGAGTCGCTCTACATTGAAGTTGCGGCAAGAAACATGAAGGCCATTCGCCTGTATCAGCGGATAGGCTATAACTGCTTAAATACAATAACCATCAGAAAAGACTTTCAGCCAGAAAGACATGAAATTATAGGAAACGAAAGAATATTCGAGATGGATTTTGATGTTAAGCGGTACAAAGAATAGTTTGACAAATTCCAATTTAGCGAACAGATAGGCGGAACAAAGATACCCCGGGGAGCAATGATGCTCCCTGGGGTATGCTGCTGTGGCAGAGGATTGCAGGCCGTACCGAATGCCGGAAACTGCCTGCCGGCCTTTCGAGTCCCGCCTCCCATACCAGAAAAAGCCCCGAGCCATTGGCTCGGGGCTTTTTCTGGTGCGAGAGATGGGACTCGAACCCACACGGCGTAACCACACGCACCTCAAACGTGCTTGTCTACCATTCCAACACTCTCGCAAATGCTTGGTTATTATACAGCGGGGGAGGGGATTTGTCAACAGTTTTCTGATGTTTCGCGGAATAATTATTTCGGAAAATATTGTGCAGAATTTTCAGAAATCGGTTGACAAATAAAAGAAGATGTGATACCATGATAGTCCATACTGTGCCCGTATGCCCTGACATGGTTTCCCATCCTTGTGGCATTATGATAGCACAGGGGCGGACAGTTGTCAAGTGCTGAAATACAAAAGTTTCAGAATTTAACAACTGAACCGGGCGTAAAGCTTTTGACACACTACAATATTCCGCCCCTGCGGGCGAAAGAAAGGCTGTGATGATCCATATGGCGAATAACCTGGTCCGTGACCAATTGTTCGGCAAGACCCTGCGTAAGTCCTACGCAAAGTACGAAGAGATCCTCGAAATGCCCAACATGCTCAAGATCCAGAAGGATTCCTACGAGTGGTTCCTGAAGGATGGCCTGCGTGAGGTATTCAAGGACGTCGGTTCCATCACCGACTTCTCCGGCAAGCTGGAGCTGAGCTTCCTGGATTTCTCCATGGACGAGAAGCCCAAGTACACCATCGAGGAGTGCAAGGAGCGCGACGCTACCTATGCAAAGCCCATCAAGGTCCGTGTGCGTCTGCGCAATACCGAGACCGATGAGATCAAGGAGCAGGAGATCTTCATGGGCGATTTCCCCATCATGACCAACGGCGGCACCTTCGTCATCAACGGTGCTGAGCGCGTCATCGTCTCCCAGATCGTCCGTTCCCCCGGCATGTATTACGGCCACGAGGTCGATAAGGCCGACCAGCACACCTACACCGCCACCGTCATTCCCTACCGCGGCGCATGGCTGGAGTATGAGACTGACGTGAACAACGTCTTCTGGGTGCGCATCGACAAGAACCGCAAGCTGCCCGTCACCTGCCTGATCCGCGCCATGGGCGTGATCTCCGACGAGCAGATCAAGGAGCTCTACGGCAATGATCCCCGGATCCTCGCCACTCTGGACAAGGACACCTGCAAGACCAAGGAGGAGTCCCTGCTGGAGATCTACCGCCGGCTCCGTCCCGGCGAGCCTCCCACGGTGGAGACCGCCACCGCCCATCTGGAGGGCCTGCTCTTCGACGCCCGCCGCTATGACGTCAGCGTCGTGGGCCGCTATAAGTTCAACAAGAAGATGGACATCTGGTCCCGTCTGAGCGGTCAGGTGGCTGCTGAGCCCATCGTTGACCCCATGACCGGCGAGATCCTCGTCATGCCCGGCGACGTCATCGACCGCAATCTGGCCCACACCATCTCCGACCGGGGCGTCAACCGCGCCGTTGTCAAGGTCGGCGATCAGGACGTGGTCATCTTCTCCAACGACATGGTCGACATGTCCAAGTTCGTGGATTTCGATCCCGAGCAGTTCGGCATCAAGGAGAAGGTTCGCTTCTCCGTCCTGAAGGAGATGCTGGAGGAGGCTTCCGAAGCCGATTCCTATGACTGGGAGGAGGCCATCACCGACCGCCGCGACGATCTGATCCCCAAGCACATCATCGTCGACGACGTTCTGGCTTCCATCAACTACCTCAACTGCGTCGCCATGGGCGTCGGCACCCCCGACGACATCGACCATCTGGGCAACCGCCGTCTGCGCTGCGTCGGCGAGCTGCTGCAGAACCAGTTCCGCATCGGTTTCTCCCGTCTCGACCGCGTCATCCGTGAGCGCATGACCGTTCAGGATCTGGACTCCGTCACGCCCCAGAGCCTGATCAACATTCGCCCCGTCACCGCCGTCATCAAGGAGTTCTTCGGCTCCTCCCCCCTGAGCCAGTTCATGGACGCCAACAACCCCCTGTCCGAGCTGACCCACAAGCGCCGTCTGTCCGCTCTGGGCCCCGGCGGTCTGAGCCGTGAGCGCGCTTCCTTCGACGTCCGAGACGTTCACTACACCCACTACGGCCGTATGTGCCCCATCGAGACCCCCGAAGGTCCCAACATCGGCCTGATCAACTATCTGGCCACCTTTGCCCGGATCAATGACTTCGGCTTCGTCGAGGCTCCCTACCGCAAGGTGGACAAGGCAACCGGCTTTGTCACCCAGCAGGTCGAGTATATGACCGCCGATGTGGAGGACGATTACTATGTGGCGCAGGCCAACGAGCCCCTCGATGAGAACGGCTGTCTGGCTAACGCCCGTATCTCCTGCCGTCACCGCAACGAGATCATCGCCGTTGACCGCGAGATGATCGATTACATCGACGTTTCTCCCAGAATGATGGTCTCCGTGGCCACCGCATTCATTCCTTTCCTGCAGAACGATGACGCCAACCGTGCTCTGATGGGCGCAAACATGCAGCGTCAGGCCGTGCCTCTGCTGACCACCGAGGCCCCCATCGTCGCCACCGGTATGGAGCACCGCTCCGCCGTGGACTCCGAGGTCTGTGTCAAGGCCAAGGGTGAGGGCACCGTTACCGCTGTCTCCGCCACCGGCATCACCGTCCGCTACGACGACGGCCATGTGGAGGATCATAAGCTCTCCAAGTTCTCCCGTTCCAATGCAGGCACCTGCATCAACCAGCGTCCCATCGTCTCCGTGGGTGAGCGCGTCAGCTATGAGCAGATCATCGCCGATGGCCCCTCCACCTCTCAGGGCGAGATCGCACTGGGCAAGAACGTGCTCATCGGCTTCGTCACTT
The DNA here is from genome assembly GCA_017507425.1 of Oscillospiraceae bacterium. Taxonomy (GTDB): domain Bacteria; phylum Bacillota; class Clostridia; order Oscillospirales; family Oscillospiraceae; genus Faecousia. The sequence continues at coordinate 301 of JAFWAZ010000191.1, read as the reverse complement.
GGGAAGGCTACAACTACGAGGACGCCATCCTCCTCAACGAGCGCCTTGTCCGCGAGGACGTCTTCACCTCCATCCACATTGAGGAGTACGAGACGGAGTCCCGCGACACCAAGCTCGGACCCGAGGAGATCACCCGCGATATCCCCAACGTCGGTGAGGATATGCTGAAGGATCTCGATGAGAACGGCATCATCCGCGTCGGCGCCGAGGTCAACGCCGGCGACTATCTGGTCGGTAAGGTCACCCCCAAGGGCGAGACCGAGCTGACCCCCGAGGAGCGCCTGCTGCGGGCCATCTTCGG
>JAFWAZ010000190.1 GCA_017507425.1 Oscillospiraceae bacterium | reverse complement strand
TACACCGGCGCTCAGGTCGGCTCCGTCTTCTGCGGCGGCCAGGGCGGCGACCAGGGCACCCGCGCCCTCGTCAACAACCTGAACGGCGGCACCTTCACCAACGCCGAGCACACCGAGTACACCTGGAACTCCGCTGAGAACATTGCCGCTCTGCAGGCTCTGGTCGACTGCGAAGGCATCGAGTTCGACGCCGGTATCGTCGGCGGCGACGAGATCAAGTACTTCTACAACGGTCAGCTGAACATGGCCTTCTGCTGGAACATTGCCCAGCAGCTGAACCCCAACACTGCTGACACCGGCGCCGGCCTGAACGCTCTGGGCGAGGAGATCATGTTCATGGCATTCCCCTCCGACACTACTCCTCAGCTGTGCGGCGGTATCTGGGGCTTCGGCATCTTCAACAACGGCGACGACGCCAAGGTCGCTGCTGCCAAGACCTTCATCAAGTACATGTGTGACTCCGCTGCCACTGCCGACGCTGTCAAGGCTGCCAACTACTTCGCAGTCCGCGACACCGCCGAGGGCGCTGATCTGACCGGTATCTGGGCTGACAACGCCATCATGGCTGAGTACAACGTCCTGATGCCCATGCTGGGCGACTACTATCAGGTCACCACCGGTTGGGCCGAGGCCCGTACCGCATGGTGGAACATGCTGCAGGCCGTCGGCGCCGGTGAGGACATCGCCGCTTCCGTCGAGCTGTGGGCCAACACCGCCAACGGCAAGTAATCCTGACTGACAAGTAAACATGATCGCCCCTTCCCTTCCGAGGGGAGGGGCGATTTTATACTCCTGCGTTCAAATGAGAGGAGGATATCTTTGACAACAAAAACTCCCCGGATCAGTAGAACCACACGGCGTCTGGTGCTGCAGGAGAACGTCGCGGCTTATCTGTTCCTGCTGCCGTTTCTGATTTTCTTCGTGGGCTTCGTGCTCTACCCCATGTTCATGTGCGTCTATACCAGCTTCTTTGACGCCAACATGGGCAAGGAGGATGTTTTCATCGGTTTCGGCAACTATCAGGAGCTGATGGACGATCCCATCTTCTGGAAGGCTCTGGCCAACACCATGATCATCGTTCTGGTGTCCGTTCCTGTTACCTGCGCATTCTCCCTGTGGGTTGCCAGCATCATCAGCAAGATGCATGTGGCCTCCACCTCCGCCTTCCGCTGCATCTTCTACCTGCCCGTGGTCACCGGCTCCGTCGCCGTCACCGTGGTCTGGAAGTGGATGCTCTCCAAGTTCGGCGGCATTCTCAATTACGTCGGCAACAACATGATGGGTCTGTACGACAAGAACATCGACTTCCTCGGTGATTCTGAGTACGCCCTGTGGTTCATCATTCTCATCCTGCTGACCACCTCTGTCGGTCAGCCCATCGTTCTGTACGTGTCCGCTCTGGACAATGTGGACAAATCTCTGGTCGAGGCTGCCGAAGTGGACGGCGCTACCTCCACGCAGGCCTTCTGGAAGATCAAGTGGCCCCAGATGATGCCCACCACCCTGTACATTCTGGTCATCACCACCATCAACAGCTTCCAGTGCTTCGCCCTGATCCAGCTGCTGACCTCCGGCGGACCGAACAACTCGACAATGACCATCATGTACTACATCTATTACAATGCCTTCAAGCTGTACCGCTACGGCTACGGCAACGCCATGGGTGTGATCCTCGCGATCATCATTGCCATCCTCTCGGCCGTGCAGTTCAAGCTCGGTCAGGAAAAGTAAAGGAGGAGAGCGAGTATGAAAAACACCCTGAATAACAATCTGGGCTCCAAGGTTTACAAGTTCGTCTCCTACGCCTTTGTCTTTGTGATGGCGTTCCTGTTTACTTTCCCCCTGTACTGGATCATCACCGGCGCTTTCAAGAGCGGTGCTGAGATCAACGCCCGGGACCCCGCCTGGTTCCCCAGCGAGTTCGTCACCGTCAACTTCGAAAAGCTCTTTGACCGCCGCAGCGCACCGCTGTTTGACTTTGAGATCTTCGGCTATATCATTGCCGGCCCCACGGTTCCCGCCGCCATCCGCTGGCTGGTCAACTCCGTGTTCATGTCCGTGGCCGCCATGCTGCTGACCTGCCTGACCTCCGCCATGGCCGGTTATGCGCTGGCCAAGAAGCGCTTCTACGGCAAAACCCTGCTGTTCAGCCTGATCGTCTGCGCCATGGCCCTGCCCAAGCAGGTCATCCTGATCCCCCTGCTGCGGGAAATGAACGCTCTGGGCCTGTATGACACGGTCTGGTCCGTCATCTTCCCCGTGGTCGGCTGGCCCTTCGGCGTGTTCCTGCTGAAGCAGTTTGCCGAAGGCATTCCCACCGAAATGGTGGAGGCCTGCCGCATCGACGGCGCCGGCGAGTGGCGCACCTTCACCGATGTCATGTTCCCCATGATCAAGCCCGGTGTGGGCGCCTGCGCCATCTTCACGTTCATCAGCTCCTGGAATGACTACTTCATGCAGCTGATCATGCTGACCTCCAACAAGAATCTGACCGTCGCGCTGGGTATCGCCACCATGCAGGGCGAGAGCTCCATCGACTTCGGCCTGCTGATGGCCGGTGCCGCTCTGGCTTCCGTTCCCATCATCGTGGTCTTCCTGATCTTCCAGAAGTACTTCACCAAGGGCATCACCATGGGTGCCGTCAAGGGTTAACAAGGAGAATTATCAATGACCGATATCAAAAAGTATCAGGGTATCATCCCTGCTTTCTATGCCTGCTATGACAAGGCAGGCAACGTGGACGCTGAGGCTGTCCGTGCGCTGACCCGCTGGTTTGTGGAAAAGGGCGTCACCGGCCTGTACGTCGGCGGCTCCTCCGGTGAGTGCATCTACCAGTCCAAGGAAGAGCGCAAGCTGGTTCTGGAGAACGTCATGGCCGAGGCCAAGGGCAAGCTCACCGTCATCGCCCACATCGCCTGCAACAACACCGCCGACTCTCAGGAGCTGGCTGCCCACGCCGAGTCTCTGGGTGTCGACGCCATCGCCGCCATTCCCCCCATCTACTTCAAGCTGCCCCCCCATGCCATCGCCCAGTACTGGAATGACATGAGCGCCGCTGCTCCCAACACCGATTTCATCATCTACAACATCCCCCAGCTGGCCGGTGTTTCTCTGACCCCCGCTCTGCTCCGGGAGATGCTGCGCAATCCCAGAGTCATCGGTGTCAAGAATTCCTCCATGCCCATTCAGGACATCGAAGAGTTCCGCGCCGAGGGCTGCATGGTCTTCAACGGCCCCGATGAGCAGCTGCTCAGCGGTCTGGTGGCCGGCGCCACCGGCGGCATCGGCGGCACCTACGGCGCCATGCCCGAGCTGTACATCAAGATCTACGATCTGGTGCAGGAGAACCGCATTGCCGAGGCCCGTGCCATTCAGGATGACTGCCTGAAGATCATCCAGAATCTGTGCGCCTGCAAGGGCAACATGTACGGCGTCATCAAGGCCGTCCTGCGCAAGATGGGCGCACCCGACTGCGGCGGCGTCCGCGCACCCCTGTACAATCTGGTTCCCGAGGACGAGGCTCAGGTGGACAAGTGCGTTGCCCTGATCAAGGCCGCATACGACAAGTACCTGTAAATCAAACCCCAAAGCCTCACTGCAGCCGCAGTGAGGCTTTTTCAGGAGAAATCAGTCATGCAGAAAAAGTATATGATCCTCTGCGTCGCAGGTCAGTCCAATGCGGTGGGCTACGACGAATCGAAGATCCCGGCAGACTATATGGCACAGTTCGACTGTGACCGGATCTTTCAGCTGGGATTCTGGGGCGGGGACAACCTGCAGGTGATCCCTCTGGGCCCCTGCGCCCAGAATTTTCAGGATATGCGCCCCTATGGTCATCCGGAGAATCCGGGAATCGGAACACGGGGCATCCATTTGCCGTTGGCCCATCGGCTGCTGAAATGGATCCCCGGGGACTACGATATCCTCGTGCTGCCCTGCGCCTACGGCGGCACCGGCTTCACCGCCGGAGAATACGGCGGTTACGATCCAAAGACCCTCCGCCCGGAGCCTGGGATCTGGCGCTGGGGCAGAGAGTCGGCCTACTACAAAGCCCTGTGCGACCGGATCGGTTACGCGCTGGACATGAATCCGGAGAACCGGTTCCTCGGCATGCTCTGGTGTCAGGGTGAATGGGACAACGAGGACGCAGCCGGTCATGCCGTCGGATTTGACGCCATGACCGAGGACTTCTTCACCCGCATGGAGGAGCGGTTTCCCGGGCGTGTCTACCGGGGCGGCTGGAACCGGGATATCTGGTATAACATGGAAACGGTCGCTTTCTGGCACAGCTACCGCCAGTGTCCCATGGTCTGGGAGCACTACCGGACATGGAATGAAGAAACCTATATCCCCATTCCCCGGGATACGGACTCCAACGAGGTCAACGGCACCGGGATCACGGCGAAGCAGCGCAGCGCCCATTTTGGCAACGGCAGCTTCGGGCGGATCATCGCCCCCGCGGTGGAGTCTGTCATGGCAAGGCGGCTGGGCGGCAGGCCATGAAGACACGACAACATGAAAAATACAGCCGACAGGTGCGAAACCTGTCGGCTGTATTTTGTCATACGGTCATCGCCGCTATGTACGCCACTTTCTGGACATGGCCCATCGCAGTCCGGCTCTGCCGATCAAACCTCGCACGACCTTGCCCATCTGGCCGCCGAGGTCGCCGTTGCAGCTGTTCTTCAGGATGACGCCGACCTCGTTGGCGTATAAGCATCTTGAACTGCTCTTGGCCTCGGGGACGTTGATGCGGTTGCTGGAAGAATTGTTGCCGTTGCGCATGATCTTGCTTTCCTTGCAAAAAGAATTCCGTTGACTTACGGGAAATGCCATGCTACTATGCTGATACAACATACGCTATCGTTTTATAACAGCCAGTCCGAAGGGATTGTCCCTCCGGACCTTTGACATATCTAGTCGAATTTGTCTGAAAATAGCAGGAAAAAGTAAAAATGATTATTACATTCAGTGGTCCCGATGGCATAGGGAAAAGCGACCAATTGATGCGATTATCCCGAGCGTTTCAGGTGCAGGGAATCGATCACAATATTATGCATGTCCGTGGACTGGAAACGCCTCTGACCAAGCTGTACCGAAAAATGATTCGAAAATGGAATAAAGGTGAACCGAAAGGTTGGATTCTCACCGCAGGACTGATACTTACCACCCTTGAAATGATCTATTTCTGGGCTGTAAAGCTGCGATTGATGGAAAAACGGCACCAAGTGATCCTGTGTGACCGATACATATGGGATACAGAGGTGGATTTCACTGCCCGATTTCCTGACTGGAAGCCACAATCTCCATTATGGCTGTTGCTGAAAAAAGTTGCGGCCAAACCAGATGCTTCGATCCTGTATCATGCCTCAACAGATGTAATTGCGCAACGCCTATATCGGAAGAAGGAGTATCCGCTCGTACATGAAATCCGATTTCAGCAGAATCTAAATAAAACGATGATTCCGGAGTTTCACTTTGTGATTGATGCCAACACAAGTAAGGATGCGGTGTTCCATCAAATGCTGACACTTCTCCGGGATGGTGGAATGATTCCAAAGCCGTCAGATAGATTAGTCAAAAATCTGCGGGCTGCAATTATCCCAATCCTTCCCGGCGGGGACAATATCGAGATTGTCCATCTCCCCGTGGGGCGTTCCCTTGCAGTTAATTATTGCATCAGCGTTCACTCGGTACCTCGTTATTTTGCAAAAATCTGCAAACCCAGCAAAAGATGCCTGAAGCTTATGAAGCCGCTGACAAAGACATCCCCATATTTCAATCGGATTGAGGAAGTCATTCCGATCGGAATACGCAACAGCTGTATCCTCCAAGAGTGGAAAGTTGGCAGCTCATTGATTTTTTCGGTTGGAGAAGCTTGCCAAGCCGCCCAGGCAGTGAAAAAGCTGCATTCCGTCATGATTCCATTGGGATCTCCGAAGGTTCACATTGGTTTGGAGCTTTTTCGGCATCTGCTGTATGTCGCTCTCTATGCGGTAAGCATCCCCCATAAAAAAGAGATTTTGGGATTCTTGGTGAAGAATCTATCCATGTGCCGGAAGAAATACGCACTGACGCACATGGATTTGCACGGTGGGAATTTTCGTCGTAACAGCCAGAACATGGTCTATCTCATTGATTATGAGAATATACGCATTACAGATCCGTGGCGTGATTTTACATATGCCGTTTTTTTCCATGAAGCACAGGAGGATGTGTTTTGGTACGAGTTTTTACGGAGCTATTTCAATAACAGTATTCCGTCCGACTTCTGGAAAACAATGAGGTATTATTGTTATCTTCAGGCACTGCGGATGATGGTTTGTTCTCATCAACGAAAAGACCAACGGCATATTGACAATCTAGCGGAGAGCATCTGGAAAAACTATCATAATAACAACCAAATAATACCTGCATGGTATCTCCGAATGGATCAAGGAAGCAGTAATTATGATATGGTGTGAATGAAACAGCGTATATTTCTGACTGTTAAGAGAAGAGGGAGCGTGTACAGAGAGTCGGAGCACATCATGAACTGCTCCAGACCCTGCTTGGCCTCGGGGACGTTGATGCGGTTGTTCATGATCTTGCGTTCCGTGAATGAAGCGCTGCGAAGCTTTGGAAGATGATGTTTATCGGGAAAAATCAATTTTTGCTGTGGAGCGGCTGTCTGCGGTTTTTGTCCTCCAGCAGCCAAAGGGAGAAGATCAGGTACAGCCGCTGCCATGGGTCCTCCAGATCCGCGCTGATCAGCGACTGAATCTTTTGCAGCCGGTACAGCAGCGTGGTGCGGTGGATGATGAGCGCCTTGGATGTCCGGGGAATGTCCCGCTCCTGAAGCAGGTATTCCCGGAAGGTTTCGAAATACTGGGTCCCGTTCCGGCGGTCGTGCTCCGTCAGGACGGTCAGATCCGGCGCCAGCAGGTGACCGGGGGTCAGGGGAGCCGGAAGATTTCGGATCAGATGCTCCATGGCGCATTCCCCGAAGCCCAGAACCGATTTGCCGCTGCGGACCCGGGACACGTGGTCGATGGCGGCTCCGGCCTGATAATAGGCGGCGCTGAGCTCCCGGATGCCGGTGACCGGGAAGCTGATGCCGGCGTAGAGACTGTAGTTACGGCAGAGGGATTCCAGACGGAGGAGGATCTGCCCGGGGTCGGTATCGGTTTGGTTCAGATTGAGGATGACGCACTGCTCCTGAGAACTCATTAATATATAGCTGCCGGGGAACTGCTGGAACAGATCGCTGTGCAGCAATTGGTTGCGCATGGTGCTGATGTGCTCCTGAGGCTTCAGCCGCAGACACGCCAGCCGGTCGCTGATCTGCCAGCGGAGCATGTCCGTCAGATAGGAAAGCTCCGACGGATCGGCCTGCTTGCCCTGAAGCAGGGAGAATAGAATGTCATCCATATTCCGGTGGATCTCCTCCCGGCCCGGCTGCTGGCGGCGCAGGAGACTCACAGCCCGCTGGGTCAGTGCTTCCGCCACCAGAAAATCCCGATGCAGGAAATCCCGGTTTTTCCGGCCCACCAGCAGCCGTCCCTTGTAGACAGACCCGTCCCACAGATTGACATACAGCGAATCCACCTGCCCGGGCGCCTGCCAGATCCTTGGCCCGTGGTGGGTATAGGTTTCCAGATATTCGCTGTCGTAGAGAAAATCCTCCACGATGGAGCGGGGGATGAAGCCCTTTGTGGAGCTCATCAGGTATTCCAGCTCCAGAATCTGGGCGAAATCCGCGGTCATGGCGGTCATGACGAACCAATCGTCGTGGATGCACACGGGATTCTCCAGCAATTTCGCACCCAGCTCGCACAGCTCCTGCAGGCTTGCGCTGCGGTAGAGCAGCAGATCCATGGCCTCCTCCCAGTCGCGGAACAGGGAGAACACCTCCAGGATCTGGTCCATGATCACTTCGTCCGGATGGCTGGGACAGATCATGTGATTGGCCTTTCCCGGAAGCGGGGCGGAACAGAGGTAGGTATAGCGGTCAACGGGGAAATCGGTCTCCGTGGGGCGCAGCAGGTACAGCACATCGCGGTGCAGCTGCGGCTGTCCGTGGTACAGGCGGATCCCCCGGTAGCTCTGCCGGGGATCGGAGAGGGAGACGGTGCAGTCCCATCCGGCCTGCGTCAGGCTTTCTGCCAGTATGGGCAGGGTGGGGAACAGGGGCAGTGGGCGCATGGTTTCCATGGGGACACCTCCATAGCAGTCATATTGCTTTTATTCTATCCGCAAAAATGAGGAATGTAAAGGTACAAAATAGAGAAAATAAGGAAAAACAGGACGCTGTGTTGGCTCTAATTGACAAAATATACGGATGATGATAGGATTTTAATAGATGTGTTGCATAAACACTGCGGAGGATACCGAGGCACATTTTTGCGGAACAGGCTGTGCAAGGCTTGTTCGCACACGAATTTATATTATGGAGGAAGAAGCTATGCTGACTGCAAAAGAAAACATGCGAGAAGTCATTCGCGGAGGCAATCCTGACCGCATCGTCAACCAGTACGAGGCGGTTCAGCTGCTGATGCATCCCCATCTGATGTTCTCCGGCTCCCTGTGCCAGAAGGGCGGCCCCGATGTGGTGGATGCATGGGGCGTCACCAATTCCTTCCCCGAGGGTGTTCCCGGCCAGTTCCCCGTCCATACCCCCGACAAGATCGTCCTGAAGGACATCGAAAACTGGCGCAATGAGGTCAAGTTCCCCTCTCTGGAGTTCACCCCCGAGCAGTGGGCCATCGCCAAGAGCATGTACGATGCCGTTGACGGCACCAAGGCCTACAAGGCCGTTCTGGTGGTCGGCGGTCTGTTCGAGCGCTGCCATCACCTGATGAGCATTCAGGAGGCACTGATGGCCTTCTACGAGTATCCCGACGAGATGCACGAGCTGATCGATGCCATCGCCGACTGGGAAGTGGAACTGGCCAAGGGCATCTGCGAGAACCTGCATCCCGACGCCGTGTTCCATCACGACGACTGGGGCAGCGAGATGAACTCCTTCCTGAGCCCCGAGATGTTCCGGGAATTCTTCCTGGAGCCCTACAAGAAGATCTACGGCTACTACAAGTCCCATGGCTGTGAGCTGGTCATCCACCACGCCGACTCCTACTGTGCCAACCTGATCCCCACCATGATCGAGATGGGCATCGACGTGTTCCAGGGCTGCCTGAAGTCCAACAACAACCCCGAGCTGATCAAGCAGTACGGCGGCAAGATGTCCTTCATGGGCGAGATCGACAACAAGCAGGTGGACTTCCCCGGCTGGACCGACGCCGACTGCGCCAAGGCCGCGGAAACCGCCATCGAGCGCTGCGGCAGCAAGTATTTCATCCCCTGCATCGTTCAGGGCGGCCCCGGCTCCACCTTCCCCGGCACCTACCGCTCCCTGACCAAGGCCATCGACGAGTACAACACCCGCACCTACGGCTGGACGCAGGAGGAGCTGGAAGCAGCCCGCTGCCCCATCCAGATCATGTTCGAGTAATCCCATCTGCCCGTTAGGAGGAATCCTTTCTTATGATTATTATTGGCGAAAAGATCAACGGCTCCATTCCCGCCGTTGCAAAGGCCATCGCCGAGCGCGACGCCGCCTTCATCAAGGCCAGAGCCATCGCGCAGGAGGAGGCCGGAGCCACCTTCATCGACTGCTGCGCCTCCGTTCCCGAGGAAGTGGAGGTCGAGACGCTGAAGTGGATGATCGAGTGCATTCAGGAGGTGTCCGATCTGCCCATCGCGGTGGACAGCCCCTCTGCCGATGTTCTCGCCGAGGCTTGGAAATTCTGCAAGAAGCCCGGCCTGATCAACTCCGTCTCCGGCGAGGGCGACAAGATCGACAAGATTTTCCCCATTCTCGCCGAGAACAAGGGCTGGCAGGTCATCGCCCTGCTCTCCGATGATACCGGCATCCCCAAGAACGCCGCCGACCGGCTGAAGGTCTTCGACCGGATCATGGCCAAGGCCAAGGAGTACGGCATTTCCCCCAGCCGCATCCACATCGATCCGCTGGTGGAGATGCTCTGCACCAGTGAGAACGGCATCGAGACGAACATCGAGGTCATCTCCACCGTTCGCGAGCGCTATCCCAGCATCCATATCACCGCCGCCGTCTCCAATATTTCCTTCAACCTGCCCGTGCGCAAGATGATCAATCTGGGCTTCACGGTTCTGGCCATGAACGTCGGTCTGGACAGCGCCATCCTCGATCCCACCAACCGGGATATGATGGGCGTCATCTTCGCCACCGAGGCGCTGCTGGGTCTGGATGACTACTGCATGGAGTACATCGGCGCCTACCGCGAGGGCCTGTTCGGTCCCGTCAAGTAAAAATTCCATTACCTACAACAAATAAAGGAGAATTTGACTTATGGCTATCGAAAAAGTTTATGATCTGGTTTCACGCGGCAAGGCCAAGCTGACCCCCGCTGCTGTTCAGGAGGCGCTGGACGCCGGTTTCGCTCCCGCCGACATTCTGGAGAAGATGATCACCGCCATGGACGTGGTGGGTGAGAAGTTCAAGAACGGCGAGATCTTCGTTCCCGAAATGCTGATCGCTGCCAAGGCCATGAAGAAGGGCGTCGAGGTCCTGAAGCCCCATCTGGCCTCCGGCGCCGCCGGCGCTCTGGGCAAGGTCGTCATCGGCACCGTGGCCGGCGACCTGCATGACATCGGCAAGAATCTGGTTGCCATGATGATCGAGTCCGCCGGCTTCGAGGTCATCGATCTGGGCGTCGATGTTCCCGCCGAGAAGTTCGTGGAAGCCGCTTCCGCCGACGGCGTCAAGATCGTCGCCTGCTCGGCTCTGCTGACCACCACCATGCCCGCTCTGGAGGCCACCGTCGCCGCTCTGAAGGCTGCCGGCAAGGATTACAAGATCATGGTCGGCGGCGCTCCCATCAATCAGGAGTACGCCGATAAGGTCGGTGCCGACGCATACACCCCCGACGCTGCCACCGCCGCCAAGAAGGCAAAGGAGCTGGCCTGCTGATTTCCCATAACCCGATCTCAGGGGCCGATGGCAACATCGGCCCTTATTCGGTATTTTCCGGAGGTGGTTTTTTATGACAGAGTATACGGTGACATTTCTGCCGCAGGGCATAACGGTCCCAGTGAAAGCGGGCTGTAATGTGCTTCAGGCGCAGATTCTGGCGGGGCTCCGTCCCGACGCTCCCTGCGGCGGCAAGGGCACCTGCGGAAAATGCCGTGTGATGCTGGAGGGGCGGGAGGTTCTGGCCTGCCAGACCCCCGTTGACCGAAATATGACCGTCCGTACCGCAGATCAGGAACAGCACAAGATCCTGACCGGCGGTATCCAGAACCAGCTGCAGCCGGACGGGACGGATGACTATGCGATGGCCTTCGACGTGGGCACCACCACGTTGGTGGCCTATCTGCTGGACGGCCATACCGGCGCACTTCTGGCCCGGAGCAGCTGCATCAATCCCCAGAGCCGGTACGGCGCCGATGTGATCTCCCGGATCCAGCATGTGCTGGACGGGGGAGGCGATGCCATGGCCGCCTGCGTCCGCGGCGCCATGGAGGAGCTGACGGCAGAAGCCGCCCGGAAAGCGGGGATACCGCCGGAGCGGATCACCGCATCGTCCGTCGTGGGCAATACGGCCATGCACCACCTGCTGCTGGGCATCGATCCGGGGCCTCTGGTGACGCCCCCCTATATGCCCGCGGTTTTCAAAGCGATCGAGAAAAACGGCGCCCGGATCCTGCCCAACATCGCCGGCTTCGTGGGGGGCGATACGGTGGGCTGCATGGCGGCTGTCCGGTTCGACCGGCTGGAGGAGCTGAGCCTGCTCATCGACATCGGAACCAACGGCGAAATGGTGCTGGGAGACAAAAACCGCCGGATCGCCTGCTCCACCGCCGCCGGCCCCGCCTTTGAGGGGGCGAGGATCTCCTGCGGCATGCGGGGTGCCGAGGGCGCGGTGGATCATGTGGCCGTTCAGGACGGAGAGATCGTATACCACACCATCGCCGACGCACCGCCGAGGGGCCTGTGCGGCTCGGGACTTCTGGATCTGGTGGCGGTGCTTCTGGATCGGGAGATCATCGACGAATCCGGACGGCTGGAGGGCGGGGCCTACCGGCTCTGCGACAACGTGACGCTGACCCAGAAGGATGTCCGGGAGGTGCAGCTGGCCAAGGCCGCCATCCGCGCGGGCATCGAGCTGCTGGCGGAAACCATGGGCGTGCAGACGGCGGACATCCGCCGGGTGTATCTGGCGGGCGCCTTCGGCAACTATATGGATCCGGCTTCCGCCTGCCGGATCGGCATGATCCCGCCGGTGCTGCTGGATCGGATCGTACCCATCGGCAACGCCGCCGGCGAGGGCGCCAAGCTCTGTGCCCTCAGCCGGGCGGAATTTGAATACAGCAGGCGTCTGGCGGCGGGAACGGAATTTCTGGAGCTGGCAAGCCTGCCCGGGTTTCAGGACTGCTATGTGGATTCGCTGGAATTTTGTGAGGAGGAAGAAGCATGACATACGAACAGCTTGCAAAAATGGCTGAAGAGGCGGGCTTTTCCGCATGGGCGGAGCTGGACGCCGCCACCGTAGAGCTGAAGCCGGAGGTTCGGGATATGTGCGCCGTCAATTCCTGCGGCCAGTACGGCAAACGCTGGAGCTGCCCGCCCGGCTGCGGCACGCTGGAGCAGTGCAGCGCCCGGCTGAAAGCCTGCAGCCGCGGCATTCTGGTCCAGACCTGCGGCGACATTGAGGACGGCTTTGATTTTGAAGCCATGATGGAGATCGAAGCCGACCACAAAGACCATGTAAATCAGATGTATCAGGCCCTGCGGGAAGCGGGAACACCGGTGCTGGCGCTGGGCGCCGGATGCTGTACCGTCTGCGCCAAATGCACCTATCCGGATGAGCCCTGCCGTTTTCCGGAGAAGATGATCTCCTCCATGGAGGCCTACGGCATGGTGGTGCTGGAGGTTTGCAGGGCCAACGGCCTGCAGTATTATTACGGCGCAGACAAGATGGCCTATACCAGCTGCTTCCTGCTGCAGGGCTGATTTGTAAAAGAATGGCAGCTATCGAATATACACAATCCGCTTGTTCACGGTTTGTACAAAACTATAAAAAATAAAAGCACTTCTTTACAATATGACTTGAATATGCTATATTTGGGGCACGAGGTATTGTGCACCTCGACTATTTAAGGAGGAAAAAACCAAATGAAAAAGATTCTCGCAATCGCTCTGGCCCTGATCATGGTCCTGAGCATGGTCGCTTGCGGCACCCCCGCTCCCGAGGGCGGCGACAAGACCGCTGCTACCAAGGTCTCCGTCTTCTGGTACGACGAGTCCGACGTTTACCTGAGCTCTGTCCGTGACGCTCTGAACAAGGAGCTGGAAGCTGCCGGTGTCGAGTACGACAACCAGTTCGCAGCCGGTGACCAGTCCAAGCAGCTGGACCAGATCAACACCGCTATCTCCGCAGGCTCCAACCTGCTGGTCGTCAACGTCGTCACCTCCGGTGACCCCGACACCGCCAAGTCCATCGTTGAGGCTGCCGGCGATATCCCCGTCATCTTCTTCAACCGCGCCATCGGCACCGACGGCTCCGATGTCACCTTCCTGTCTGAGAATGCTACCGCCTGCTTCATCGGCACCGACGCCCCCGAGGCTGGCCACATGCAGGGCAAGATGGTCGGCGACTACGTCCTGGCCAACTACGACACCATCGACCTGAACGGCGACGGCGTCATCTCCTACGCCATGTTCAAGGGCCAGGAGGGCAATGTTGAGGCTATCTACCGCACCCAGTTCGGCGTTGAGGACGCCGACGCTGTCCTGACCGCTGCCGGCAAGCCCGCTCTGGAGTACTTCGACGCTGGCAACGCTGACAAGTATCAGGTCGACACCGAGGGCGCCTGGTCCGCCAAGGCTGCCAAGGAGTACATGGACACCAACCTGGTTTCCTACAACGAGGCCAACGGCAACATGATCGAGCTGGTCATCTGCAACAACGACGGCATGGCTGAGGGCGTTGTCGCTTCTCTGCAGGCTGCCGGCTACAACATCAACGACGGCCACGTGGTTCCCGTCTTCGGTGTTGACGCCACCGAGAACGCCAAGGTTCTGATCGCTGACGGCGCCATGACCGGCACTGTCAAGCAGGATGCCGAGGGCATGGCTGCTGCTATCTGCCAGTCCGTCAAGGCTATCGCCGAGGGCAAGGCTCCCGTCGATGCTCTGGCCGGCCTGTCCGACGAGCGCTTCACCATCGCTTCCGATTGCTCCGCCAAGCTGTACGTTGCTTACGCTCCCTACACCGGCGAATAAGCGAATCACAGTATAATTCCGGGCAGCTGTCGTTCCGGCGGCAGCTGCCCCCTTTTCATTCGAGATTCAGCGTTCTCTCGGTAGAGAACGGCGAGAATTGCGTCGCTTGAGGCAGGGTTGGCCGTTCTCTATCGCGTGTTCGCGGAAATATTCAGTAAGGGAGGAACAAAATATGGGACAGGATGTTCTCCTGCAAATGGTTGACATCAGCAAGTCTTTCCCCGGTGTCAAGGCACTGGACAACGTTTCTCTGACCGTCCACAAGGGTACCGTCCACGCACTGATGGGCGAGAACGGCGCCGGTAAGTCCACCTTGATGAAGTGCCTGTTCGGCATGTACAACAAGGACAAGGGCCATATCTATCTGGAGGGTAAGGAGATCGATTTCAAGAGCTCTAAGGAAGCTCTTGACAACGGCGTGGCAATGGTGCACCAGGAGCTGAATCAGGCGCTGAAGCGCAGCGTCATGGACAACCTCTGGCTGGGCCGTTATCCCACCATCGGCGGCATCGCCGTCAACGAGAAGAAGATGTACAAGGACACCATGGCTGTCTTTGAGGAGCTGGGCATCAACGTGGATCCCCACCGGATCATGAGCACCATGCCCGTTTCCCAGCGCCAGATGGTTGAGATCGCCAAGGCAGTTTCCTACAATTCCAAGGTCATCGTCTTCGACGAGCCCACCTCTTCTCTGAACGAGGAGGAGGTCGAGCACCTCTTCAAGATCATCAACATGCTCCGTGACCGGGGCGTGGGCATCATTTACATCTCCCACAAGATGGCGGAGATCAAGCGGATCTCCGACTACATCACCATCATGCGCGACGGTCAGTGGATCGCCACCGAGCGGGCCGAAGATCTGGAGATGGCCGACATCATCCGTCTGATGGTCGGCCGTGAGCTCACCAACCAGTTCCCGCCCAAGACCAATGTGCCCGGCGACGTCTACCTGCAGGTGGAGCATCTGACCGGTATGTACAACCAGCTGCGGGACGTTTCCTTCACCGCCCGCCGGGGCGAGATCGTGGGTATGGCCGGTCTGGACAGCTCCGGACGTACCGAGACGCTGGAGTCCATCTTCGGTCTGCGCACCCGCAAGGACGGCATCATCTCTCTGGACGGCCAGCCCTGCTTCAACCGGGATCCCGGCGAGTCCATCAAGAACGGCTTCGCCCTGCTGACCGAGGAGCGCCGCGCCACCGGCATCTTCGGCTGCCTGAGCATCCGGGAGAATACCGTCATCTCCAGCCTGAAGCGCCATCTGCGTTTCGGTGTCTATCTGAACGAAAAGACCCAGCGGGAGGATACCCAGCACTACATCGACGCCATGCACACCAAGACTCCCTCTCAGGAGACCAAGATCCGCAGCCTCTCCGGCGGTAACCAGCAGAAGGTCATCATCGGCCGCTGGCTGCTGACCGAGCCCGAGGTTCTGCTTCTGGACGAGCCCACCCGCGGCATCGACGTCGGTGCAAAGTATGAGATCTACCAGCTGATCATCGATCTGGCAAACAAGGGCAAGACCGTCATCATGGTCTCCTCCGAAATGCCGGAGCTGCTGGGTGTCTGCGACCGGATCCTGGTCATGTCCGGCGGCCGTCTGGCCGGCGAGGTGGATGCCAGAAACACCACTCAGGAAGAGATCATGACTCTGGCCGCCAAGTATGTATAAGGAGGAAATAAACAATGGCTAATCCCGTAGCAAACCTGAAGCGTGCTGCCGATGAATTCAAGGCAATGGACGCAAAGGATAAGCGCCGCACCGTAATCGATACCATTCTGAACAACGCGCTTTACATCGTGATGCTGGTGTTCTGTATCTACACCGCCATCCAGCAGCCCAATTTCGTCTCTATGGGCTCTCTGGGCAACCTGCTGGTTCAGGTGGCCGCTTACCTGCCCATGGCACTGGGTATCGCAGGCTGTATCGTCCTGACCGGTACCGACCTGTCCGCCGGCCGTGTTGCCGGCCTGACCGCCGCCCTGACCGGCGCTCTGCTGCAGAAGACCGACTTCGCCAACAAGATCCTCACCGGTCTGCCCGAGGTCACTCCCTTCTGGATCTTCGTCTCCCTGCTGGCTGTCATCGCTGTCGGCGCTTTCATCGGTCTGGTCAACGGCTTCTTCGTGGCCAAGTTCAGCCTGCACCCCTTCATCGTCACCCTGTCCACCCAGCTGATCACCTACGGTGTCATCCTGTGGTTCTTCGCCCTGAACGGCAACAACGGCCAGCCCATCTCCGGTCTGAGCGATCAGTACAAGGAGTTCGTCGGCGGCGAGCTGTTCCGCATGGGCAACACCCGTATCCCCATGTACGTGCTGTACGCCATCATTCTGGTTGCAGTCATGTGGTTCGTCTGGAACAAGACCACCTTCGGCAAGAACATGTTCGCCGTCGGTTCCAACGCTGAGGCAGCCAAGGTCTCCGGCGTCAACGTCTTCTGGACCACCGTTCTGGTTCACACGCTGGCCGGCGCCATGTACGGCTACTCCGGCTTCGTTGAGGGCTACCGCGCAGGCTCCATCGCCGCAGGTACCGGCCTGAACTACGAGTGTGACGCCATCGCAGCCTGTGTCATCGGCGGCGTTTCCTTCGTCGGCGGCACCGGTAAGATCAGCGGCATCGTTCTGGGTGTCGTGATCCTGCGTATCATCTTCATCGCTCTGACCATGCTGGGCGTCGATTCCTCCAGCCTGTACATCATCAAGGGCGCCATCATCCTCTGCGCTGTCGCTCTGGATATGCGTAAGTATCTGGTCAAGAAGTAATGGAAGAACCCCGCGTTACCCCCGAATCCCAGGAAGAGAAGATCCCGCCGTTCCGGGGCCTGTACCGGCATGTGAAGATCTCCGTGAAGGCACTGGACTGCGTCATCGTGGTCTGCATTGCGGTCATCCTGTTTGTCGTGGCCCTAGAGATGCGCAATCCCGGCTTTACCATCACCTTTGATTCCAAGGGCGGCACCGATGTGCCGGCGCAGAATCAGATGTACGGCGAGCTGCTGGAGGTTCCGGAGCCGCCCACCCGGGAGGGATATACCTTCACCGGCTGGTATACCGACTCGGCCTGCTATGTGCTGTGGAATGTGGAGGAGCAGACCGTCGAAACGGACATGACCCTCTACGCCGGCTGGGAGAAAAACGAATAGCAAAGGATCCCCTGATGCCCCGTGCATCAGGGGATTTTGCTTGGCGGAAAAGGCCTCCGGCCTTTTCCGTCCGTTTTTTTGCAGTCTGCTGCGTGCACGCCCTGTGCGCCAAAGGCGCACAACTCGCACACTTGCAGCCTGAGGAGTATTTTCTGTCAGGTACACGCCCCGACAGAAAATGATTTTGTTTTTTATTTGCTGCTGATGCAGCAAACTCTGCGAGGCTTTTGAAGTACGGGATCCCCCGATGCCCCGCGCATCGGGGGACTTTTTGGGATGGGTCTATTCAAAAACCACAAAAAATAAGGCCGCGGCGGGATTGATTTACAGCAAAATCAATGGTAAGATAGATGCGTGCACATACGCAGTAGGAGCGTGTGCGGCCCAAATCAATAAGGAGGAAAAAACATGAAGAAAAGCACCAGCAGAATTCTGAGCCTGATTCTGGCGGCTGTCATGGTCCTGAGCTGTTTCGGCGGGATCAGCGTCAGCGCAGCAGGCGGCAGAAAGTGGTTCTCCCTGACGGGCGGAGCCAGCAACGCCGGCGGCCACAACTACAGCAGTGGCAACGGCCCCCTGTTCTATCTGGACGGGGACAAGACCATGGTAAGCGGAGGCACCATCTCCCTTGCCCTGAAGCCCAACAACAACTGGGGTATCTTCTACAGCTACATCGATGACAGCAACTGGCTGTACATCGGTAAGGATCCCTCCAGCGGCTGGTATTATCAGTACCGTTGGAATGGCTCCGAGAGCTATCCCGGCATTTCCGGTCTGCCCGATGTGGCCGAGGGAGAGGAGTTCAATATCACCATCTCCCTGTCCAACGAGACGCTGGCCGTTACCGTCAACGGCACCACCGCCTATGCCACCAACCAGACCCTGAAGAACATGGCCAATTCCAACACCGAAATCTACGGTGATCTGGGCCGCTTCGGTGTCATGGCCAAGGGCGCAAACGCGCACATCGAGTTTGCCGACTTCACCTACGACGGCGCCGACTGCATGGATGATGCATGGCGCTGGTGCTGCGAGCGCAGCGGCCAGACCGTGGAAGTCATCGAGACTGCCATGGCTCCCGTCTCCGGTACCGTCACCGACACCGCCGGCAAGGCTGTGGCCGGTGCCACCGTCCGCGTGGGCAACTACGCCGCCGAGACGGATGAGGCCGGTAAGTATGCCTTCGAGGGCATTCAGGTTGGCACCTATTCCTTCTCCGTCAGCAAGCCCGGCTATCAGGCCTACTCCAACACCGTCACCGTCGAGAACATCGAGATGAACGTGTTCGATGCAGTTCTGGAGGCCAAGGCTGATCTGGATCTGAGCGGCTACGACACCATCGAGTCCGACGACATGACCGTCTACGTGGGCAAGGACTTCCCCCTGGTCGCCCGCTACGTCATGAAGTCCGACGGCGACTTCTTCCGTGGCAACGAGACTGCTCTGAATGAGATCGTCATCAACGGCACCGCCATCGTGCCCACCGTGCTGGACACCAAGAACGACGGCGCTTCCAAGTCCTACGATCTGCGCGTTCAGAGCGGCAATATCGATCTGGATATGACCGTTGCCATCAAGGTCGAGGGCAAGAACCTGACTTGGGAGGTCACTGAAATCCAGAAGGCAGAAGGCTGCGCCCGGATCGCCACCATCGACATCCCCCATCTGAACATCCTGTCCGTTGACGCCTCCGAGGAGGAGTCCGTCTTCGCCGGTGCTCAGCTGTCCACCACCACCACTGCCAAGGCTGACACCTACATCACCTTTGACAATGGCTTCGTTCCCTCCAACGAGGACGGCTACCTGTATGCTTTCCTGACCAACGGCAAGCTGTCCGCAGGTATCGACTCCAACTCCGAGCGCGAGGGCGACAAGCGCGTCGAGCGCATCAACGGCGCCGACACCATCAGCCTGACCAGCGCTGTCTGGTACTACGAGTCCGGTGACGCCACCGGTCAGGCTTCCGCCTACTATTACGAGTATCCCGTTTCCGAGCTGCCCTGCATCAAGGTCGCCATTGCTGAGGACGACCTGAACGGCGACGGCGATATGGACTGGAACGACGGCGCCATCGCATTCCGCGAGGTCATGCACACCGCACAGGGCTACGAAGCCGTGAAGGATATGGTCAACTACCGTATCGTCATGAACTTCGAGTCCGCCGCCCCCAACCCCTTCCTCGTCAATGCCGACAACCTGAAGAAGGTCTATCTGGCAACCGACGGACTGCCTCAGGCTCTGCTGCTGAAGGGCTACGGCAACGAGGGTCACGACTCCGCCAACTCCGAGTACGCCGACGTGGCTGAGCGTCTGGGCGGCATCGAGGATTTCCAGAAGCTGCTGGAGATCGCCCATGACTACAATGCCGAGATCGGTATCCACGTCAATGCACAGGAGGCCTATCCTGAGGCCCGTTCCTTCAACGAGACCATGATCTCCGGTCCCACCGGCAACCGCAACGGCAACGGCTGGGGCTGGCTGGACCAGTCCGTGGTCATCAACAAGCTGTGGGATCTGTCTTCCGACGCCCGTCTGAAGCGCTTCGTGCAGCTGTACGACCGCATCAACGAGACCGACTTCCTGAGCCTGGATTGGGATGAGAAGGAGTACGTCAAGGACTCCCAGGGCATCCTGACCAACGGCGACGGCGTCACCGAGGTCACCCGTGAGGAGCTGCTGGAGCTGGTGAAGGCCGATGCCGCTACCCACGAGCACAACATGGACTTCATCTACCTGGACGTCTGGTATCAGGACGCCTGGGAGACCAGAAGAAT
>JAFWAZ010000189.1 GCA_017507425.1 Oscillospiraceae bacterium | reverse complement strand
GGCTCGTCCAGATGCTTTTCCGTCAGACAGCCGCCGGAGGGACCGCCGATCTGAACGGCCTTGAATTCGGCACCGTTTTTCAGGCCGCCGCCGATGTCGAAGATGATCTGGCGGAGGGTGGAGCCCATGGGGACTTCGATCAGGCCGGTGTTCTCGATGGCGCCGGTCAGGGAGAAGGTCTTGCAGCCGGGGGAGCCCTCGGTGCCGATGGAGCGGAACCACTCGGCGCCCTCGAGGATGATCTTGGGCACGTTGGCGTAGGTCTCGACGTTGTTCAGGACAGTGGGCTTCTCCCACAGGCCCTTCTCAACGGTTCTGGGGGGCTTGGTACGGGGCATACCGCGGTTGCCCTCGATGGAGGCAGTCAGGGCAGAGCCCTCGCCGCAGACGAATGCGCCGGCGCCGCGGTTGATGTGCAGATGGAAATTGAAGTCGGTGCCGAGGATGTTGTTGCCCAGCAGGCCGCGCTCCTCCAGCTGTGCAATGGCATTGCGCAGACGGGCGACGGACATGGGGTACTCGGCGCGGACGTAGATGTAGCCGTTCTCGGCACGGCAGGCGTAGCCTGCGATCATCATGCCTTCGATGAGCTTGAAGGGGTCGCCTTCCATGACGGAGCCGTCCATGAAGGCACCGGGGTCGCCCTCGTCACCGTTACAGACGACGAAGCGCTCCAGCTCTTTCTGCCGGGCGACCTGCTTCCACTTCTTGCCGGCGGGGAAGCCGCCGCCGCCGCGGCCGCGGAGACCGGACTTGTCGACTTCGTCGATGACGCCGTCCCGGCCCAGCTCGAACATGGCCTTGCGCAGGGCTTCGAAGCCGCCTGCGGCCAGATACTCGTCCAGAGACTCGGCGTCGAACTTGCCGCAGTTCTCCAGAACGATCCGGGTCTGCTTTGCGATGAAGGGGATCTCGTCGGGCTGGACATAGGCTTCCTCGCCCTTGTGATACAGCAGCCGCTCGATGACCTCGTCGCCGATGACGCTGGAATCGAAGATCTCCTGACAGTCTTCGGGCTGCACCTTGACATACTGGATGGTTCTGCCGTTCTTCTGGATGCGGACCAGGGGGCCCAGCTCACAGAATCCCTGACAGCCGGTCTTCTTGACGCCGACGACCTTCTCGTCGTCGTGGCCGCCGCAGGGGGAGAAGACCAGTTCGACGCCGGGGGCGTCCTTGACGATTTCTTCAAAGATCTCATGGATCTTGTTGGAGCCGGTGGCGATACAGCCGGTACCGGAGCAGACCAGCACGCGGCAGCTATACCGGTTCAGGTCGGCAACAGCAGACTGCCGAACCTCATTGAGCTTTTCAACAGTATTGATCATCAGCCTTTACCTCTCAGTTCCGCGATCACAGCCAGTGCCTTCTCAGGGGTCATGGAGGGATAAACCTGCTCATTGACCATCATGGTGGGAGCCAGACCGCAGGCACCCAGACAGGACACGGTTTCTACTGTAAACAGGCGATCATCGGTGGTGTGCTTGCCATCGGTCAGGCCCAGCTGTTTGTGCAGAGCATCCAGGATGGCGGTGGACTTGCGGATGTGGCAGGCAGTGCCGTC
>JAFWAZ010000188.1 GCA_017507425.1 Oscillospiraceae bacterium | reverse complement strand
CGGGGGGAAGGTGGCCGAGCGAAGCGAGGTCGGAAGAGGAACGGCGAAATCTGAAAGTCCGGAATACGCCTGAAAAACGGAAATCGCTTCAACCTTCCCGCCCGCATTCCTCTTCAGTCACCGCCTACGGCGGCGACAGCTGAGAATTGTGGTGTGATTGCCCCCGGCAATCATTGGATTCTGGATTCGCTGCGCGGAGCACCACCCCCAGGGGAAGCGATTGGGGCTGCGCCATGGCATTTTGACAGTCAAGTCCAAAATGTTTTACTTACACGATCAGATATGCAAAAAAAGAGTCATCCTTTCGGATGACTCTTTTTTGTTATTCCTCAGGTGTGTCAGCGGGGGGCTCCGTGGGCTGGGTATCCACCGGCGGGAGCTGGCCCACGCCCATGGGCAGGGGCCGCAGGACGCTGAAGGCATCGAAGCGGGTGTCGTTGACCTCGGTGAGGTAGACCAGATTGATCTTGATATCGGGAACGGTCAGGCCGGAGGCCACGCTCTGGGCCATGGAGGCGTCCACGCCGTCCAGATAGAGCCGGGTGCGGCCCTCGGGGAGGACAAAGCCCTCCTCCCGGCACAGGAAGCTGACGCAGAACTCCTCGGTGGCGAGGTTGTAGACCAGATGCTGGGCGGCGTCATTCAGAGCGGTGAGCTTGTCGCCCTCGTAGAGGATGTCCTCGGTGGGGGGGAAGCAGAAATCGGTGAACAGAACCTCGTCGAAGCCCAGATCCCGCAGCTCCGATGCAATGGAGATCAGGTGAGCCCGGGTGCCGTTCTTGGCGGGGTCCAGCCAGTAGCACTTGTCGCTGCCGGCCCAGAGATAGCCGCCGGAGGAGTGGTGGATGCCGTAGGAGGTGTTTTCCAGACCGAAGGCCCGATCCCGGAAGGCGGGGACGCAGGCGACGGTGTAGTAGTCTGCCTTGGTCAGATAGGCGATGAGCGCCTCCATGGCGTCCTCGTCCACCTTGGAGTTGACCTTGCCGTTGACGGTCTTGTAGTAGAAACTGCCGGAGGCGGATTTGAGCTCCAGCATGATGGCGGTGCCCTTGGGCTGCTCCTTGATGACCTTTTCCACCTCAGCGAGGTCGCCGGTGAGCATGTCGGCGGTGATGTAGGCGCCGGTGATCGCCTCCAGCTCCTTGCTGCGCTCCACGATGGTGGTGCTGCTGCCGTCGTCGTAGAGAATGGTCACGGGGCGCTCCGTGGGCTCCACGGCGGTGACATAGCTGCCGGGGGTGACCCAGTCGAAGTCCAGCCGGACGCCGTCCCGGGCATAGACCACGAACCGGCCCAGCCAGATGACCCAGCACAGCCAGATCAGCGCAGCGGCGGCGACGGCGGTGCCGAGGATGACGAAGAATGTCTTCAGCCGTTTTTTGGTACGCCATGTGAGATTGGGTGCTTTCAGCTTCATACCGTTTCCCCCCTGCCGGCCACCAGCGCCCGCCAGTCCTCCTTGGCCCGGGTGGCGAGTATGGTCAGACCCGCTGCTTTCAGGGCGGCGTGGACTTCTTCCTCCCGGACGTCCAGAATGCCGGAGCAGATGACCCGGGTATTGTCGTCCATGAAGTGCCGCAGCACCGGAGCGAGGCCGATGATGACGTCGGCCACGATGTTGACGAAGACGAGGTCATAGTGCTTGGCGCTGAGCTTGTTCATCAGAGCGTGATCCTCGGTGACGTTGCCGGTGACGGCATCGAAGCGGTCGGTGCCGAAGCCGTTATAGGCGGCGTTCTCCCGGGCGATGTCCTCGGCCTTGGGGTCAATGTCCACACCCACGGCGGTCTTGGCGCCGAGGCGCAGGGCCGCGATGGAGAGGATGCCGCTGCCGGAGCCGAGGTCGATGACGTCCATGTTTTCCTGCACCAGCTCCTCCATGAACTCCATGCACATCTGGGTGGAGGGGTGGGCGCCGGTGCCGAAGGTCAGGCCGGGATCGAGGATCACCGGGATGCGGCCCTCCGCTTCGGGATTCCAACAGGGGACGACGATGAGCTTCTCGCCGACGCTCTGGGGCGGATAGCTGTCCTTCCAGCTCTCCTCCCAATTGGTTTCGGGCAGCAGGGAGGAGGTGACCTCCAGCGTGCCAAGGTTCTTTCCGGGGCTGCGCTTTTTCAGGGCATCGAGGACTTTGCCCAACTTTTTCAGCTGGGTTTGCTCGGTGCCGTCCACCTCCAGGTAGAGCTTGATGCGGCTCAAGCCCTGCAGCTCGGCTTGAAATTCCTCGTCGATGTAGTCCCAGTAGGCCCGGTTGTCCTCCAGAAAATTCTCATATTCCGCCTGATCCTCCACGACCAGACTGTCAAAGCCGCCTGCGGTCAGGGCGGAGGCCACGGCCTCGATCCCCGCCGACGCGGTCTGTACGGTTACTTCCAAATAATCCATAGTCATACTGCTCCTATTTTAGGATATGCCTATTCTACCGCAAACCGGGCGTTCTGGCAACCACCCGGACATTAAATTTTTCTGAACATCTTCCCATTTTCGGGGAAGTGCGCTATAATGGAACGACAAAAATGATTTTTTATCCGAAGCAAGGAGAAACCATGATCCAAACGATACAACTGACCCCCGGCGTGATCCTGCGCCATTATCCGGACAAGCGGTTCAAGACCGCGGTGCTGTCTGTCCAGTTCCAGCGTAAATTATGCCGGGAGGAGGCGGCGCTGAACGCGCTGCTGTGCTCCGTGCTGCTCCGGGGCACGGAACAGAACCCCGATCTGTGCGCCATCACCACCCGTACGGACGAGCTCTACGGCGCCAGTGTGTCCCCCCTCATGCGCCGCATCGGCAACATCCAGACCGTCGGCCTGTTTTTCAGCTGTCTGGAGGATCGCTTCGCCATGGCGGGCGACGCCGTCCTGCAGCCCGGCATCGATCTGGTGCGGGAGATTCTGCTGGAGCCCAAGCTGGTGAACGGGTGCTTCGACCCGGAATACGTGGAGAGCGAGAAAATCAACCTCATCGCGGACATCGAATCCGAGCTCAACGACAAGCGCGCCTATGCCGCCGCCCGGATGATCCGGGCCATGTGCGCCGGCGACAGCTTCGCCCTGTCCTTGCGGGGCGAGAAGGAGGACGTGGAGGCCATCACCGCCGAAATGCTCTATGCGCATTATCTCACGGTGCTGCGCACCAGCCCCGTGGAAATATTCTATGTGGGCTCCGCCGACGCCGGAACGGTTGCCGGGTATCTGCGCCCGCTGGCAGAGGCGGTGGCTCTGGAACCCATGGCCCTGCCCGCCCAGACGGCCCTGAACCTGACCGCAGAGCCCAGAGAGTTCAGCGAAACCATGGACATCAATCAGGGCAAGCTTTCCATGGGCTTTGTCACGCCGATCACCAACCGCCATCCCGACTTTGCCGCCATGCAGGTCTTCAACGCCCTCTACGGCGCGGGCATGACCAGCAAGCTCTTCGTCAACGTCCGGGAGAAGCTGTCCCTTTGCTACTACGCCGGCTCCGGCTACTACGGCTCCAAGGGCGTCCTCACCGTGTCCTCGGGCATCGATGAAGCCAACTACGACACCGCCAAGGCGGAGATCCTGCGCCAGCTTCGGCTGACCGCCGAGGGGCAGATCACCGATGCGGAGCTGGCCGCGGCGAAAAACGGCATCATCTCCGGTCTGCGCGCCACCCCCGACGGCCCCGGCGCGCTGGAGAATTTCTACGGCACCGCCTCCATTGCGGGAATGCCCTATGATCTCGACGGTTATGCCGACGCCATCCGGGCCGTCACCGCCGCCGATGTGGCCCGCTGTGCCAAGACCGTGAAGCTGCACACCGTATTTTTCCTGAAAGGGGAGGCAAAATGAAGAAGACATACTACCCCCGACTGGATGAAACGGTCTGCCGCAAGACCCTCGACAACGGCCTGACCGTTCTGGTGGTGCCCAAGCCCGGTTTTACCCGGAAGATCGCCTATTTTATGACCAATTACGGCTCCATCCATACGGACTTTACCTTGGACGGCGTCCGTTATTCCACTCCCGCCGGCGTGGCCCACTACCTCGAGCACAAGATGTTCGACCTGCCCGGCCGGGATGTGACCGAGGAATTCGCCGCACTGGGTGCCAGCCCCAATGCATTCACCACCTATGACCTGACCGCCTATTATTTCTCCTGCACCGAGAATTTCGAGCCCGCCCTGCGGCTGCTGCTGGAATTCGTGTCCACTCCCTATTTCACCGAGGAGAGTGTGGAAAAGGAGCGGGGCATCATCGCGCAGGAGATCCTCATGTACGCCGACTCCGCCGATTCGGCGGTGATGGAGGACATGAACGCGGGCCTGTATCAGAGTCATCCCATCCGGGTGCCCATTGCGGGCAGCGTGGAGTCCATTCAGGACATCACCCCCCAGACCCTCTACGATTGCCACCGGGCCTTTTACCATCCGGCCAACATGGTGCTGTGCGTGGTGGGTGACGTGGACGCGGAGGCGGTTGCCGCCATCGCCGGGGAGGTGCTCCCCAAGGAGCGCAGCAGCATCGCCGTCCCCGACCTCGGCCCTGCGGAGCCGGAAACCGCCGTGAGCCCCCTGTCCCGCCGGGAGATGGACGTGGCCATGACCACCTTCCAGCTGGCCTTCAAGTGCCCGCCCCCCGCCGGAGGACGGGAGCAGGCCCGGCAGGAGCTCATCGCGGGAATCGCGGCGGAGATGCTCTTCGGCCAGTCCAGCCAGCTGTACCAGTGGCTCTATGAGGACGGGCTCATCGACGCCTCCTTTGGCGGTGGAGAGTCCTTCGGCACCGGCACGGCGGTCATCACCTGCGGCGGCGACTCCAAGGATCCCGAGGAGGTTCGAAACTGCATCCTCAACGAAGCAAAATTCCTCGCGGAAAACGGCCTTGACCGGACCGCGTTTGAACGCATCAAGCGCAGCTTCCTCGGCGGCCGGTTCAAGGGCCTCACCAGCTTCGACAGCACCTGCTTCCGGCTCTGCGCCTACCACATGGACGGCTACGACTACTTCGATTTCCCCACCCTCTTTGAGGACGTGCGTGCCGAAGAGGTGCAGCGGTATCTGGCCGACAACATCCGCGCGGAGAAGTGCAGCCTTGCCGTCATCGACCCCCGCCGCAGATAACGGAAACAACGAAAGGAGCGCGTCTATGTATCGCTATACCAACATTTCCTTCCCGTCGCTGGGCATCGACATCAATCCGGTGCGGGCCTTCTCCATCGGATCCCTGACGGTGCACATGTACGGCATTGTCATCGGTCTGGGACTGCTGCTGGCGGCGCTGTACGCCATGCGCCGGGCCAAGCAGTTCGGCCTGACGGAGGACCACATCCTCGACGGCGTGCTCTGGGTGACGCCCTTCGCCGTGATCTGCGCCCGGGCCTACTACTGCATCTTCCAGTGGGAGCTCTACGCCGGCGATCCCATCTCCGTCCTCTACATCTGGAAGGGCGGCATCGCCATCTACGGCGGCGTGCTGGGCGCCGTGGCGGGCATCATCGTGTTCTGCAGGATCAAAAAGCTCTCTTTGGGCGCCGCGCTGGATCTGGTTTCGCTGGGCTTCCTGATCGGCCAGTCCATCGGCCGCTGGGGCAACTTCTTCAACCGGGAGGCTTTCGGCGCCGAGACGGATTCCTTCCTGCGGATGGGCCTGCTGGACAGCTTCACCGGCACGGTCACCTATCACCATCCCACCTTTTTGTATGAGTCTGTCTGGAATGCGCTGGGCTTCGTGATCCTGCACTTCCTGTCGAAGAAGCGGGAGTACGACGGTCAGATCGCGCTGGGCTATGTGGTCTGGTACGGTCTGGGCCGGGCCTTCATCGAGGGCCTGCGCACCGACAGCCTGTATATCCCCGGCACCGAACTGCGGGTCAGTCAGGTGCTTGCTGCGGTAAGCTGCCTGACCGCCGCCGCAGTGCTGGCCTATTTCATCATCAAGCCCCCGGCCAAGACCCTGTTCGTCCACCGGGTGGCAGAAAAAGAAACCGAAACCGACGAAGGAGGAAACGAAGATGCATGAATTGTTTGACAAGCTGGGAGCCGCCGCCAAGCGGGCCGCAGGCAATGTGGCCAACGAGGTGAATGTGGCCGCCGAGAAGCAGAAGCTCAGCGACTGCTACAAGGATCTGGGCAAGCTGTGCTATCAGGCCCTGAAAAAAGGCGAGAAGCCCGATTTCACCGACGAGGTGGCCAAGATCGACGCCGCTCTGAAGCGCATTGAAGCGCTCCGGGAGCGCCGCAACGTCACCAACGTGGACGTCCCCGCGGAGGAGCCCAAGGAAGAAGAGCCCAACCCCGAGCCCACCGCCGAGGAGCCCGACTTTGTCCTCGTTGACGCAGAATGACCGAAGCCCCCGGCCATTTGGCCGGGGGCTTTCAGGCTGTCAAAGAACCTATATGTAGGGGTCGGCCTCCCGGACGACCCGCTCGAAAATGTTGCGAATTCGCCGAAATCCTCAAAATAACGCGAGATTCTACCGACGGGACGTCGAGGACGCCGTCCCCTACGGGTTGAAATCCGGCCTTTTTTGACACACTGGAAGCCCCCGGCCAAATGGCCGGGGGCTTTGCATGACGATGCTTACATTACGGATTTGACTGGCTTTCCTCCGGAAACCGCATTTCCTGCAGCGCCAGCTCAATGACCCGGCCGTAGTAAAGCTGAATCGCCGTGGGGCAGGCCCAGAGGTATTTGCCCAACTTAAAGGGGATCTTGTCGGAGATGCCTGCCAGCTTTTCCTGATATTCCAGCATCTCCTTTTGGAGCGCGGCGCATTCGGGTTCGTTTTCTGCCAGTGCCCACAGCTTCCGGGCGCGCTCGTCGGGTGTGTATTGCATATGGTTACCTCCTGAATATAGTAGATATACAGTATATCTATTTGTGCCATTATACCATATGATAAATATAAAATAAACACACAATATATTCAAATGAGGTGTGTTTATGGCAGTCAAGAGCGTATCCATCCGAATTGAAGAGGAGATGCTGGAAAAACTGGGCTTTGTGGCAGATTACGAGGGCCGCAGCGTCAACAGCCACATTCTGGTGCTGATCCGGGAGGACATCCGGGCCTTCGAGGAAAAGCACGGCCCTATTGAGGGCGACATCCGCCCGGATATCAACGTGAAGCCGTCAAGAAAATGATTGCTTTTTCCGCGGAGTGCTGTTATAATCAACCTGTTATGGAGACGTATCGAAGTGGTCATAACGGGGCTGACTCGAAATCAGTTAGCGGGCAACCGCACGTGGGTTCGAATCCCACCGTCTCCGCCAAAAAGAACACCCACCTGCAAGGTGGGTGTTCTTTCAGACTGTCAAAGAACTTGTATTTCGATGGACAACGTAGGGGCGAGCATTGCTCGCCCGCCGAAAATCCTTGATTTTCGGATTTTCCGAAGGGAAATCACTGTTTTTTCGCCTTGCGGCGACTGATTTTGCCGGAGCAAAATCAGCGGGCGACCAGTGGTCGCCCCTACGGGTACTTTTTTGACAAGCTCAAAGAACACCCACCTGCAAGGTGGGTGTTCTTTTTCTGCGGACATAAGGCTGCCCTTTTACGGCAGTATGTAATCATGGCTGCAATACTGTTCCCAAAGCTCAATGAAGTCTTCATAACCGTAAAACTCCAAAGTATCCTCCGCTTTTCCGTCTATAGCGCGAATGGTGCAGTGGTGATTGATCAGGTGGTAATTTCCGTCCTGAAAAGTGATAAGAATCGCCGAACCTTCTACAACATCGATTGGATCATTCCAGTATTTATGGCGCTGCAGCTGGGAAAGGCTGAGAAAAAAGGAAGCATACTGATCGGACTCCAGAGATTCCACTGTTACAATCGTTCCGTCAGAATCGACCGACACAAAGGATACCTCTGAGATCAGGGAAACGTCATAGGTATATCTTCCGCGATACGGACTGGAGCATCCTGCCAAGATTATCAGCAATGCAGCCAGAATCAAAAGGGGAATCCGTGCATGTTTCGTCGACATATTGTAACCTCCGGATGATTTACTCATAGAGTACAAAGAATTTGCAACTCCAACAGCCTCTCAGAAAATTGTATTTACGGTTCCGCATTCGGGCCCCGCTTTGCGTCAAATCAGTTCTGCGATATCCTTGACCAGCCGCTCGGTTTCGTTCCAGCCGATGCAGGGGTCGGTGATGGATTTTCCGTAGATGTGCTCGCCGATCTTCTGGGCGCCGGGCTCCAGATAGCTTTCGATCATGAAGCCCTTGACCAGACCACGGATGTGCTCCGAATGGCGGCAGGCGTGGAGGACTTCCTTGCAGATGCGGGGCTGCTCGGCGTACTTCTTGGCGGAGTTGGAGTGGTTGGCGTCCACGATCAGGGCGGGGTTTTTCAGGCCCTTGGCCATGTAAGCCTGATACAGGTGCTCCATGTCCTCATAGTGGTAGTTGGGGATGGCCTCGCCGCGTCGGTTGACATAACCTCTCAAAATGGCGTGGGACAGGTCATTGCCGGTGGTTTCCACCTCCCAGCCCCGATAGATGAAGGTGTGGCTGCGCTGGGCGGCGAGGATGGAGTTGAGCATGACGGAGATGTCGCCGCTGGTGGGGTTCTTCATGCCCACGGGGATGTCGATGCCCGAGGAGGTCAGGCGGTGCTCCTGATTTTCCACACTCCGGGCGCCCACGGCCACATAGGACAGCAGATCCGACAGATAGCGGTAGTTGTCGGGGTAGAGCATCTCGTCGGCGGTGGAGAGGCCGGTGTTCGCCAGCACACTGGTGTGCAGCCGCCGGATGGTGATGACGCCCTCCAGCATATCCTCGGAGCGCTCCGGGTCGGGCTGGTGGAGCAGGCCCTTGTAGCCCTCGCCGGTGGTGCGGGGCTTGTTGGTGTAGACCCGGGGGATGAGGATGAGCCGGTCCTTGACCTGCTCCTGCAGCGCCGCCAGCCGGGTGCAGTAGTCCAGTACCGCGTCCTCCCGGTCGGCGGAGCAGGGGCCGATGATCAGGGCCATCCGGTCGCTCTTGCCGGTGAAAATATCCGCGATCTGGGCGTCCCGCCCGTTCTTGACGGCGGCGAGGGCGGCGGTCAGGGGGTACTGCTCCTTGATCTCCTTGGGCACGGGCAGTTTGCGCTTGAAGTTCATGTTTTTCATGGATTGGCCTTCTTTCGAAAAAGATGGTTCTACTTTATCATTTTCAACTGAACAATGCAAGAAAAAGATTGATAAAAAACAATGCCCAGAAAAAAGGCCCCCGGCGAAAGCCGGGGGCCAAGGTTATGGGATCAGGGGACGGGTGCAAACTTGCAGGTGACGAGCAGGGGGTAGTCGATCATCGTGACTACGTACTCGTTTTCCTGTTCGCCCTCATAGAGCTCGATGGTGCTGACATCAAAGGTCATATTGGGGTCAAACAGGACGAACTCGGAGAAGTAGTAGCCCTCGTTGGGGACGGCGAAGAAGTGGATTTCATCGCCGGGGGTGGCACTGCTTACATCGCAGGTGACAGTACCGTTGCCGTCGTCCTTGAAGAAGACCTGATACGTGGGCTTGGCGGGCTCCTCGGGAACCTCAATCAGGGAAGCGCGGTACAGGAAGGTGACCATATGGGCGCGGTTGCAGTTTTCGTTGATGCCGAAGGTGCCGTCGCCCAGTCCGTTGGTGATGCCGTACTCATTGGCCCAAAGGACGGGAACAACGTAGAAGGCACCCTCGACCATATCGGAGAAGGGCAGGTCGCCGCCGCCGAAGCCCAGCTCGGGCTCGCCCATGAAGCGGTACAGGAAGGTGACGGCCTGAGCACGGTTGGTGATGCCGAAGGGGGAGAACTCGGTTTCGGAGGTGCCGGTGGTGATGCCTTCGTCAACGGCCCACAGGACGGCGTTGTAGAAGAAGTCAGACTCCTTCACATCGGTGAAGGGATTTTCGGCCTCGACCACGGGCGCGCCGGCGGCACGCCACAGCATGGTGACCACCTGTGCGCGGAGCAGATCGCCGTTGGGGTTGAAGGTAACGGGGGTGGCGCCGGTGGTGATCTCTTCGTCAACAGCCCACAGGACGGCATCGGTGTACCACTGACCGGCGGGAACATCGAAGAAGGGGTTGACCAGCTTGATGCGGCCGTCGCCGTAGACGGATGCATAGCGGGGATCATCGGCAGGGATCTCGGGCAGGCCGTTCTCGTTCACGGGGAAGGACTTGACGTAGTTGGCCAGAACCATGTAGTCCTCCATGACGTAGTCCAGGACGTTGACGGCGCCGTCAAACATGGCGAAGCCGTCGCCCAGATCGCGCAGGGTGTAGTTGTAGCCGGCCAGATTGTACTGAGCGTTCAGGTCGAGGTCGACGTATGCGCCGTCCTGCCAGATCTTGACGTTCCGGACGCGGTACTCGCCGGTGGGGCCGCCGGCCCAGACGCCCTTCTCGTCCATCTGCACGGTGGATTCGATGGTGTTGTCGATCTCATAGGTGATGCCGGAGACGTGCAGGAAGCCGCCGTTCTCCGCGGTATTGGTGGCCTTTGCGCCCCACTCCAGAGCGTCCAGCAGCTGCTGGCCGGTGATGGTCTGCAGGCAGGCCACGTTGCCGAAGGTGTGGATCTCCTTGGCGGTCTTGTAGGAGATCTCGCCGGTGACGGTCTTGTTGCGGACGCCGCCGCCGTTCATGATGGCAACGTCAACGTCGAGGCCCATATTGTCGAACAGATAGTACAGGGCATCAGCGGCGAGGTTGCCGGTGTTGGTGGAAACCTTGCGGACCAGACGGCCGGTGGCGTCGTAGTTGTCGAAGACAACGTCGGTGTAGCCGATGACCTCGCCCAGCTTGGTGTCAATCTCGGTCATCCACGCGTCCTTGATGGCCTTGACGTCGGCATCGGAGCCGGCGTGCTCGGTGATCAGAGAGGTGGTGATGGTGCCGTCGGCGGCGATGACCATTTTGCCGATGGCGCCGAAGTATTCGCCGGTCTGGGTCAGCAGAACATCGTTGCCGTCCTCGTCCTTGACGAGCTTACCGGCAACGGTGGAATGGCTGTGGCCGTCGATGAAGGCGTCCAGACCCTTGACATTGGCGATGACTTCCTCGCTCGTCCAGGGCTGGGAGGCGGGGTCGTCGCCCAGATGGCCCAGAGCGATGATGTAGTCTGCACCTGCCTTTTCGGCAGCGTAGATGGCATCCTGCACATAGGCGTACAGCCACCAGCCGGTCTCACCGCCGCCGATGCCGTAGATGTAGTTGCCGTTCTCGTCCTGGAAGTAGGCGGGGGTGGACTTGGTGAAGGACTCGGGGGTGGTGATGCCGATGAAGGCGATCTTCTTGCCTGCGATCTCGAAGATCTTGTAGGCATCCAGAACCTTATCGCCGATTTCGCCGTCGAGCTCATGGTAGAAGTTGCAGGAGACGTAGGGAATCTTGCCGTCCTGAGCGATCTCCAGAGCCCGCTCCATGCCGTAGTCGAACTCGTGGTTGCCCAGAGTGGCCAGATCATAGCCGGTGGCCTCCATCAGCTTGACGATGGTTTCGCCCTTGTCCATGGAGCCGTAGGCGGTGCCCTGCACGGCGTCGCCGGCGTCAACCAGCAAAACGCCGGCGGCCTGCTCGGCGGTCTTGGCCTTCAGGTCGGCGAGGTTGTCATAGGACAGCGCGCCGTCGATGTAGGTGTGGACGTCGTTGGTGTAGTAGACCACGATGTCGTCCTCATTGGCGTAGACGGGAGCTTCCTCGGCCTGAACCATGGGGAACATGCCCAGAACCATGATGAAGCACAGCATCCATGCCAGCATTTTCATGCTTTTCTTCATTTTCATTACTCCTTTGCACAAAAATTAGCCCCGCCCAATCCGGGCAGGGCTGCGTATCTCTATTATAGCATCTTCGATTCCTGCTGCAAATTGTGGACATGCACGAAGATGGATGGCGGGGATTGTATATTATGCAAAAAACCGGCACAGCAGACTGCAAAAAACTGGCGGAAAAGGCCGGAGGCCTTTTTCGACAAGCTAAAAACCGGTTCAGCAGCCGCTGAACCGGTTTCGTCATTCTTCGTTCTGCAGTTGGCTGTGGCCCTCCACAACGCCGTCGCTGCGCAGGACTGCGGTGATGGTGCCGAGGAAGCACTTGAGGTCAAAGCCAAAGCTCAGATTCTGCACGTATTCGCCGTCGAATCGGGCCTTCACGTCGATCTCCAGCTCATCCCGGCCGTTGATCTGGGCCCAGCCGGTCAGACCGGGGCGGACGTCGTTGGCGCCGTACCTGTCCCGCTCGGCGATCAGGTCATACTGGTTCCACAGGGCCGGACGGGGGCCGATGACGGACATATGACCCGCGAGGATGTTGAACAGCTGAGGCAACTCGTCCAGCGAGGATTTCCGCAGGAATTTGCCGACTCTGGTGATGTGCCGGGTGGGATCGGTGAGCAGATGGGTGGGCGTATCCACGGGGGCACCGGTGTACATGGTGCGGAATTTGTAGATGTAGAAGTGGCGCTTGCCGCAGCCTACCCGCTTCTGCCGGAAGACAACGGGGCCGGGGGAGTCCAGCTTGATGGCAATGCTGATCAGAATCAGCAGCCAGAGCAGAGCCACAATACCCGCCAGCGACAGCACAATGTCAAGTAGCCGCTTGATGTATTTTTGGTACATAACGCAAACCTCTCGGATATGTGATCAGTATCCCTCTTATTATAGCCCCAAACGGCCAAAATGTAAATATGTAAAAACACAGAGAAATCCACAAAGAATCGGGAAAAACCGGGAGATAATCAGTTTCTTTTCGCCGAACCGCGCTTTAAACGGGGATCGGGCTCGGTGCCCAGAAAGTAGTCGGCGGAGATGTTGTACAGCCGGCACAGGCTGATCAGATGCCGGACGGGCAGCTCGTTGGCCCCGCGCTCGTAGCGGGCGTACATGGTCTGGGAAGTGCCCAGCACCTTGGCCACCTGATCCTGTGTCAGATCGTTGTCCTCCCGGAGTCCCCGGAGCTTTTCCTGTATGGTGCGCATTGCCCTCACCTCGGATCAAAAGATATCCTAAGTGTAGCAAGGCACAGAAATTTACTAGGAATTTAGTAAATAACTTTACTGAAAAAACGCCGATTTCAGACAAAATCCGACTCATACGAAAAAATCAGCCGCCCCGAAAGGGGCGGCTGACAGTGGTTTATGCGAAGGTACGGTACAGGAACGTGACGATCTGGGCCCGGTTGCAGACGGAATTGACGCCGAACTCCGTGGCGGACAGACCGTTGGTGACGCCGTTTTCCACCGCCCAGAGGACGGCTTCGTAATAGAAATCTCCGGCCTTCACGTCGGTGAAGGGAGTCCGCGCGCTGTAGGAGCCGGGGCGGCCCATGGTGCGCCAGAGGAACGTGACCACCTGAGCCCGGTTGCAGGAGGCGGTGGGGCCGAAGTGGGTGGTGTCCAAACCGTTGGTGATGCCGTTTTCCACGGCCCAGAGGACGGCCTTATGGAAGAAGTCGCCCGGCTTCACATCCACGAAGGGATTCTCGGTGGAGGTGGGCTCGGGGCAGCCGGCGGCGCGCCAGAGGAAGGTGACGACCTGAGCCCGGTTGCAGGGAGCGGTGGGGCCGAAATGGCTGGCGTCCAGACCGTTGGTGATGTTGTTCTCCAGCGCCCAGAGGAAGGGATCGTAGTAGAAGCTCTCGGGATCCACATCCTGGAACCGGCCGTCATCGAGAATGGAGCGGCAGACGATCTGCACATACAGATCACCCTCGGGCATGGTGAAATACAGGTAATCGCCGTAGAACCGGGGCTCCTCAATGACGACGTCCTCGCTGGAAGAGCCGTAGTAGATGGCCTCCACGTAGTAGCCCTCCCGGGGGGAGATCTCCAGGAAGACGTGGTGTCCGGCCACGGCGGCGGTGATGTTGGTGTCGGTGTAGCTGTACTTGGAGTCCAGAATGACGATGTCATAGCCGTTCTCGTGGGGCTCCTCGGGGTACATGACGCCGCTGGAGGTGCCCTCGCCGCAGACGGTGCAGATCTGCTGCTTGAAGCCGGAGCTTTCTGCGCTGGGATAGCCCAGCAGCTCCCAGTGGCCATAGGCATGGCCGGGGGCCTCGATGACCTGTCCCTTCTCCAGAACCATGCCGCAGCCGGTGCAGATCAGATCGCCGGTGTAGCCGTCCCAGACGCAGGTGCATTCCTCGGCGTTCACCCGTTCGGGGGTGTGGGTGTGGCCCAGAGCGGGGATGACCTCGGTATAGGTGTCGCCGCAGCCCTCCCGGGTGCAGGTGTAGGTCATGACGCCGTCGGTCAGATCGGTGGGCTCGGTGGTGACGGTGCCCCCGTCCCACAGGTGGCCCAGCATGGGGATGGCCTTGGTATCCACGAACTCATCGCAGTTGACGCAGGGGGCTTCCATGCTGCCGTACCGGGTACAGGTGGCCTCCCGGACCACCGTCCACTCGGGACAGTGGTGGCCCATGGCGTGGAGGATCTTGGGGGTGGGGGAGATCTCGCCGCAGGCGCACTTCATCTGAACGGAGCCGTCGACGGTGCAGGTGGGTTCCACCCGGGATTCCTCCACCTCGATGCAGTAGTTGTGATTGCCGTCGGCGGGGATCACCTGAACGTCCACATAGTCGCAGCGGCTGCAGTGGGCCTCCTTCAGGCCGTCCTCCACGCAGCTCTGGGGCTGGGTGACTTCGTATTCTCCCAGATCGTGGCCCAGAGCGGGCGTCTCGGACTGGGCCTTGAAGACGAGGCCGCAGACACCGCAGATCAGACCCTCGTTCAGGCCCGTCTCGGTGCAGGTGGCGGGCTTGGCCTCCAGCAGAACCTCCTGATGACCGGTGGGCTCGGTGTAGCTGTCCACGGTGGCGGCGCCGCAGCGGGTGCAGGTGTGGGTGGTGTAACCCCGTTCGGTACAGGTCGGGGCGGTGACGACGGACTCCCAGTGGTGGCCCAGGGCATCGGAAGTCCGGCTTTCCGTCTCGCCGCAGCGGGTGCAGGCGCGCTGCTCGGTGCCGTTTTCCGCGCAGGTGGGGGACTGGACAGCTTCCCATTCGCCCCAGTCGTGGCCCAGTGCGGCGGTTTCGTCGGCGGTGTAGCTATGGCCGCATTCGGTGCAGGTGTAGGTGGTGAAGCCGCCATCCATACAGGTGGGCTCCGTCACCGCAGCCTCATAGCTGTGGACATGGGGGTTCAGCTCGATCTTATGGAAGACGGGCTCGGAGCGGTCGGTCACATACCAGACGATATTCTCCCCGGCCAGAATGGGCACGCAGTCGCTCAGGTCGCCCTCGTGGGTGGTGATTTCGCCTTCCAGCTCGCCTCTGCCGTTCAGGAAGCAGTACTTCGCGATGCCGTCCTCGGTCCAGATCAGGAAGAACCGGTCGGCGGAGAGCTTCAGCAAGTGGGGTGGGGAAACCTCGACGCCGTCGGATTCGGAATAATTCGTGATCCAGCGGAGCACAGTGCCCTCATCGGTGAAATTATCCTTGGGGGTGACGGTGACGAAGATGTTCCGGTGGGCGTACATCAGATCCACCGTTTCGCTCATGTCGTAGGCGCTGCCTGCGATCAGATAGTCGGTGCTGGAGCACTCAAAGCCGCCCACGGAAACGCCGGTGTCGTTGTAGTGGTAGGCGGAATCGGCGATGGGCAGGGCGTTGACATAGCTGACTCTGCCGTAGAACTGCTCCTCGCCCGCCTTCCTGCCGTACTTGATGAGCACCACAGAGCGGGGCAGCGCATCGCCGTGATCCACCGCCAGCAGGGTGTCTCCATCCACCCGGACAAACTGGTTGAAGGAGTGGCTGATGTAGCCGTAGTTTCTGTTCAGCACCTCGGTGAGCTCGTCGGTGACGGTCATGTCGCTGATGCGCAGGGCGATCATCACGTTGGCCTGATGGTGCAGACCGTCTCCGTGATCATACATCTCGTGGGCGGTGCGGATGTAGAGGATGTCGCCGCTGCGGTCGAAGCGCAGGGAACCGGCGTCAAAGGGGATGTAGGTGTTGGCGCCGAAGAGGGATGCGTGGTCCACCTTTACCCAATCCTTGGTGTAGCGGATGATCCGGAAGACCTCCACAGAGTCGTCCTCCTCCAGATTGTCCTGACCCACCACCACAAAGTTGTAGTCGGTGTCCATCCGGACGCCGCCGAAGACGGGCAGCTCCAGAGGGATGGATTTGCCGGAGAGGAAGTTGAAATTCCGGTCGTAGGTTTCCACCACCAGCTCGCTGCCGATGGCCTCGGCCCGGACATACTGTCCGTTTTCGTAGGCGAGATTGGAGTAGATGGGATGGTAAAAGCGTCCGGCGTTGATGTAGAAGTGGTCATCGATGTTGCTGCTGACGGCGGGGCCGTCGGCGGCCAGCGCCCCGGGGATCAGGCCGAAGGCCAGCGTCAGGGCCAGAATCAGGGAAATCAGTCGTTTCATGGGGATGCTCCTTTCGTGCTAGTTTAAAATGTCATATTGTTTCAGCAGGGCGATGCGCTCTGTGCCCACCTGCAAAGCGCCGGCGGCGGAGGTGTCCCGGCGCTTCCGGAGGTAGCCCGCCATCCGGCCCAACCACGCGGCGGGCAGCAGCCATGGGCGCTCCTTCAGCCACGGATAGCGGCCCTCCATTTTCCCGGCCGGGGGGAAGAGGGACAGCAGCACCGAATTTTTGGCCCGGCGCTCCTGCTTTTCGGAGGCCACGGCCTCCAGCGTGATGGCGCTGCTGTGGAGCCGTTCGGCGTCTGCGCTGCCGTAGACACCGGCCCCGAGGACGTCAGCCAGCAGGGGCAGCTCGTCCACGGAAAGCTCCTGCCACGGTTCAATGGGGGCGAAGCCCAGATGCTCTGTGCCGATGCGGAAGAGGGCAGCGGCGAATTTCTCCGCCCGGATGGAGCGGCAGCTCAGCCGAACCCATTCCCAGTCGATGAATTCGTCATAGCGCTCCGCGAAGAGGAGAATGTCGCAGACCTGCCGGATGCCGAAGCCCGAGTGGAGAAAATGCTTGAAGGCGTGGAAAATCAGGTAGGCCATGTGATCGGTGGGGTGCATGGTCAGCACCTGCTGGCCCTGTACCTCGACCTCGGAGGTCAGCCGGAAGGGATCGCCGAAATACCCGTTCAGATCGCCGTAGGCCTCGGATTTCGGGGGGAACAGGCTCCGGTGGAGCTCGATGTACAGGGGGCTGCCCGCCCTGCGGTAGGGGAACTCATAGGCGTCCGGGTCTGTTTCGTCGGTGGACATGCCGAACTCCTCCAGAATCCGGCGGCAAGGCTCAAGCTGCTCCGGGGGGATCAGCACGTCTTCGTCGGCGGAGGGGCGATGGTCGGGCTTGGGATACAGCTCCCGGCAGACGATGCCCTTGACCACCAGCGGCGTGAGGCCCGCCGCCCGGAGCCGGCGGTTCAGCTCCAGAAATTCCTTGGTGCGCACGGTCTGCAGGATCACCTGCCTGCGCAGCTGCTGTTTCGGGGGCGCGGCGATGGTCTGGGGCATGAGGGGCTGGGCGGCTTCAAAAAACAGAGGCAGGAGCTTGTGCTCCGATGCCATCCGCAGCAGGGTGTTCCACTCCTCCCCGTTCAGCTCCCGGTCAGGGACAAAGCGCTGCCCCCGCAGCGCGGAGCGGAGAACGGCGAGAAATGCTTCGTGCAAAGGGTTCAAAGTCACAGCTCCTTTCAAAACAGGGGATAATTAAAGTATACCGCCCTTTTGGGGCAATGTCAATTCGCGTCTGATGCCGCAGAAAAATGCCCCCGATCTGACGATCAGGGGCATTCTGTGGGTTAGGGGAGAAGAATTACTTCTTCAGGGACTCCTCAACAGCAACGGCCACGGAGACGGTCATGCCGACCATGGGGTTGTTGCCTGCGCCCAGGAAGCCCATCATCTCGACGTGGGCGGGGACGGAGGAGGAACCTGCGAACTGAGCGTCACCATGCATACGGCCCATGGTGTCGGTCATGCCGTAGGAAGCGGGG
>JAFWAZ010000187.1 GCA_017507425.1 Oscillospiraceae bacterium | reverse complement strand
TGAATACAGGCTTGGATGTTCGCAAAAATTTATCTCTTGCTGAACTGGGGAGCGCGACGGGCGGCCTTCAGACCGTACTTCTTTCTCTCCTTCATTCTGGGGTCGCGGGTCAGGAAGCCGGCGGCCTTCAGAGTGGGACGGAACTCGCCGTTGACCAGCAGCAGGGCACGGGAGATGCCGTGACGGATGGCGCCGGCCTGGCCGGTGACGCCGCCGCCGCAGACGGTGACGACAACGTCGACCTTGCCCAGCAGGTCGGTGGAGACCAGGGGCTGACGGACGACCATCTTCAGGGTGTCCAGACCGAAGTAGTTGTCGATGTCGCGGCCGTTGATGGTGATGTTACCGGTGCCGTTCTCGTAAACGCGGACACGGGCGACGGAGGACTTCCGGCGGCCGGTGCCGTAGAAATACTTTCTCTTGCTCTCGTACATAATTCGTTACCTCCGATTAGTCCTGGGTCCAAGCTTCGGGCTTCTGAGCGGCATGGATGTGCTCAGCACCCTTGTACAGGTGCAGACGACCCATGCAGTTGCGGCCCAGAGTGTTCTTGGGCAGCATGCCCTTGACAGCGACCTGCATAGCGTAGTCGGAGCGGGTCTCCATCATGATGCGGGCCTTGGTCTCCTTCAGGCCGCCGATCCAGCCGGAGACGCGGTAGTAGCTCTTCTGCTCGGCCTTCTTGCCGGTCAGAACAGCCTTGTCGGTGTTGATGATGATGACGTAGTCGCCGCAATCAACATTGGGGGTGAAGTCGACCTTGTGCTTGCCGCGCAGCAGGTTGGCAGCGATGACAGCGGTACGGCCCAGGGGCTTGCCGGCAGCATCGATGACATACCACTTACGGGCCACGGTTTCCTTCTTAGCCAGGGTAGAAGTCATGGTGTGTTCCTCCATCTATTAAGATAAAATATTTTGACAAATTCAGGCATTCGAAGTACAATAGCTTCAGAACGCTTGACTTTTATATCATAACCAATTTCAATTGTCAACCACTTTTTTGCGGGATTTTATGTGGATAGGGATAAACTTTAAAATGCTTCAAAATGCTCTTGAATGCTCCCGTTTTCTGAAATCCGATTTTTTGTCTTTTAAGGAGAAAACCAAACCATGCAGAAGTTAATGGGACTGCTCCGCCGTTGTGTGGAGGATTACGATATGATCAGCGACGGTGATAAAATCGCGGTCGGTGTCTCCGGCGGCAAGGATTCGCTGGTGCTCCTGAAGCTGATGGCGGAGCTGCGCCGGTATCACAACAAAAAGTTTGAGATCGAGGCCATCACCATCGACATGGGCCTCGGGATGGATTTTACCGGGATTGAGAAGCTGTGCGAAGAATTGAACGTGCCCTACACTGTGGTCAAGACCGAGATCGGCCCCATCATCTTTGACTACCGCAAGGAGAAGAACCCCTGCTCCATGTGCGCGAAGATGCGCCGGGGCGCGCTGAATCAGGCCCTGAAGGATCGGGGACTGAACAAGCTGGCGCTGGGTCACCACTACGACGACGCGGTGGAGACGTTTGTGATGAGTCTGATCTACGAGGGGCGCATCTCCTGCTTCCAGCCGGTGACGAACCTCGACCGGATGGGCGTCATCCAGATCCGGCCCATGCTCTATATCACCGAGCGCTCCGCGGACAATTTTGCCCAGCGATTCCAGCTGCCCGTCATCGAAAACCGCTGCCCTGCCGACAAGCACACCAAGCGGGAGGAGATCAAGGAGCTGGTCTACGAGCTGCAGGGCCGCTATCCCGATTTTAAGGACCGTATTTTTGGAGCAATGCAGAGACTGCCCCTGCCGGAGTGGGGGCCTCAGGGACGGTATAAGAGGCCAAAGGATCAGGAGTAATGGATAATTGTATAAAACCGCCTCCGTTGGGATAGAATCCCAAGCAAAGGAGGCGGTTTTATAATGGTGAAAGGAACATCCCGTCAGGTCATCGTGGTCCACGCGCCGGAGGAGAAGCTGTTCGATCAGGCGATCTTTCTGCTGAAGGAGGGAGCTGTGGAGAATGGTGGTGTCAGCGACGAGGCGCTGCTCAGAGAGGCGAAGCGGTATCTGGAGGCACCGGGCAAGCGCAAAGCGAAATGGCTCCATAACGGCCCGCTGTGGGGCGCGGCGGGGGCGGGGATCGGGCTGCTGCTGTCGTTGATTCTGTAGGGGGCGGCCTGTGTGCCGCCCCAAATACGGTGCGGATCAGGGGGGACGGCACGAAGGCCGTCCTCTACATACTTGTATTTGACAGGAAGCGTCCTTTTGTGCTAGAATAGCCCAAACTGGAGGCGAGAATATGCGAATTGGTAATTTGGAAGTGCCCGGTATGCTGGCGCTGGCTCCCATGGCGGGGGTCACGGATCTGGCGTTTCGGACCGTGTGCGCCGAGCTGGGCGCAGACATGACGGTGACGGAGATGGTTTCCTCCCGGGCGCTGGTGTATCAGGATAAAAAGAGCAGGGGACTGCTGAAAAAGAACGAGGGCAGCATCTGCGGCGCGCAGATCTTCGGCAATGACCCTGCTATTATGGCGGAGGCCGCCGTCATGGCGGCGGAGATTTCCGGCTGTGATTTCATCGACATCAACATGGGCTGTCCCATGCCGAAAATTGCCAACAACGGCGACGGCTGCGGCCTGATGAAGAGCCCGGAGCTGGCGGGCGAGATCGTCAAAGCCGTCAGCGACAGACTTTCCATTCCTGTGACGGTCAAGTGCCGTCTGGGCTGGGACAAGGGCAGCATCAATGTGCTGGACTTCACCAAGCGGATGGAGGATAACGGCGCCGCGGCCATCACCGTCCACGGCAGAACGAGAAGCATGCTCTACACCGGCGTGGCCGACTGGGACACCATCGGCAAGGTCAAGCGGCAGCTTTCCATCCCCCTGATCGCAAACGGCGACATTGTCTCCGGCCCCAAGGCCGTGGAGTGTCTGCGCCGGACGGGGGCGGACTACCTGATGGTGGGTCGGGCGGCCTTCGGCGATCCGTGGCTGTTCACGGAGATCCGGCAGGCCCTGCGGGGGGAGGAGATTTCTCCCAGACCCTCTCTGAGCCAGCGGATGGAGCTGGGGCGGCAGCAGGTGCTGCTGGCGCTTCAGGACAAGGGTGAGAAAATTGCGTGCCTGGAGGCCCGGAAGCATCTGGCGTGGTACCTGCGGGGCGTGAGCCATGCGTCCTACTATAAAAAGGAGATCTGCTCCATCGAGTCCATCGATCAGGCCATGAAGCTGATCGACGATATCAAAAGAGATCTGAAATAATCATAAAAGCCGTTGCAATCGCAACGGCTTTTTGATATGATTTTTCTCAGAGGTGATTGATTATGGAAAATCGCAAATTCGGAAACACCGGCCTGACCCCGTCGATCCTCGGCTTCGGCATGATGCGACTGCAGAAAAAAGCCGACGGCTCCATTGACGAGGAATGGGCCGTCAGGACGCTGCGCAAGGCCATTGACAACGGCCTGAGCTATGTCGATACCGCATATGCCTACGGCGACAGCGAGCGGGTCACGGGACTGTGCCTGCAGGACGGCTACCGGGAAAAGGTGACGCTGGCCACCAAGATGCCCATATCCATGCTGGGGTGCGAGGATGACTTCGAGCGGATCCTCAACGAGGAGCTGGAGCGTCTGCAGACCGACCACATCGACTGCTACCTGCTCCACGCCCTCAGCGACGAGCGCTGGGAGAATTACGTGGTCAAGTACAATGTTCTGGCCCACATGGAAAAGGCAAAGGCAGAGGGCAAGATTCGCTACATCGGCTTCAGCTTCCACGACAGCTACGAGTCCTTTACCCGGATCCTCAATGCCTACGACGGCTGGGATTTCTGCCAGATCATGCTCAACTACATGGATGTGAATTATCAGGCGGGCATCGCCGGTCTGGAGGACGCCCACGAAAAGGGGCTGGCTGTG
Source organism: Oscillospiraceae bacterium (assembly GCA_017507425.1). GTDB lineage: Bacteria > Bacillota > Clostridia > Oscillospirales > Oscillospiraceae > Faecousia. The sequence continues at coordinate 8,260 of JAFWAZ010000187.1, read as the reverse complement.
GTGATCATGGAGCCCCTGCGGGGCGGCGGTCTGGCCAATGTGCCCGAGGAGGTGGCGAAGCTGCTGCCCAAGTCCCCCGTGGAGAGTGCACTGGACTTCCTGTGGAATATGCCGCAGGTCAATGTGGTGCTCTCGGGCATGAGCACAACGGAGCAGGTGGAGCAGAATATGGAATACGCGGGCCGGGCCCACGCCGGGATGCTCACGGAGGAAGAGGTTCATGCCATGCTGATGGCGGGCAATAAGATGCGCCAGACCATCTCCGTTCCCTGCACCGCCTGCGGCTACTGCAATGTCTGCCCCAATGACATAGCCATCCCCGACATCTTCGCCATGTTCAACCGGGCCCAGCAGGACGGCGACGGTGTACGTGCCATGAAGGAGTACCGGGCTCTGAAGGAGCGAAACCAGTCCGGCTGCATCGAATGCGGCGCCTGCGCTGCGGCATGTCCCCAGCACATCAACATCCCCGAGGAACTGAAAAAGGTCCACAAGCGTTGGGGAGAGAAGTAAATAAAAAATGGCTGCGTCAGCAGCCATTTTTTATTACCAGATGAACGGGATCAGCCGCCAGCGGACTTTTTCGAGGTATTCGGCGTAGCCGGGGAGATCCTGCTTCAGAACCTCCTCCTCGTTTTTGATGCGCTTGACGATGATGGCGGGGTAGGCGAGAAAGATCACAAAGGCGGGGATGGAGCCGAGGACAACGGGCATGCTCAGAAACAGCAGCAGCGTGGCGCTGTACATGGGATGCCGGACGATGCCGTAGAGGCCCGTGGAAACGACCTGCTGGCCCTCCTGTACCTCGATGACCCGGGAGAGCCACGTGTTTTCCCGGAGCACCTCGGCATAGAGTGCATAGGCGATCAGAAATGCAGCAGCGCCGGCATAGGGCACCCAGCCGGGGAGCTTCGTCCAGCCGAAGCGGAAGTCAAGGCCTGCCAGAAGGAAGCCTGCGAGGAACATCAGACCGCTGAGTTTGATGACGGTGCTTTGCTCGGACTGCACCTCTTTCGCCTTCAGACGGCTGCGGAGCAGATCGGGATTTTTGACCATCATCACGAAGCCGGCGATGACCATGGGCACGAAGAGAATGCCCATCAGCAGCCAGCCGTTGGGGTACAGAAGTGTTCCGGCGGGGAGGAAAATGAGCAGCGCGATCAGGACAATGCCCAGTGTGACCTTGGTGATGGCGCTGATGAAAAGTTCCTTGTTCATGGCAATACCTCCTTTTTTTCTACATTATACTGCATCAGCAGAGCGTTGGCAACAGCAAAAGCGTCCCAACGGGACGCTTTTGTTAGCGGATATTTCGGTGAAAAACAGTGTCAACTATCGGTTGCATCCGGGGTTTCAGGAAACCTTTTTGCGCAAAATGAAAGAAACCGCGAAGATGGCTGCGAGACACAGACTGATGGCGGCACCGGTGGATGCGCCGAGGTGATAGGAGATCACAAGGCCCAGCAGGGAAGCCGTCAGGGCGAACAGGACGGAGAAGCCGTGGTACTGCCGCAGATTCTTCGACACATTTCGGGCGGATGCCGCCGGGAGCACCAGCAGGGAATTGAGCATCAGAAGACCCACCCAGCTGATGGCCAGTGTTACCACCACGGCGATGCAGACGGTGAACAGGGTCTGGGTGGCTTTGACCTTGAGCCCCCGGGAGGAGGCCAGCTGGGGGTGAACGGACACCAGCACCAGCCGGTTTCCGAAGAGCACCCAGAACACGGCCACGCTGACCAGCACGATGGCGAGCAGTCCGATCTCGGCGGGGGTCACGGAGAGCACGTCGCCGATCAGGTACTTGTTGTACTTGGTGAAGCTGCCGCCGCCGAGGGTGGCGATGAAGATGCCCAGCGCCACGGCGGTGCTGGAGAAGACGCCGATGAGGGTGTCCGCCGCCTGATTGCTGCGGCTGCGGACATAGGAAAACAGCAGCGCAAAGGCCACGGAGAATGCAACGGCAAAGCCAGTGGGAGCCAGACCGCAGATGCAGCCGATGGCGATGCCCGTGAAGGCCGAGTGACCCAGTGCGTCGGAGAAGAAGCTCATGCGGCCCGTGACGATCATGGTGGAGAGCAGGCCGAAGAGGGGAGCCAGAAGCAGCAGGGCCAGCAGGGCGTTTTTCATGAAGTCCCAGTGGAGCATCTCAAAGGGGAGCGCGTCCCAGAGGGTATACCAAATTGCCATCACTTGCCCTCCTTCATGTGAAATGCCCGGCGGAATTCGTCGGATTCGAGGACTTCCGCGGATGTACCCTGACACTTGACCTCGTGGTCGATCAGCACGACCCGGTCGGCGTAGCGGCTGAGCATGGAAAAATCGTGGGTGGTCATGAGAATGCTCAGGTCATATTCCCGTCGGATCTCGTCGAGCATATCCATCAGACCGGTTTGGCCCTCAATGTCCACGCCGGAGAGGGGCTCGTCGAGGATCAGGATGTTGGGCATGGGTTCCAGTGCCAGCGCCAGCAGCACCCGCTGCAGCTCGCCGCCGGAGAGGGTGCCGACCCGCTTGTCGATCAGATCTTCGCCGTGGACGCGCTCCAGACATTCGAGGATCAGCTCCCGGTCGCTCTTTCCGCAGCCGAGGAAGGCGGGGCGGCGGCTCAGGCAGCAGCAGAACAGATCTGTCACGGACACGGGATCGCCGGGGTCGAAATTGGGGGACTGGGGCACGTAGCCGATTCTCGCCTTGGCCCGGCGGGAGCCGGGAACGGAGAAGATGATGTTGCCGTCGAATTCCCGCTCACCTAGCAGAGCGTTGAGCAGGGTGGATTTTCCTGCGCCGTTTGGGCCGATCAGGGCCACAAGCTGTCCGCAGTGGACGTGGAGGTTCACGTTCCTGAGGATCCTGTCGCCGCCGATTTTGACGGAGACGTTCTGCACTTTCAGGCAGCAGCTGTCGTGACAGCCGCCGCTGTGGAAGAGATTGATCATTTCAGCGCCTCCTTCAGAGAATCGATGTTTGCGTACATGGCGGCAAAGTAGTCGTCGCCGGACATGGCCATGGAGAGCACGCCCTCCTTCACGCCGGTTTCGGCGGCTATGATGGAGGCGGCGGAGCCGGAGCCGTTCTCCTCCACGAAAATGGCCGGGATGTCATGGAGCCGGACCTCCTCAATCAGGTGGATCAGCTCCTTTGCGGATGCCTCGGCACCGGATTCCTCCTCGATGGCTTCCACGATCTCGATGCCGAACTCCTGGGCGAGGTAGGCAAAGCCGTCGTGAAAGGTCAGGACCTCCCTGTGGGACAGGTCGGAAAGCTGGGTTTCGCCGTAGACCTGCAGGGCCTCCAGATCCGTAAGCAGGGCGTCCAAATTGGCCCGGAAGAGCTCCGCGTGCTCGGGATAGCGGCTGCAGAGTCCGGCGCAGATGTTCTTTGCCTGCTCCATGGCGCACCGGGGGGAGAGCCAGATGTGGGGATCGTGCTCGTGATGGTGCTCCTCCTCAGGTGCTTCCTCACCGTGGTGGTGATGGTGGCCGCCCTCGAGAAGGGGGATGCCTGCGGAGGCGTCGATGACGGAGTCGGCGGACTCCAGCGCATCCTGGAGGAATTCCTCCAGTCCTGCGCCGGAGAGGATGACCGTGTCGGCGCCCTCGATGGCCCTCATCTGGTTCACGGTCAGGGTATAGTCATGCAGACAGGACACGCTTTCCGTTACGAGACGTTCCACGGTCAGGCCGGAGCCCTCGATGATGCGGCAGGTGAATTGGTAAACCGGCAGGGTGGTGGCGGCGATGTCCGCGGGAGCAGAGGGTGTGCAGCCGGTGAGCAGCAAGAATAAAATCAGTAGGATCGGTAATTTTTTCATGGTGAGATACCTGTTATGGAGAAAAAGGGGACTGCGGTCGCAGTCCCCTTGGTATGTACTGAGAGATTACTCGTGGGCAGTCATCCAGTCCTTAACCTTGGTCTTGGCCAGACGCTCGATGTCCTCGCCGGCATGGCCGGATGCCTCACCGCCGCAGAAGTACAGGAAGTACAGTCCGCCGGGAGTCTGGTACAGGGACTCCTCATAGCCGGCAGGATCGCCGAAATAGCCATAGGTGCACTTCTTGATCAAAGTAGCGGTCTCGGTGTCGTACTCCTTCTTGCAGATGATCTTCTTCACAGAACAAACCTCCTTTTCAGTGAGATAACAGAAAACATTATACACATAATTTTGGAAAACGCAAGGGGAATTTTCGGAATTTCGAAACCTTAGCGGCAAAATTGCGGATTGTGCTGGAAGAAGATGGAAAATAATGCCGGTAAAATTGTACAGATTTCCCAAAGAGAAAATCGGAGTTCTCTTTTCCTTTGTATCGGAGAGAGAATATTCAGGATACGCCGTGGTGGTAGCTTCCGTCCGGACAGATGACGGCGGTGAAGGGGGTGATAAAGTCGCTGTAGACGGTGTTCCATGTTTCGTAGTCGCCGGGGTAGAAGATCATCCGCAGGGCGGCACAGTCGTCGAAGGCGCCGGAGGCGACAGACTCCATGGTGCCGGGGATGTAGATGGCCTCCATGCTGATGCAGCCGGCGAAGGCGTCGGCATCGATGGTAGTGCAGCCCTCGGGGATATACAGGCCCCGCAGCTTGGTACAGCCGGCGAAAGCGTCACGGCTGATCTCCGTGACGGAATCCGGCAGGACGATGGTGGTCAGCTCGGCGCAATCCCGGAAGCAGCCGGGAGCGAGGGCGGTGACCTCCACACCGGCCACGGTGTCGGGGATCCGGAGGACTCTGCCGCCATCCCATGCTTCGATGTGGAATTGCACAGCACCGCCGCGGATGGAGAAGCAGTCCTCACTGGCTTCGGGAGCCTCTTTTATCTCCGCGGGAATGGATTGTGTGGGATACTCGGGTTCCGGTTGGACAACAACGGTGTCTCCGTATTGAATAAAAGCGGTTATGGACAGGCCCAGCAGTCCGAAAATCAGGAAGATAGCGGCGAAAACGCCGAAACAGCAGCCCAGACGGCCCGGACAGCCGCGGCGGTCGTTCTGTCTGGGGGGAGATGCGGGGGCGGGATCGGAAGCACTGTGGCATCGGTAGCCGCAGTCCGGGCATCGCTCGGCAAGGTTGGGAACTGTCGTTCCGCAGATGGGACATTTCATATCGGGATCACCTCTTGTGGGTACTATATCATATTTATCCCGCTGTTGCAACCAGTGGTGTGATGTGATATACTTTAAAATGAGGTGATTTGGATTGAAGGATATTCCCGTGTTTGATACGCCTGAGGGTGTTTCGACCTTGATCCTCAAGGAGATCCCCTACTCGCAGACCGCCTATGTCATCGTTCAGTCGGTCCAGCGGTCGGGACTTCAGGCGCATTTGAACGAGTGCATCAGCTTCTGCCGGATGTGCGGAGCGGAGCGGATTCTGGCATCGGGGCATCCGGAGCTGGAGGCGTGGCCGCTGCACTGCAGGATCATCCCCATGGCCGGTACTTGGACGGATGACGGAGACCCCGGAGCAAATCTGTTTCCGGTGACGGAGGAGACTATTTCGAAATGGCGCGCCATATATAATGAAAGAATGTCGGGGGTGGACAACTCCGCGACACTGACGGCTTTCGACGAAAAGAAGATCCTCGCCTCCTGCGGCGCCTACTTTATCCACGATTGCGGGGAGCTGCTCGGCATCGGCTGGATGGAAGGCTCGGAAGTGCGCTGCATTGCTGCGGTCAGACCGGGCGCGGGTGAGATCGTTCTGCGGACGCTGATGACGACAGCGGACTCTGACCGGGTGACGCTGGAGGTGGCGTCCACGAATCACAGAGCCATCCGGCTCTATGAAAAGCTTGGATTCTTCCCCTGCGGGGAGGGGAAAAGCTGGCACACCGTCTGGGAAAGGGGAGAAGAATCATGATCTGGACGGCTGCACTGGTGGTCTTCATCGCGCAGATCCTCTGCTGTATCTACGTCAGAAACAGATTTCTGAAGTATCTGCCTACGCTGAGCGTGGCGGGCTTTATGGCTGCTGCTGCGATCGGCGGCGGTTGGTCGGCCGGTCTGCTTGTGCTGCTTGTGGGCGGTGCAAGTTTGCTGCTGGGACTGCTGGCCATCGGACTGTACCATCTGGCAAAATAAAAATGTACAAAAAACAAGAAAATATTTTTGCGGTGTAACGGAAAAACACTTGACAAGCCCATGGGTGCATGCTATAATGCCTCAGGTATCAAGCCGTGATACTTGACGGAGGAAACACATGGATGCATTGGAACTGATTTTGCTGTATGACTACTACGGCAATCTGCTGACTGACCGTCAGCGCGAATGCTTCGAGCTTCGCTACTATCAGGATCTGTCCCTCGGTGAAATCGGCGAGGAGCTAGGCATCAGCCGTCAGGGCGTTCACGACAATCTGAGCCGAACCGAGGCACTTCTGCGGAATATGGAGCAGAAGACCGGCTGCGCCAAGCGTGACCAGAGCTGCCGCACTGCGGCGGCGGCGATCCTCGCTGCGGCACAGAAGCTCAGTAACCATTCCGACACCGCTGTGTCCCGTTTGGCGCAGGAGATCATCTCCGCGGCCCGGGGACTGGAGGAGTAATATATGGCATTTGAAGGCTTAACTGAAAAGATTAGCTCGACCTTCAAAAAGCTGCGCGGCAAGGGCCGCATCAAGGAGTCCGACGTCAAGGAGGCCATGCGCGAGATACGTATGGCGCTGCTGGAAGCGGACGTCAGCTACAAGGTCGTCAAGGACTTTATCAAGTCCGTTACCGCCCGGTGTATGGACACCGAGGTTCTGGAGTCTCTGACTCCCTCCCAGATGATCGTCAAGATCGTCAATGAGGAGCTCACCAAGCTCATGGGCTCCGATGCAAAGCATATTACCACAAATCCCAACGGTCCCACCGTTGTGATGCTGGTCGGCCTTCAGGGCGCCGGTAAGACCACCAACGGCTCCAAGCTGGCCGGTCTGATGAAGCGTCAGGGCAAGAACCCCCTGCTGGTCGCCTGCGATATCTACCGTCCCGCAGCCATCACCCAGCTGAAGGTCTGCGGCGAGAAGCTGGGTATCCCTGTCTTTGAGAAGGGTACGCAGGATCCGGTTCAGACCGCAAAGGAAGCGGTTCTTTACGCCCGCCAGCGCGGCCATGACATGGTGTTCCTCGATACCGCCGGCCGTCTGCACGTGGACGAGGCCCTGATGAATGAGCTGAAGAACATCAAGCAGACCGTCAAGCCCGACGAGATCATGCTGGTCGTGGACGCCATGACCGGTCAGGACGCCGTCAACGCGGCCCAGAGCTTCAACGAGTGGCTGGATATCGACTCCGTCATGCTCAGTAAGCTCGACGGCGACGCCAGAGGCGGCGCGGCCCTGTCCGTCAAGGCCATCACCGGCAAGCCCATCAAGTTCGCCGGCATGGGCGAAAAGCTGGAGGACATCGAGCAGTTCCATCCCGATCGGATGGCCAGCCGCATCCTCGGCATGGGCGATGTGCTCTCCCTGATCGAGAAGGCGGAAAAGGCCTTCGACGCCAAGAAGGCCGCAGAGATGGAGGAGAAGCTCCGCTCCAACCGCTTCACCCTGCAGGACTTCTATGACCAGATGGTTCAGATGAAGAACATGGGCTCCATGGAGGACATCCTTGCCCAGATCCCCGGCGGCGCAAACCTCAAGGGTGTCAAGTTCGACGATAAGGCCATGGCCCATCAGGAGGCCATCATCCTGTCCATGACGCCCAAGGAGCGGGAAACCCCCGAGATCATCGGTGCGTCTCGCAAGAAGCGCATTGCCGCCGGTGCCGGCGTCAAGGTCGAGGAGGTCAACAAGCTTCTGAAGTCCTTTGAACAGATGCGCAAGATGATCCGCCAGTTCTCTTCCCCCGGCATGACCCGGAAGATGAAGCGCATGAAGGGCTTCGGCGGCGGATTCCCCGGATTCCCGGGCTTCTAAGTTGGTTCGTAACAGCAATTTGCTTTGCGATATATGAAATGACTATTATTGATACTTTATGGAGGTGAAAATACCATGGTTAAGATCAGACTGAGAAGAATGGGCGCCAAGAAGGCTCCTTTCTATCGTGTTGTTGTCGCTGATGCCCGCTCCCCCCGTGACGGTCGCTGCATCGAGGAAATCGGCACCTACAACCCCCTGACCAACCCCGCTGTCGTTTCCATCGACGTGGAGAAGGCCCAGAACTGGATCAAGAACGGCGCTCAGCCCACCGACACCGTTCGCGGCCTGCTGAAGAAGGCTGGCGTCCTGTAAGATACCGCAAAGGAGAAATCCCAATGAAAGAGCTCTTGCTGTATAT
>JAFWAZ010000186.1 GCA_017507425.1 Oscillospiraceae bacterium | reverse complement strand
TCCCGGTAGGGGGAGATGGCGGGGGTGTTCACATCGCCGCGGTACTCCTTGAACTGCTCGGGGGTCAGCTCGCAGACGTAGGCGAGGCCCTTCTTGATCAGCTCCACAGCGAACTCGTAGTCCTTATCAAAGTAGTCGGAGCCGTAGAAGAAGTTGTCGCCCCAGTCGAAGCCCAGCCAGCGGATATCCTCCTTGATGGCGTCGACAAACTCCACGTCCTCCTTGGTGGGATTGGTGTCGTCCATGCGCAGGTTGCAGATGCCGCCGTACTTCTCGGCGGTGCCGAAGTCGATGGTCAGGGCCTTGCAGTGGCCGATGTGTAGGTAGCCGTTGGGCTCGGGGGGAAAACGGGTGTGGACCGTACGGCCGGCGTACTGGCCGCCCTCAGCGATGTCCTCATCGATAAAGGTGTGGATGAAATTCTTGCTCTCGGTAATTTCAGCCATGGTTGTCATCCTCTCTTGTTTTAGGTTTATAGATTCTCATATTATAAACCATGGAAGCGTCTTTTGCAACAAAAATTCGCGGTTTTCTTTGGGGAAAATGCCATAGCGTTTTCCGGATGGCTCCGCGGGCATATTTCCGTGCAAGGATTGTACAATTCCCTCGCAGGGCTGTCAAAAATGGCGGAAAAGGGGTTTTTATGCGCCTGTTTTTTCTGCGGAAGCGGTTACGCAATTTTGTTGACAGGGGAGGGCGGATGGGGTATGATAGCTGCGCAACAATGTACCGACGGGGGAAGTGTTCCCTGCGTAAACTATTTCAGAAATAAGGATGGATCTTGCTTTGAACAATCACAACAATTGGTGGAAGAAATCTGTCATCTATCAGATCTACCCCAGAAGCTTCTGCGACACCAACGGCGATGGCATCGGCGATATTCCCGGCATCATCAGTAAGCTGGATTACATCCAGACTCTGGGCGTGGACGCGGTTTGGATCTCCCCCATGTATGCATCCCCGCAGGATGACAACGGCTACGACATCTCCGACTATCAGGACATCGATCCCACCTTCGGCACCATGGACGACATGCGCGTCCTGCTGAAGGAGGCAAACAACCGGGGCATCAAGATCATCATGGACATGGTTCTCAACCATACCTCCGATGAGCACGCATGGTTCCTCGAGGCCAAGCAGAGCCGGGACAATCCCAAGCACGACTGGTACGTCTGGCGGGACGGGGAGCCCGGCACCCCTCCCAATGAGATGTGCAGCGTCTTCGGCGGCTCCGCGTGGGAGTGGGTGGAGGAATGTCAGCAGTACTATCTGCACCAGTTCTCCGTGAAGCAGCCCGATCTGAACTGGGACAACCCCGAGGTACGGGAGGCCCTGTATGATATGCTCCAGTGGTGGGTCGATCAGGGCGCCGGCGGCTTCCGTCTGGACGTCATCGACCAGATCGCCAAGGAGCCCGACAGAATGGTCACCGCCGAAGGCACCATGCTCCATACCTACGTTAAGGAGATGAGCGAGCGGGTCTTCCGGGGCACCGATCTGGTCACCGTGGGTGAGGCATGGTCTGCCACCCCTGAAACCGCCCGGAAGTGGAGCAATCCCGACGGCAGCGAGCTGAGCATGGTCTTCCAGTTCGAGCACATCGTCCTCGACCAGCTGCCCGGCCAGCCCAAGTGGGACGTGGGCAGCCTGAAGCTCACCGACCTGAAGCGGGTCTTCGGCAAATGGCAGCACGAGCTCAACGGCAGCGGCTGGAACAGCCTGTTCTGGAACAACCACGATGTGCCCCGCATCGTCTCCCGCTGGGGCGACGACGGCGTTTATCGGGAGCAGTCCGCCAAGATGTTTGCCACGGTCCTCTACGGCCTGCAGGGCACGCCCTACCTCTATCAGGGCGAGGAGTTGGGCATGACCAACACCCGCTATGCCATCGACGAGTACCGGGACATTGAGACGGTCAACCTGATCGCCGAGCGTCGGGCTGCGGGCTACTCCGACGAGAGCATCCTCGCTTCCATCTATGCCAAGGGCCGGGACAACGGCCGCACCCCCATGCAGTGGGACGCTTCCTGCAACGCCGGCTTCACCTCCGGCGAGCCCTGGCTGAAGGTCAATCCCAACTACGCCCAGATCAACGCCGCCGAGCAGCTGGAGCGGGCCGATTCCGTGCTGAATCACTACCGCAGGCTCATCGCCCTGCGCAAGCGGGAGCAGGTGATCCTCGACGGCAGCTACGAGGATATCCTCTTCGACCGAGAGGACGTCTACGCCTACCGCCGGGTCAGCGAGGACGCGGTTCTGACCGTGGCGGCCAACTTCACCGGCAATGAAGTGGAGTTCCCTGCCGAGGTGCTGGAGAATGCCGGAATGCTGGAGCTGGGCAACTACGCAGACAGCCCCATCAACGGCACCCTGCGTCCTTTTGAAGCCCGACTCTACCTGAAAAAGAACTGATCCCAACGGCTCCCTGCGGAAATTGCGGGGAGCCGATTGTATACATGGGAAAATATGAAAAAATCCCCTCCGAAATGAAATTTAGTGGTTGTCAATTCGGCTGAATTATATTAGAATAGGAGAGGATATGAAGATATAAAAAGGAGTGATTCCGTTTTGACTGAACTGAAGTATAAGCGCATCCTGCTGAAGGTCAGCGGCGAGGCGCTGGGTGAGAAGACCGCTCAGGGCGACGGCTTCGGCCTTGATTTCAAGAAGATGGGCGAAGTCGCAGCCGCGATCAAGGAATGTGTCGGACTGGGTGTTCAGGTGGGTCTGGTCATCGGCGGCGGCAACTTCTGGCGCGGCGTGAAGAACGGCAGCGGCAAGATGCAGCGCAGCCACGCCGACTCCATGGGCATGCTGGCCACCGTCATGAACGCCATTGCCGTGGCGGACGTGCTGGAGCAGCACGGTCTGGATGCCCGGGTGCTGACCGCTGTGGAGATGAACAAGTTCGCCGAGTATTTTACCCGGGATCTGGCCAACCGCTACCTGAACGAGGGCAAGGTCGTCCTCTTCGCCGCCGGTACCGGCAACCCCTACTTCTCCACCGACACCGGCGCTGTCCTGCGCGGTGTGGAGATCGAGGCCGATGCGGTTCTGATGGCCAAGAACGTGGACGCCATCTACTCTGCAGATCCCAAGAAGGATCCCAATGCCGTCCGCTACTCTGAGCTGACCTACGCAAAGGTTCTGGAGGATAAGCTGAAGGCCACCGACGTCACCGCCATGGCTCTGGCCATGGACAACAACATGCCCATGGTCTGCTTCGGCCTTGAGGAGGAAAACAGCATCATCCGTGTGGTCCGGGGCGAGAAGATCGGTACCACCGTTACCAATTAACATTTTAGGAGGAAAACAAAATGGCAGTTGATTTTAAGGAATACGGCAGAAGAATGGAGAAGGCTCTGGAGCACCTGAACGAGGAGTTCGGCGCTGTCCGTGCCGGCCGTGCCAACGCAAAGGTTCTCGACCGCATCACCGTGGAGTATTATGGTTCTGAGACGCCCCTGAACGGCGTTGCCACCATCTCCTCTCCCGACGCCCGCACCCTGATCATCCAGCCCTGGGACACCAAGCTGCTGAAGGACATCTGCAAGGCTATTCAGACCAGCGAGCTGGGCATCAATCCCCAGAACGACGGCCGTGTGGTTCGCCTGACCTTCCCCCAGCTGACCGAGGATCGCCGCAAGGATCTCGTGAAGCAGGTCAAGAAGTACGCCGAGGAAGCCAAGGTCGCCATGCGCAACATCCGCCGCGACGGCATGGACTATGTCAAGAAGCTGAAGAAGGCCAGCGAGATCACTGAGGACGACCAGAAGAAGGCCGAGAAGGATCTGCAGGACCTGCTCGATAAGAACGTCAAGAAGGTCGACGCCGCCCTGGCAGCCAAGGAAAAGGAACTGATGGCCATCTGATGATGGTTCAAGCAAGGGGCGCGCTGCGCCCCTTGTGATTTTGTCTGACCAACCGCGGGGGACGGCGTTCCCTGCTATGAGGTGATAATCAAAATGGCATTATTTGAAAAGAAAAAATCCGAGACCCAGCTTGCACCTCCCCGGCACATTGCCATCATCATGGACGGCAACGGACGCTGGGCGAAAAATCGGGGCTTGCCCCGTACCGCCGGTCATGCGGCGGGCGCGGAGACCTTCCGGCGCATCGCCAACCACTGCCGGGCGCTGGGCGTCAAATATCTGACGGTCTATGCCTTCTCCACCGAGAACTGGAAGCGCAGCGAGGAGGAGGTCGGCGGCATCATGAAGCTGCTGAAGAACTATCTGCTGGAGGCCATGCGGGACATGGAGAAGAACCGTGTCCGCTTCTGCTTCTTCGGCGACCTGACCCGGCTGAGCCCGGAGCTGCAGGAGCTCTGCGCACAGGCCAGCTCCGCTTCTGCCGAGTATGACGTGCAGGTGAACTTCTGCCTGAACTACGGCGGACGGGATGAGATCGTCCGTGCGGCCAAGGCTTTTGCAGAAAAGGCGGCGGCAGGGGAGTGCAGCCCCGAGGATCTGACCGAGGAGCGTTTCTCCGAGTATATGTACTCCGCCGGTGTGCCCGACCCCGAGCTGGTCATCCGTCCCAGCGGCGAGCTGCGGCTGAGCAATTTCCTTTTGTGGCAATCCGCCTACTCGGAATATGTGTTCATGGACGTTCTGTGGCCGGATTTTTCCCCCGCAGACTTAGATAAAGCGATTTTGGAATACCACCGGCGTAACCGCCGTTTTGGAGGAGTATAATATGAGAAAGAG
>JAFWAZ010000185.1 GCA_017507425.1 Oscillospiraceae bacterium | reverse complement strand
TCCCACTCCACTGTTGCCGGGGGTTTGCTCGTAATATCGTAAACGATGCGATTGATGCCACGCACCTCATTGACGATACGCACAGAGATGCGGTCCAGCACCTCATAGGGAATACGCGCCCAGTCTGCGGTCATGAAGTCGTCGGTGGTGACAGCGCGGAGCGCCAGCGTATAGTCGTAAGTTCTGCCGTCGCCCATGACACCGACGCTGCGGGTGTTTGTCAGGACAGCAAAATACTGGCTCAGGCATTTATCCTGTCCGGCTTTGTCGATCTCGTCCCGGAAAATAAAATCTGCCTGCCGCAGGGTATCGGCTTTCTCCTTCGTAATACCCCCGATGATGCGAATGGCAAGGCCGGGGCCGGGGAAGGGCTGGCGGCTGACCAGATATTCCGGCAGACCAAGTTCCCGACCCAGCTGCCGCACTTCGTCCTTGAACAGCATATTCAGCGGCTCGATGATCTCTTTGAAGTCCACATAGTCCGGCAGACCGCCGACATTGTGGTGGCTCTTGATGACAGCAGCGGCGCCGGCTCCGGACTCAATGACATCGGGATATATGGTGCCCTGGGCAAGATAGTCCACCGCACCGATTTTTTTGGCTTCTTCCTCAAAGACGCGGATGAATTCTTCGCCGATGATCTTACGTTTTCGCTCTGGTTCTGACTCTCCCGCCAGCTTCGAGAGGAAGCGGCTCTCAGCATTGACCCTGATAAAGTTCATGCTCCATTTGGAAAAAGCCTGTTCAACCTCGTCGCCCTCATTCATGCGCATCAGACCGTGATCTACAAAAACGCAGGTGAGCTGACTGCCAATGGCTTCTGCCAACAGTGCCGCACAAACAGAACTGTCCACTCCGCCGCTGAGCGCCAGCAGCACCTTGCCGCTGCCCACCTTTTCACGAATCCGGCGGATCGCCGTGTTCTTGTAATCTGCCATGGTCCAGTCACGGCGGGCTTCGCAGACTTCGTACAGAAAATTGCGGATCATCTGTGTGCCATGCTCGGTATGATTTACCTCCGGATGAAACTGTACGCCATAGAAACGACGGGTATCGTCGGCAATGGCCACGTTGGGGCACGCGGCGGAATGGGCAGTCAGCTGAAACCCGGCAGGCACCTCCGCCATATAATCACCATGGCTCATCCATGAGATGCCCTTCTCCGGCAAACCCTTGAAAATGGGGCAGGACACATCATACCAAGTCTCGGTTTTGCCGTACTCGCGGGCGGAATCATTCTGTGCTGGAGTTACCTGACCGCCGAGGTTGTGCGCAAGGAGTTGGCAGCCATAGCAAATGCCCAGCACAGGGACGCCCAGTTCAAAAACGGCAGGGTCGACCTGTGGCGAGTCGGCTTCATAGACGCTGCCGGGACCTCCGGTGAAGATGATGCCGACGGGTGAAAACGCGCGAATCTCCTCCATGGGCATGGTATAGGGGTGCACCTCACAATAGACATTGCACTCGCGGACCCGCCGGGCGATCAGCTGATTATACTGTCCGCCGAAATCCAGAATCAACACTTTCTCCATAGGGGACCTCCTTACAGTTCAATGTCACCGGGTGCAGCAGAGACCCCTTCGAGCATAGGTCTCACTTTCGCAAGGAACGCATCTACCTGTTCAGGGCAGCGACCAATGTAATCCTCCGGTCGTAGCAAGGCGCAGAGTTCTTCTTCGGTCATGCCAAAAGCAGGCTCTGCCGACAAACGCTGAAGCAGGTCGCAGGCTTCGCCCTCCTTCATTCTTGCGGTGGCGGCGTGGGAGCAGCGGCGAATGATCTCGTGAAGCTCCTGGCGGTCGCCGCCCCGCTTGACAGCCTCCATCATCAGATTTTCCGTTGCAATGAAGGGCAGGTATTCCCGCACAGTTTTATCTATGACCTTTTCATTGACCACAAGCACGCCGGTCACGTTGTTGGCAAGACGCAGGATAGCATCGGCACAGAGGAAACCCTCCGGCATAGAAATGCGGCGGTTGGCGGAATCATCCAGTGTGCGCTCCATCCACTGCACGGAAGCAGTCACGGGAGCATTTGCCGCATCCGCCATCAGATAGCGGGCCAGAGAGCAGATGCGCTCCGATCGCATGGGATTGCGCTTGTAGGCCATGGCAGAGGAGCCGATCTGGTTCTTTTCAAAGGGTTCTTCCAGTTGCCGGTCATGCTGCAGAAGCCGGATGTCGTTTGCCATACGATAGGCGCTCTGGGCAATGGAGCTA
>JAFWAZ010000184.1 GCA_017507425.1 Oscillospiraceae bacterium | reverse complement strand
GTCACCGGCGACGATGACGACGCCGGTCTCGCTGGACTGGAGCTTGTTCTCGTAGTTCTTGATCTGACTGCGAATGATTTTTGTGATCTCTTCGGGTCTTAATTCCATAGTGTCCCTGCTTTCTCATCAGAGTACGGTGTTCTTGAGGATACTGCGGATGTCCTCCAGACGGCGGCGGACGGTTCCGTCGATCTGCCTGCCGTCGAAGTCCAGCCGGACACCGCCCAAGGTTTCCGGATCGATCCGGCAATCAAGCTCGATGGTCTTGCCGGTCACGGTGGAGAGCTTTGCGGTGAGCTTCCGGCGCAGCTCGTCGGACAGAGGCACAGCGGTGTACGCAGTCACCGGCACGATGCCCTTGTCCAGATTGTACTGCTGCTTATACATCTGGCAGCAGCCGGAAAAGTGCTTCATGTAACCCTTTTCGGTCAGAACCTTCAGGAAATTCAGCACATAGGGGTGAACCTTGCCCCGGAAGCTGTCGTCGAGAATGCGGACGCGCTCTTCCACGGGGATATTGGGGGAGGAGAGGAGCCGGATGAAGTCGGGCTCACCGGAAAAGCTCTGATCCAGCACGGTCAGCTCGGCGAGTAGGGACTTCTCAAGGCCCTCCTCCTTGGCCAGGTCGTACATTGCCTGACCGTAAGTGGTGGCAGCTTCTGTCATAGTGCGTCACCCAGATTGTCGATGAACTGGTCGATCAGCTTGTGCTGGTCGTCGGCGGTGAGCTGGCGCTCCACCACCTTCTCGGCGATGGCCATGGAGATGCCGGAGATCTCGTCCTTGGCGTCGTTGATGGCCTTTTTCTTCTCCAGAGCGGCGTCGGCCACGGCTTTATCCACGATGGCCTGAGCCTCAATGCCCGCCTGACGGAGGATATCCTCCTCCCGGCGCTGGGCGCGGACGACGGCATCCTTGACGATGCGGTCGCTCTCGGCCAGTGCGTCGGAGAGCTTGGCGGTGTACTCGGCTTCCAGCGCGTGGGCCTTGTCGCGGGCCTCGCCGGCGTCGGAGTACATGTCATCGATTTCCTTCTGCCGCTCCGCGATGATGTTCATCACGGGAACAAACAGAAATTTCTTCGCCACGAAGAAGATGGTGAGGGTGTTGAGCAGCACAAACAGTGCAGTCCAGGGGTTTACGCCCAGAAATGATTCAAACACTTGCGATGCTCCTTTCTGTGGATTCCAAAAACAGGATTACAGCAGGAACAGGATCAGGAAAGCGATGATCAGAGAGTAAATGCCGGTGGTCTCGGCGATGGCACAGCCCATGATCATGGTGGAGCGCAGGGTGCCGACAGCCTCGGGCTGACGGGCCATGCCGTCCAGAGCGTGGGCGACGGCGTTACCTTCGCCGACACCGGGGCCGATGGCGCCGATGCCCATGCACAGACCTGCGCCGATAGCCTTACCGGCGATTGCGATTGCAGATGCTAATTCCATAAAAAATCCTCCTAAAAATAATAATATATAAATTTTTATGGTTGACAAAGGGATGGACGGTTACTCTGCCGGAGCGGTTTCGGGCTCGGGCAGGGAGCCGGCGATATAGACCATGGTCAGCAGGGTGAAGACGTAGGCCTGCACGAAGCCGGAGAACAGGTCGAAGTAGCAGCTGAGAACTGCAGGGATGCCGTAGGCCAGAATGGGCACGCCGGTCAGAAGACCGGTGACCTCCAGCAGACCGAAGAAGCCGAGGACGGCGCAGATGATGCCGAAGATCAAGGGGACCAGCTTGCCGTTTTTCTTCCACAGCACCAGCAGCGCAGCGCCCGCAGCCAGCAGTACCACGCTGACGGCCCAGCCGCTGGCGGTGATCAGATTCATCACGGCTGCGGAGGCCAGACTCAGGGCGGTATAGATCAGGGTGGTGATGACGCCGCCGCCGGCCACGTTGCCGAAGTGACGGAAGCCCATGGACACGGGCTGGGCGATCTCACTGACGATGTTCATGGGGGTCATGACCACGATGGGCTCGGTAAAGCCCTTCAGCCAGCCCACGAAGCCGTTGTTTTTGATGCTGTTGTACCAGATGATGACACTGACCATGATGGCCCAGACCATGGTACAGCTGATGTCAGCGGTGGAGGACCGGAGGAAGCCGGTCAGACCGATGAAGGAGCCGCAGATGGAGCTGAGGAAAATGGTGCCGATGAAGGGAGTCCAGTGGACGTTGTGGGCGCCCATGGATTCAACCACCATGTTCTGCAGCATCATGACGCCCTTTTCCACCATGACCTGCACGCCGTCGGGGCGCTTCTTCAGATTTTTGCCCAGCATCACAGAGGCAGTGCAGAGGAAAATGGTGACCAGCAGGGAAGAAACGGTGGTCTGCGTGATGGGGATGCCGCCGAAAATCGGGAGGGTGAAATAGATAAATGCACCGTCAACGCTCATGTTCATGGTTATTTACCGCCTTTCTTACGGAAGAACTCCGCAATGGTGATGATGGGACGTACGAAAAGAACGGGGAGCACAAGGGCCAGAAGGTTCATCACGCCGGACTTGGCGCAGAGGATCAGCGCGCCGAAGAGCAGGAGCTGGCGCAGAATGAAGGAGGTCTGCATGGTGGCCTGACCGCCCTTGACATCCTGCTGCGCGGCCTTGTCAGCAGCGACGGAGGTGCTCATGGCCATGGCGAAGAAGTTTACAACGGCCAGAACCGCTCCGGCGAGGCCGCCGTAGACCACGGTGGGGTCAAAATGCCCTGCCAGAAAGAAGATGAGCAGCATCAGGGGCAGGAAGATCAGCTCGCCGACGAGGATGATCGCGGTTTCTTTGAATACGATGTTACGGGAATCCATGGGTTCGCCTCCGGGGTCAGGTGTGTTCGTTGAAGCCGGGGACGGGGGGGTCCTCCGGACTGTTCTTTTTTGCCATTTTATCCATCAGCTGCAGACTCTGGCGCAGACCGCTGACGGCGCAGAGGATGCCGAGCACCAGCGACAGCCAGATGCACCAGACGCCGACTCCGAACCGATCCCGGAGCCAGATGGCGCCCAGCAGAAACACCACGGGAGGGGCAGCCACGGAAATACCGGTCTGGGTGAGCCAGATCAGCATGTGAAGATCTTTCATAATACCTTCCTCAGTTGTTTTTTACTTTGTCGATTATAACATATTGCCTTTGCTTTGGCAAGGACTTCTTGTGAATTCCGATATCAATTAAAGGCTCCGATGCAGGGGCTCTGCGGATGGCCCAGAGGCGGGGAAAGGGGCTAAAATATGCCGGATGGCAGGAAATAATTGGGAATACGGGCCTTTCCCGTGGTGGTTGTTCACAGAAAATCTTCATTTAATTTGCAATTTCTTTACTTGATTTTTTCCCGAAGCATGGTATAATAAACCATGTTATGAGGGAGTAATTCCGCGCGGAGGTATCTGCGTGACGCTTTTCCGTCAATACGGCCCTTTGGCCCGGATTGCTGAAAGAATGAGACTCATGCACAGAGGCAAACTGTGCATGGGTCTTTTTTTATTTTGTCGTTTCCTCCCTTAATTATAATGTAAAAGGAGAATCCCGCATGAAGAAAACCTACACCCAGTCCGCAGAAGAAGTTTTGCAGGGCCTTGGCGTGGGCGCGGAGGGTCTGACCACTGCTGAGGCAAAAGCCCGCCTCGAGAAGTACGGCCCCAACAAGCTCAAGGAAGCCGAAAAGCCCACCCTGCTGCAGCGTTTCATCGAGCAGCTGAAGGATCCCATGCTCATCATCCTGATGATCGCCGCAGGCGTCTCTGCCCTGACCGGTATGCTGGCCGGTGAGAACGAGTGGGCCGAGGTCATCATCATTCTGGCCGTCGTTCTGCTGAACGCTGTTCTGGGCGTCATTCAGGAGAGCAAGGCCGAGGCTGCCATTGAAGCCCTGCAGACCATGACAGCCGCCACCTGTAAAGTCCTCAGGGACGGCAAGCTGACTGTCCTGCACTCCGATGAGCTGGTTCCCGGCGACGTGGTCGTCCTCGAGGCCGGCGACGCTGTCCCCGCCGACGGCCGTATCATCGAGAACGCCTCTCTGAAGATCGAGGAGGCCGCCCTGACCGGCGAGTCCGTCCCCGTCAACAAGATGCTTGAGGCGCTGGGCGTTGCCGAGGGCAAGGACGAGGTACCTCTGGGTGACCGGAAGAACATGTGCTATATGGGCTCCACCGTGGTCTACGGCCGCGGCAAGGCCGTCATCACCACCACCGGTATGGAGACCGAGATGGGCAAGATCGCCGGCGCTCTGGCTGCCACCGCCGAGGAGGAGACGCCCCTGCAGCGCAAGCTCGACGAGCTGGGCACCATGCTCTCCAAGCTGGTTCTGGGCATCTGCGTGTTCATTTTTGCATTCAATCTGTTCGTCGCCCGGGGTGAGCTGGCTGTTCCCGGCCATACTCTGAGCGTCATTCTGGAGACCTTCATGGTCGCCGTTTCTCTGGCCGTTGCCGCCATCCCTGAGGGTCTGGCCACCGTCGTCACCGTGGTTCTGTCCATCGGCGTCACCAAGATGTCCCAGCGCAATGCTGTCATCCGCCGCCTGACCGCCGTGGAGACTCTGGGCTGCACCCAGGTCATCTGCTCCGACAAGACCGGCACCCTGACCCAGAACAAGATGACCGTGGTGGATCACATCGGCGAGACCGAGCTGATCGCCACCGCCATGGCGCTGTGCTCCGACGCCAGCCTGAACGAGAACAATCAGGCCGAGGGCGAGCCCACCGAGTGCGCTCTGGTCAACTTCGCCTACTCCGTGGGCCTGAAGAAGCAGGACATGGAGAAGGTCACCCCCCGCGTGGACGAGGCCCCCTTCGACTCCGGCCGCAAGATGATGTCCACCGTTCACGATCTGGGCGGCACCTACGTCCAGTACACCAAGGGCGGCCCCGACGTGGTTCTGGCCCGCTGCACCAAGTACTATGAAAACGGCGAGTCCAAGCCCATGACCGAGGGCAAGCGCGCCGAGATCATGGCCGCCAACAAGGCCATGGCCGACAAGGCCCTGCGCGTTCTGGCCGCCGCCAAGCGGGACTGGGATACCAAGCCCGCCGACAATTCTCCCGAGTTCCTCGAGCAGGATCTGGTCTTCATCGGTCTGACCGGTATGATCGACCCTGTCCGTCCCGAGGTCAAGGCCGCCATTGAGGAGTGCCGCTCCGCCGGCATCCGGGCTGTCATGATCACCGGCGACCACAAGGACACCGCCGTGGCCATCGCCAAGGAGCTGGGTATCATCACCGACGCCTCCGAGGCCATCACCGGTGCCGAACTGAACAGCATCCCCGACGACCGCATCTGCGAGGAAGTCAAGAAGTACGGCGTCTACGCCCGCGTTCAGCCTGAGCACAAGACCCGCATCGTCACCGCGTGGAAGAACAACGGCGCCATCACCGCCATGACCGGCGACGGCGTCAACGATGCCCCCTCCATCAAGACCGCCGACATCGGCGTGGGCATGGGCATCACCGGCACCGACGTCACCAAGAACGTTGCCGACATGGTTCTGGCTGACGACAACTTCGCCACCATCGTCGCCGCCGTTGGCGAGGGTCGCCGGATCTACGACAACATCCGCAAGGCCATCCAGTTCCTGCTGGCCTCCAACATGTCCGAGGTTCTGGGCGTGTTCTGCTCCACCCTGATGGGCTTTACCCTGCTCAATCCCGTCCACCTGCTGTTCATCAACCTGGTCACCGACTGCTTCCCCGCCCTGGCTCTGGGCATGGAGGAGGCAGAGGAGGACATCATGAGCCGTCCTCCCCGGGATTCCAAGGAGGGCATCTTCGCCGGCGGCATGTTCTTCGACATCGCCTACCAGGGCATCCTGGTCACCGCCATCACCATCGCCGCCTATATCATCGGTCACAGCATCGAGGTGGGCTTCTTCGAGATGCCCAGGGGCATTTCCCCCGACGGCATGACCATGGCCTTCCTGACCATGTCCATGTGCGAGATCTTCCACTCCTTCAACCTGCGCTCCCAGCGCAAGTCCGTCTTCTCCCTGAAGGGTCAGAACAAGATCCTGTGGGCTGCCATGCTGGGCTCCCTGGCACTGACCACCCTGTTGCTGGAGGTTCCCTTCCTGGCAAACGCCTTCGGCTTCGAGATGATCTCCTGGACCGAGTACGCCATCTCCATCGGCCTGGCCTTCCTGGTCATCCCCGTGGTGGAGCTCGTCAAGCTCATCCAGCGCAAGCTGGGCAAGTAATTGCCAATCCAATCACTGCCGTCCGCAAGGGCGGCAGTTTTTTGCTTTTTCAAAAAAACACTTCCGCTTTCCTGCAAACTATGCTACAATAAAGGTTAGTAAATTGGGATACTGTCCCCTGAATGGGAGTGAGGAAATTTGAACGAGGAGCTTGAGATTTTGCAGGGCACGGTTGCGGCCATCATTTATCAGAATTACGACAACGGCTACGCCGTCCTGCGGCTGAACTGCGGCGGCGGAACCACGGTCACGGTGGTGGGCACGATCCCCATGCCCGTGGTGGGCGAGCGGCTCATGGTCACGGGCAAGTGGAACAACCGCTCCAATTTCGGCAGACAGTTCGAGGCGGAGTTCCTGGAGCGGATGCTGCCCCAGTCCGCCCTGGAGATCCAGAGCTACCTCAGCGGCCGGGCGATCAAGGGCATCGGCCCCGTCATGGCTGCGCGGATCGTGGAGCATTTCGGCGACCAGACCCTCCTGGTGCTGGAGCGGGAGCCGGAGCGGCTGGCGCTGGTGCCGGGCATCTCCCTGGAAAAGGCCAGAACCTTCGGCGCGGAGTTCCGCCGTCAGGCGGGCATGC
>JAFWAZ010000183.1 GCA_017507425.1 Oscillospiraceae bacterium | reverse complement strand
TCGACGGCCCACTCCACGGGATCGAAGTAGAACACGCCGGCCTTGACGTCCTCGAACTTGGAGGTCAGGGTATCGCCGCAGCGGGTGCACTTGCCGTTGACGTACTCATGGCCCAGAGCCTCGACCTCGCGGGTCTCGGTCTCGCCGCAGGCGCAGGTACGGGTCTCGACGCCCTTCTCGGTGCAGGTGGGCTCGGTGGTGACAGTCCAGTCAGACCACTCGTGCTCGTGGGGCTGCTCGCCGCCGGCCTTCACGCCAGTCAGTCGGATCTCAGCGGCACAGGCGAAGACGTAAGCATTGTCGGTCAGCGCATCCAGAGCCACCAGACGGACATACTTGGGCTGGACACCGTCAAAATCCACGACCTTCCAGTTCCGGTTGCCCTCCCAGCTGCCGGTGGCAACGGAGGTGAAGCTCACGCCGTCATTGGAAACCTGAATGTCATAGCGGGTGATGATGCCGTTGGTGTTGCCGGTGATACGGGGCTTGTAGCGCAGGCCGTCGACCTCGTAGTCCTCGGTCAGCTCGAACTGGATCCAGTGGTTGTCACGGCTGGTGCCGTACCAGTCGGTGTGCCAGATGGTGTTCAGGTTGTCGTCCATGGCCAGATCAGCGGGGCCCTCGTTGGCGCCGCCGTCGGTCTCGTAGTCGCCGCAGGAAACGGTCAGGGTGTCCAGAGGAACGATGCCCTCATTGTAGTCCAGAGCGGGAATGGTCTCGGGAGCGACGATGATCTCACCGCAGATCTCACACTTCTTGCCCTCGGTCTGGCCGGGAGCATCAAAGGTGGGCTCCACAGCGGGGATCACGACCTCGGTGTGGCCGTCCACGCAGGGATCACCGAACAGGATGTTCTCCAGCTCAGCCAGATTGAACCGGGCCTGACGGATGTAGCACAGGTCCGTGGTGACTTTGCCGAAGCCCCAGTTCTCGGAGAATTCCTTGTCCCAGTGGCCGTAGGAGCACATGACGAAGGTGCCGTCTTCCAGCTGCACGAAGCCGGCATAACCGGTGTCGCCGGAGTAAGTATTCTGGGCGAAGTCCTCGTCGATGGTGACGCAGTACTCGCCGTCCTCCAGATTCATCAGCTGCTCGTAGGTGCCGACCCACAGGCCCCAGTCGCCGCAGTGCCAGTCGCCGGATTCCAGCTGACCATTGTTGTTCAGGTCATAGTTGATCTCCCGGAAGGTGATCAGCAGCTTGCCGGATTCGGAATCGTACATGGCCTTGTGACGCTCGCCGGCCAGAGAGCCGGGCAGATCAACGGGCTCGGACCAGGTCTCGCCCTCGTCGTCGGAGTAGAACATGGTGGACAGATTCATATGGGACTGGCTTCTTGCCAGAGCCACGATGCGCTCGCCATCGGGAGAACGGAACATGCCGACCTCACAGATCTGATGGCTGGACTCGATGGAGCGGTACTCGCTCAGGTAGGGAACGGGCTCGGTCCAGTTCATGGAGCCGTCTTCATTGAAGGTCAGATAGGTCTTGTAGTTGACCATGTCGTAGTTGTGGTACACACCCATCCACTTCTCGATGTAGTTGCCGTTCTCGTCCTTCAGCTGGACAAGGCTTGCCATGGCCACGATGACCTTGTTGACATTGCCGTTGGAGAAATTGCTCCAGAAGTGCTCGTACTCGGTCCAGGTCTCGCCGTCGTCATCGGAGTAGGACACGTTGAAGCCGGTGGAATTGCCGGCGGAGTCGGTGCCCCAGCCGGGACAGGCGGTGATGAGGATCAGACGCTCGTTGCCGTTGAAGCTGACGGTGTACAGAGTGGGAGTTTCCTGAGAACCGGCCCAGGAGGCGGGGATATCGGTCTTCTCGGTCCAAGTGATACCGCCGTCATCGCTGATGCGCATAACCAGGGGGCCCTTGCCGTGGCCGACAGGGTAGGCCATGATCAGACGGCCCGTCTCGGTCAGGATCATATCGGGCTGGCCCAGATACTGGCGATCGGTGCCGGGGGCGCGCTCAATGGTGGACAGATACTTCTCAGGCATCACGTAGCGGGTCAGAACATTGTGAATGTTGACATTCTTGTTGACCTTGACGGTCAGCTTGGCGCTGAGGCCAGTGGCCTCATTGGTAACGGTGATGACAGTCTCGCCGCGGGCAATGGCGGTGACCACGCCCTTGTCACTGACAGTGGCGATCTTGGGATCGGCGCTGACGTAGGTCACGGACTTGTCGGGATTGCTGGAAACGACCGTTGCCTTGATCTTGTAGGTATCGCCGGTATTCAGGACGATGGAGGTGTCGGACAGATTCACGCCGTCGACCATCATGGCTGCGGCGATCTCAGCCTCGGTCAGAGGTGCGTTGTAGATCTTGACCTCGTCGATCAGACCGGTGAAGCCGGTGCCGCCGATGACGTCGATGGGGGACATGACAGTGGAGCGGTTGGCGGTCCAGTTGTTGTCCTTGACGAAGGTGCCGTTGACATACATCTTCAGGCCCTGATCGTAGTCACGGACCCAAGCAATGTGGTACCAAGTGTTGGGCTGGAAATCATACTGATAGGTCAGCACATCGCCGCTGCCGTTGCCCACGCGGAAACCGGAATCGCGTCCGGCCGCCATCTTCAGGGACAGGGAGTAGAGCTGATCGGCGTCCTCGAGGACGGAGATCTCGCCGGTGAAGTCGGCAGTGGTCTTGACCCAGTAGGCGACCGTCCAGTCGGTGGACAGCTCGCGGTTGTCCTCGACGATGGCGCCGACACCGGCGGTGGTGACATTCAGGGCGTTGCCGACCATGCCCTCTGCGACGGATGCGCCGTCCTGCATAGTGGCGTTGTAGGTGCTCCAGCTATCAGCGATGGTGGAGCCATTCACATTGTCGAAGGAATAGTAGGAAGCCTGCTTGGAAGCGTCTACGCTCATCAGGTCAACGGTGACCTCGATGGAATCGCTCTTGGTGGGATCGGCCACGGAGGTGACGGTGACGGTGGCAGTGCCCTGACCCTCGCCGGTGAGCAGACCGTCAGTGACGGTGACGACGGACTCGTCGGAGGAGGTCCAGATGACGCTGTTGTCGAGCAGGTTGTCGGGCTTGACCTCCACGGTGAGCTGCTTGGTACCGCCCAGCTCGACTTTGATGCTGTCGCCATCAGTGATGGTAACGGAGTCCACATCGGTGGTGGCGCCGTCCAGCAGGAGGATGTAGCGCTCGGTCAGCTCGTTCAGATCGGCCTTGAAGCCGGCAGTTTCACTGCGCAGAGCGGCAACAGCACTGTCGGACAGGTAGGATCTGGAGGTTTTGACGGAGGTGGTGATGTTTGCATAGACAGCATCCACATCAGAAGCCAGTGCAGGTGCGTTTGCTTCGATGTACATGAGCTTGTTGACATCGCGCACGCCCTCGGCAACCAGAGCCAGACGGACGGAACGGCGGGAGACGGGATTCTCGGCGTCCTTCTCATCGGGATAGATCAGGAAGCAGTCGCCGGGCTCGAAGGAGTTGTGGGTGGCGTCGGTCAGGGGATCGGCGACCCAAGCATCGTAGGCCCAGCGCAGGAAGCCTGCGCCGCCCTGCTTGCCGGCGTTGAGCATGATCCAGTAGCTCTCAACGGGGGCGCTCAGGGAGAACTGGCCGGGGGAGTGCTCGGTGCAGGAGTACAGGGTGGTGCGGTAGCCCTTGGCCTCGCGCTCCTTCAGGAGCTGAGCAAACTGGGTGGGATGGGCCGCAACGGCGGTGTCGCCCACATTCAGGTCAGTGACCCGCAGGGCCAGATCCCACTTGTTGACGAAGCCGTCCATGGCACCGGCGGTCTTCAGGGACTCGCCCTTGGAATTCTTGATGGAGTCGATCAGATCGAAGGCGGCGTTGGAGAAGCCGCGCTCGTCGATGCCGATGTAGGCATCATCGAACCAGCCCTTCTCCTCCAGATGCTTGATCAGATCGGTCAGGAAGTGGGTCCACATGGAATCGCTGACGATATCGCCGTGGGAAATACGCTCGGACTTCAGGACACCGTTTTCCCAATAGGTAAAGGCGTTGCCCCAGGGAGCGATGGAGTACAGGACGATCTTGTCTCCGATGCCCATGCTCTTACAGAAGCTGACCCAAGCGTCAAAGTCGGTGTAGTCATAGGTCATCTCACCGCCCACCTTCTCCCAGCGGATCATGGAGGGATAATGGATGTCGTTGGCGCTGTAGGTCTGGCCGGACCATGCATCCTCGATGATGGATGCGGTGATGGCATGGCCGCCGACGGTCTTGTAGATCTCCATGTTGGAGCGCATGGCTTCCAGATGCTCCTCGGAGAAGGGCTCCAGGCCGTAGTACTCGGCGACGGAGTAGGGATACTGCCACAGCTCTGCATCGAAGGTATCGGCAAAGGTGCTGGCATCGGGCAGGACCACATCCTGAACGGTCAGGGTGTAGGAGAAGGTCAGGCCGTCCTCCAGACCGTCAGCGGTGACGGTCAGGGTACCGGTGTAGGTGCCGGACTTTGCGTTGGAGGGAACGGCGATCTCCACCCAGACGGGCTGGACCGCGTTGAAAGCCACATCCATGGGCTCGGTGGACCACAGAATGTCGGAGCTCTCGGAGCGGTTGGTGCCGTTGTCGGCGGGGATCAGACGGTCCTTGCTGCCGTAACCCAGATAGCCGCCGTTGTAGGCCTTGGTGGAACGGATGAAGGTGGCGGTGACGCAGTCGGCGGAGATGGTATTCTCGCCGCTGACGAAGTCGCTGGCGGTGACGGTGACGTTCTTCAGCGCGGAATCCACGCTCACCAGAGCCAGCTCAGAGGTGGCCACATCGTTCTTCCATGCGGTCAGCTCAGCAGATAGGGTGCCCATGGACTTGACCTCGTCGTAGCGGTCCTGCGTCCACTGGGTATCGATGTCCACGATGGAGCCGGCGATGCCGGGAACGACGGGGTTGACCTTCACGACAGCCTCGGCGGACAGACCGGCGGCTGCAGAGCTCAGGGTGATGGTGGCGGTGCCTTCGGCCACAGCGGTGATCAGGCCGGTGGCGCTGACGGTGGCGACAGCCTCGTCGGAGGAGGTGAAGACCGCGTCAGACAGCTCAGCGTAGCCGGGGGTGGTGCTGTAGGCCAGCTGCCGGGTGGCACCCGCAGCCAAAGTGATCTCGGTTTCGGCCAGAGTGATGCCCGTGGCCACATAGGGAGCATGATAGACATAGACTTCGGCGCAGTCGATCAGTGCTCTGCCGCCGCTGCCGCTCTTGCCGGTGGCGACAGCCTTGAACTCATGCTCGCCCTCGGTCAGACCGTCGAAGGTGGCAACCTTGCGGGAATTCTGGTTGCTGGGCAGGTAGAGGTTGTACTCGCCCTGACTCTCACCGTCGATGAAGTACTCAACATAGCCCATGGGCCAGTTGCCGCCTGCATAGACGTCGATCTTATGACCGACGAACTTGACGGTGTACCAGATCTGGGAAGGGTCGGTACCGGGGTCATCGGACCAGACGTGCTCGTTGCTCTGGCCCATGGCGCTCCAGCCGGTGGTGGAGTAGGTGAAGTAGTTGCTTTCACCCGCGGTCTGTGTGTGGGGGATCTTTGTCACGATCTCTTCCGCAGCGTGAGCACCGGTCACGCAGTAGGGCAGGATCAGGCAAAATGCCAGAACCAGACACAGGAAACGCTTGAAATTACTGTGTTTCATATTGTTCCTCCTTCTTTTTTCACCTTATCCGCAAATGGCATCCGACACACCCTGCAGTATAAGATATATACTAAGTATAGCTAAGAAAACTGCGGCGGTCAACTGTTACTTTGTTAAAAACGCACAAATCCTCCGCACTGGGCGGAGGAAATTGTGATGAAACGTATGTGTTTATGTGGAAAGGATGCTTGCCTGCGGAGAGAAGACAAGGAGTGCGGTTTTGCGGGATAAGGATGCCGCGCTTCAAAATTCGATCAGGCCGTATTTGACCTTGACCCGGTCGAGTTTATCCAGCATGGACTCCGAGAGGATCCACAGGAAGAAGACCGTGGACATGGCGTGGATGGCATCGGCGGGGATGCCGGTGATGTAGCTGGTCAGGATCATCTTCAGGGTGGGGGAGGACTGGAACATCCAGACGGAGTTGGGGTTCAGGATGCCCCCGTAGATCACGAAGATCGCCAGTGCGCCGAAGACGCTCAGACTCAGCCGATCCCGGTTCAGCAGGCCCTTTCGGAAAAGAATGCCCGAGGCCAGACCGACGGCGCCCATGGCGAACATCTGCCACGGCGTCCACGGGCCCTGTCCGAAGAGGACATTGGACACCAGCATGGTCACCGAGCCCACCAGAAAACCCGCCTCCGGGCCGAAGGCCACGCCGGTCAGGATCACCAGCGCCGCCACAGGCTTGAAGCTGGGCAGGGCGAAGAACACCGCCCGCCCGCCGATGGCGAGGGCGCACAGGACGGCCAGAATCACCAGCTCCCGGGCCTGAGGCTTCCTGCCCTCAAAGGCGATGAAAAAGGGCACCATCGTCTCCAGTACGATCAGCACAGAGGTGAGCATGTACTTCCGCGTACCCCCAAGCTTCAGCCCCAGAAACAGGGTCGCGGGGATGGCAAGCAGACAAAGAAGCAAGGTCACCTTGGTGCGCAGGGACAGCGTTCCCTGCATCAGCCGCTGCTCCCGGACAGGCGCCCGGCGGGTGAGGGCGGCACAGAAGACAAACAGCAGGGCAAACATAGCCAGATATATAATGCCGTACCGTTCAAAAAAGGAATTTCCTTTATATAGAAGCGTCAGATCGGTCCGGGTGAGGACGTAGGCAAGACACCCGAGAAATCCCACACCGGAAACGGCTCCGAGGAGCCTGCGCCACAGGGGCAGCTTTTCGGGTCTTCGCTCCGGGGGAGGGGTCATATCCAATCGGTTTTTCGGGGGGAGGGGCAGGGGCTCGGGGGTGCTGCCGCCGCAGGCGGTGATGATGTCCTCGGCGGTGACGGCATTGGGCAGCAGATGCCGGGCCATCCGGTTGGCAGCGGTGGTGTAGAAGCTCTTGCCCGCGAAAAAGGGCTGGGGAGCGTCGGCGGTGACGATGCCGCCGTCAAAGAACAGGGCACAGCGATCGGCGTACTTGGCACAGAACTCCACATCGTGGCTGACCATGATGACGCAGACGCCCCGATTGGTCAGCTTTTGGAGGATTTGCGCGAAGACCTCTTTGAAATCGTTGTCGAGGCCCTTGGTGGGCTCGTCCAGCAGGAGAATGTCGGGGTTTTGCAGCAGCACCTTTGCCAGTGCGGCCCGCTGCTGCTCGCCGCCGGAGAGGTCGTAGGGGTGGCGGTCGAGAAGGCCCTCCAGACGGCACAGGGCGGCCATTTCACCGGCGGCGCTGGCATCCGCGATGCTCAGCAGCTCTTCCCGGACATTTTTCTGCACCAGAAGCATCTGGGGATTCTGGGGCAGGGCAGAGATCTTTGCCTGACCGGCAATCCGTTTGCCACGGTAGGGCTTCCGGATGCCGCTGAGTACACCGAGGGAGGTACTCTTGCCGGTGCCGTTGCCGCCGAGGATGCACAGCAGCTCGCCGGGGAATGCCTTCATGGAGACACCCTTGAGGACATCGGGGCTGTCCTTTTCATAGCGGAACCATACCTCGTTCAGTTCGATACAGGGGCGATTCTGCGGCCGGATATAGGGCTTTTCGGGAACGGCAGTCAAGGAGTGGGCGGATGCAAATTCCGTGAGGGCATTCCGGCCGTCGCTGACCGTCAGCGGGCAGTCACAGTCAAAGCCGACTGCGCTCCACACCCGCATGGGTGTGGGCATGGACAGAAGCATGGGATGGCTGCGCCTGCGCAGAAGCTCGAAGGAGGCCGCGGGGGTGTCATCGGCGATCAGCTCGCCATGATCCATGATCAGCAGCCGGTTTGCCATGGGGATCACGTCCTCCAGCCGGTGCTCACAGATCAGAATGGTGGTGCCCAGCTCCCGGTTGATGCGCCCCAGCGTCTGGAGGAAATCCGTGGCGGCGATGGGGTCGAGCTGGCTGGTGGGCTCGTCGAGGATCAGCAGCTCCGGCTGCAGCACCATGATGGAGGCCAGATTCAGAAGCTGCTTCTGACCGCCGGAGAGTCGGTTTGTTTCTCTGTGAAACCAGGTCTGGATGCCGAAAAAACTGGCCATTTCTGCCACTCTGCCCCGGATCTCGGTATTGCTGAAGCCGAGACTCTCCAGACCGAAGGCCAGCTCATGCCAGACCTTGTCGGTGACGATCTGGCTGTCCGGGGACTGCATGACGAAGCCGATCCTTGCGGACTGCTCATTCTGGGGGATATCGTCGATGGGGGTTCCGTTCAGGATAATGGAGCCCTCCCGGGTACCGTGGGGCGCCAGAACGGTCTTGAGCTGGCGCAGCAGGGTGGATTTTCCGCAGCCAGAGGGACCCGCAAGAACGGCAAAATCACCCGGCCGGAGGCAGAGGGATACATCCGTTACAGCCGGGCGCTGCTGCTCCGGATAGGTAAAGGTCAGATTTTGGATCGAAGCGAGTTCCATTTGAGATCCTCCGTCAAGTCGATAAGCATGGGCATCAGACAGATGCCGGTAAAGGAAAAATAGGAGAGCAACGGGCCGAAATCAAGCAGATTTGCCTTGATTTCGGGGAGAAATGTCCACTCCACAAGGCCCAGCAGCCAAGGCAGGACTGTTCCGGCGAATAGGGCGGTCAGGACTGCCAAGGCGATGCCGTCCCGGTGCTCAAAGCGGTAAATGGCGTAAGCGGTGCGTCCGGCGGTGCCGTAGCCCCGGCTCTTCATGGAGTCGGCGGTGACGATGGACTGCTCCATGGCCCAGCTGACCGTGGCAGAGAAGGCGGTCAGGGCCTGCTTCAGGGTGGCCGTCTTGTTTTTGGGAGGTTCCATAGCGCGCTGCACCTCCATGGTTTCCTGCAGGAATTCCTTGAATCTGGGAACAAAGCGCAGGGTCATGGAGATCAGCAGCGACAGGCTGGGAATGATCCGTCCGAACAGATAGATGATCTTATCGGTGGTGAAGACCGCGCTGCAGCAGTTGAACCAGATGACGGTGGCGCCCATGAGGGCTGCCGATGCGAGGCCGTAGCAGAGAGACTCCAGCGTCACCGGATCGCCGTTTGGGAAACAGAAGAGCACCGTTGCACCCTCGCGGTTGAACAGGGGATTCAGCATCGCGGTAAACAGCAGCACCGGAAGCAGATACCCAACCTGTCGGACAAAACCCTTGACGTCCTGCAGACAGCACAGATACATGCTCCCGCAGATCAGGGAAACCGACAGAAAAACCGGATGCATCAGAAACATGCTCAGACCGATAGTGCAAGCAAAAAAACATAGATTCACCGCCGGGTGAAATCCCGCGAATGCGTCCTGCTTCATCCTGTCAGCTCCTCTCCAAATAAAAAATGGCTATGGTACGTCAAATGAACGTCACCATAACCATTCTTGGCAATCGATTTCACCGGTCACAGCAGGTCTCCCGACTCGCATCTCAGACGAAAAACGCTCTGCCTTCTCAGGTGTTTCTCCCAATGACCGGCTTTCGCCGACGAACGTGTTTCTCGATGCCCACGGTATTGGTCAATGCGGGGCTTATCCCCATTCCCTTATCTAGCTCCGGTGCCTGACGGTCTGCCTTTGCAGCACAGGAGCCTCTGCCCGTTTATTAAATTTATTATACTTCGCAGTTTGACAAAATGCAATACTTAATTCGAATCGGTTGCCAAAAGCGGAGGGAGGTGCTATAATATCCGAAACGATTTCCGGAGGTATTTATGAAGACTCTGCTCCATTCCTGCTGCGCGCCCTGCGCCAACCAGTGCATCGAGGTCCTCCAGACTGACGGCTTCGATGTCACCGCATACTGGTACAACCCCAATATTCACCCTTTCACCGAGTACCGCTCCCGGCGCAACTGCCTGCGCGAATACTGCGCCAGCATCGACCTGCCCCTGATCGAGCGCAACGACTACGGTCTGCGGCCCTTCGTCCGGGAGGTGGCTCCCGACATCGCGGGCCGGTGCATCAAGTGCTATGAGATGCGCCTGTTTGAGACGGCACGGTTTGCCGCAGAGAACGGCTTCGACAGCTTTACGTCCTCTTTGTTCATCTCCCCCTACCAGAAGCACGAGCTGATGCGCGAGACGGCTGAGCGGGCCGCTTTTGAATACGGCGTCAAATTCGAATACCGGGACTTTCGTCCCTACTTCAAGACCGGTCAGGAGAAAGCCCGGGAGCTGGGAATGTATATCCAGAAATACTGCGGCTGCGTCTTCTCTGAGGAGGAGCGGTATCTGAAGGCCAAGAAGATCATTCCCTAATTTGCATATTTTCGCAAAAATGGTTGCGATTTCCCCAAAGGTGTTGTATAATTACCCTGTCGAACTATGGGCTTTGCCCATTTCCACAATCTA
Source organism: Oscillospiraceae bacterium (assembly GCA_017507425.1). Taxonomy (GTDB): domain Bacteria; phylum Bacillota; class Clostridia; order Oscillospirales; family Oscillospiraceae; genus Faecousia. Next base: position 261 of record JAFWAZ010000183.1, on the reverse strand, counting down.
ACATACAAAAATTTGGAGGTAACGTGTCATGTTCAATTCTATGATTGAGACTCTGAAGGCCAATCCCCGTTCCATCGTGTTCACCGAGGGCCACGACGCCCGTATTCTGGAGGCTACCGCCCGCCTGAAGGCTGAGGGCTTCCTGAAGGTCATTCTGGTCGGCAATGTCGACGAGGTCAAGGCCAACGCTGCCAAGGGCGGCTTCGACATCGAGGGCGTGGAGATTCTGGATCCCGCTACCTATCCCGAGATGGACGCCAT
>JAFWAZ010000182.1 GCA_017507425.1 Oscillospiraceae bacterium | reverse complement strand
CTGTCGGGGCGTGTACCTGACAGAAAATACTTCTCAGGCTGCAAGTGTGGAATTTGTCTGCCGCAGGCAGACAAATTATGCGCGCAGCAGACTGCAAAAAACTGGCGGAAAAGGCCGGAGGCCTTTTTCGACAAGCTCAAGTGCCCGCCGAAAGGCGGGCGTTCTGTTATGTCCGATACTCCCAATAGCTGTACTTGCCGCAGCGGACGGCCCTCCAGCGCTCAGCGTCATTGCTCCCCTGCGGGGTGAGGATCACCAGCTCCGACAGCCGGATGTCGGGATTTGTCAGCGCGGAGATGTCTTTGACGGTGCATCCAGACAGGCAAACGCAGATGCTGTGGATGCCCTGCCGCTTCCCGTCCGGGAACAGATCCTCCAGATTTTCGAGGACGGCGTCCTCTACATGGAGATGGAACCAATCCGGCATATTCCGCAGGAAGCGCAGGCTCCGCAGGGCCCCGCCGCTGCGGATGCACAGATCCTCCAGTTCCGTCAGCCGGTTCAGGAAGCCGTAGTCCTCCAGAGGACAGAAAATGTAGCAGCCGTGGATGTGAAAACGCCCCAGCTCCGCCCAGAGTGCCTCATCCGCCAGATCCTCCGGGGAGAGGTAGATGTCGGGGGTGCGCATGTTGAAGGCGTTGGAGGTGTACTCCCACGGAACGGAGATGCTCCGCCGGGGCTCGCCGTCCTCCGTGATGCCGAGGCTGAGGTACTTATGGGGATATTCGCGCAGTTTCTGACGCTGGGATTCGACCATCTGATCGCCGCCTTTCCTGAGTTTCTTAGACTATACTCGGATTCTGACAAAACGGCAAGGCCTGCGGCAAATTTCGCCGCAGGCCTTAGCTTATTCAAATTCCGTACAATCGCCGCAGACCGTCCAAGTGCCGTCGCCGTCCGGATGGCAGACCACGGTGTAGACGTGGGAGTCGGTTTCAAAGGTGTAGCTCTGGCTCCGTGCGGTGCCGTGGGTGCTGTCGGAGAAGCCCACGAGAACGGGCTCCGTGCCGGTGTCCTCCTGCCGGGCAAAGGTGTCGCTTTCCGTCAGATAGGCATAGGAGACGGCATAGCTCTCGTTGCCCTTGGCGGCATTCAGGGCGAAGCTGACAACGCCGCCGAGGATCAGACCCAGCACCAGTGCTCCGGCGCCAACTTTCAGAAAGCGCTTGCCCACGAGGGGGGAGGATACCTTGTCCCGGACAACCGCGGTGCCCGTGACCCGCTCGGCGATGCTTTTGCCGGAGAAGAGCAGCACCAGCCCGTCAAAAGAGGCGAGGAACGTGAACAGATTCTTGATGAGGAGCTGTTTCCCCGTGGCGGACAGCCCGGTGGCCTGATCCACCACCGACAGCCCGAGCAGCCGCTTGCCGGGGCTCCGTCCACCCCAGAGATAGTCCCGGCAGTACCACAGACCGAGACCGAGAAACATAAGGCCAAAGAGTACGTACGCCCGTATGGCCCCGGGCAACAGGGTACTGGCAAACAGCATCACAAAGCAGGGAATGAGTGCAATGTAAATGTCTGCAAGAAATGCCGCCAGACGCCGCAGCCGGGCGGGCTTGTAGTCGATCATGAGTGCACCTCCTCCGATTTATCCAAGCAGCTTCTTCTTGATGTTCTTCAGTGTGGCTTCCACCGTGGGCTTGGCGTAGTCGTCGTAGTGGTCAAAATTGCTGAAGGTGCCGCCCTCGCTGCCGGACCAGCCGATGAGCCACTTGCCGTGATCCTCCTCGGCGAGGTTGTCGCTGTGGGAGCGGAACCGGAAGACATGGTACACGTCCTTTTTGAAGAGCCATGTGACCTTGCCGATGTACTCGATCTGCTCGGGCTTCCCGTTCAGCTCCGTGGGATAGGTGAGCCAGTGGACGAGATCGCTCTTGGCAAGGTACTCCTCGTTGGCCAGCTCCGCCGGGAAGAGGCTCTGCTTTCCGTGCTGCTTCAAAACGTCGTAGGTCAGATTGGCGTATTCCAGATCCCGGGCCAGCACCTCCACGATGTGCTTGGGCAGCTCCAGCCCCAGCGTCAGCACGGAGTCCGCGGCGAAGAAACGGATGCCGCCGTCCTCAATTTCGAGAAGCCTGTCCAGCTGCCCGGCGGTGGCATCGGTGGGGAACTGACGGCACAGATCCGCCAGCAGCTCCAGATTGTCCCGGGCCTCCTTGCTCTCCATGCCCAGACAGCGGTCAATGGCGCCCTCGATGTGGGCGGCAAAGCGGGCCTTGGCATCGGCTGTCAGCTTGCCGTACCTGTCGTGATAGTGGACGAGTCCGGCGTAGAGCTTGCCCCGGCGGTAGTCGTCCTCGATACCCTCGGTCAGCGCGATGACCTCGCCGGCGGCGCTCCCGTCGATGGAATCCATCTCAAAGAGCTTGTCGATGGCCGCCTCCAGTGAGCGGTAGCTGTCCACCAGCTTCGCCAGCCGTTCGAGTTTATGCATCATCCCCGCGGGCAGAGTCCCGGAATTGGGATGCAGATGCATGAGAATACCCAGCAGCACATCCTCGCACTCGAACATGCTGTCCTTGCGGCGGTAATCCTCCACCGCAGGCAGCGCCGCCAGCATCTCGTCGACCTCCCAGCAGACGTAGCCCGTCACGGCATCCCGATCCTCGGGCGCAAGTTTTTTGATTTGTTTCAGGGTGTGCAGCAGATAGTTCAGAAGCTGGGACTTCTCCGGATAATCCGCAGCCTGAAGTCCCTGCAGAAGCTCGTCAAAAACAGACATGATAGGTTCCTCCCGGTGTTTTTCTGTTATTATATCGGATATCACGCAAAAAGAAAAGTCCCTATTTTGGGGACTTCGGATGATATTTACGCATTCGCGCCGGCTCAGTTCAATTGCCCGCAGGGAAAATCCGTTGAAAAAATCCGCCTGCATTGCAAGCGGATTTTTCCGGAAGTTTTGAACGGAATGTATCGGATTCTGATGAAATCTCAAGGGTTGCGGTCAACCCGGCAAGCCGTACTCATCTTTCAATCGTTTCCTTATCTCAGCACGGATCCATTTCGAACCCCGATCCTCCGGATCCATTTCTACCGCCAGTTGGGCATGGGCAGCCGCACGGCACAGAGCGTCATAGCGCATCCCGGGATCCTGAAGACCGTCTGCAACGCGTACCCCTTCCAATGCCGCACGATAGCTAAACTGCCAATCCCAAGGGAATTCTTTCAGAGCCTCCAGAGAAAATTCCAGCATCTTTGTCGGATCGTCACGGGTGTTTTCCAGTGTTTCCATCCACTGCTGCTCCAACATTTTACGCCGTTGACCAAACTGCAAAAGCTCGTCCGTTGTGGTTCCCAAAGCCCGGGCCAGAGGCACTGCCATGGTAATGTCCGGCAATCCGGTGTTTGTCTCCCATTTGGAGACTGCCTGAACTGAAACCCCAATGCGTTCCGCCAACTCCAACTGGGTCAGGCCAAGCCGTTTTCTGTGATAACGGATACTGTCGCCAATGGTCATTGCGCTCATCCCCTTTCGAGGTGAGTATATCACGGCACAGTGCTCCCTGTAAATCAACGAATCGTGGAAAATGTAAAGATCTCAGTGATATTCCGGCTTTGCCGGAGCCAATGGAACTCGCCGAAGGCGAATATAACTGCAAAAGACCAGATGCTTTGCATCTGGTCTTTTGCTGGTGGGGGAGGACGGATTCGAACCATCGAAGCGAAACGCAGCAGATTTACAGTCTGTCCCCTTTGGCCACTCGGGAACTCCCCCAGATATGCGGTTGTGTGTCAAAGACTTGTTTATTATAGCACGGATTTCGGATTTGTCAAGGGGGAAATGAAGAAAATTGTGTACCTCTCAGGGAATGATCAATCAAGCAGTGGCATCCTTATTGCTCCTTTGCTTTTACGGTGTTGATAGAAGAAATCAGCATCCGCCGGATCGCGCCGCAGTGATTCTGCATGAAGTGGTACTGTTGTTCGGGAATATACCCCGTGTCATACAGCAGCTCCAGCCAATACTCGGTTTCATAGCATTCCTTCTGGGCGATTTCCAGCTTGGAGATGAAATCTTTTGTGCCTTGAGCATATTGGGCTTCGTGGAGGTTTGCACCAATGGAAGTGCCGGAGCGGAGAAGCTGATTGGTCAGAACGGATTCCCGGTAATTCGCTTTGATGTCACGGCAAAGAAGGACAATCTGTTTGGCAAATTCTTTGGATTCATCACGCAGAGGGCTGTTGGACATGGTAATCACCTCGTACTTACTATATCAGTCTGGGTGGGAATTGTAAAGGTTTTAGTGATATTCCGGCTTCGCCGGAGTGATATTGAACCTGATGGTTCAGTGATATTTCTGCTGACGCAGAAGTGATATTATATTCGCCTTTAACTGCCCGCAGGCAATATCACTTGCGAAGCAAATATCACTGGCGGAGCCAATAGAACTCGCCGAAGGCGAATATATCTGAAACACCTGCACAAGGAGATCGAGGTGAGTTTTTAGTGATATTCCGGCTTCGCCGGAGTGATATTGAACCTGACGGTTCAGTGATATTTCTGCTGACGCAGAAGTGATATTATATTCGCCTTTAACTGCCCGCAGGCAATATCACTGGCGTAAGCCAATAACACTGCGAAGCAATAGAACTCGCCGAAGGCGAATATAACTGCAAAAGACCAGATGCAAAGCATCTGGTCTTTTGCTGGTGGGGGAGGACGGATTCGAACCATCGAAGCGAAACGCAGCAGATTTACAGTCTGTCCCCTTTGGCCACTCGGGAACTCCCCCATATTCAGTTGAGTTTGAAACATAAGTTGGAGCCGGTAGACGGACTCGAACCCCCGACCTACTGATTACAAATCAGTTGCTCTACCGACTGAGCTATACCGGCGTCTCAAACCGAACGTGCATATTATAGCACAGCCCGGAAAAAAGTCAAGCATTTTTTTCGGAAAACCGCAAAAAGGGACCGGCAAAGCCGGTCCCTTGGGAAAATTACAGCTCGATCTCCAGACGGGAGACGACGCTTGCGCAGCGGGGGCAGAGGCCCTCGGCGTTGGCATCCAGGGAGTGCATCCAGCAGCGGGGGCACTTCTCGCCCTTGGCCTCGCTGACGCCGACGGTCAGGTCAGCGAAGTTGGAGCCGGTGCCGACCTCGGCGCCCTCCTCGGGGGCGGCCCAGTCTACGGCGGAGACAATGCAAACTTCCGCCAGATTCAGGCCTTCGCAGGCGGCCTTCAGCTCGGCGTTGTCGCTCTGCAGGGTCACGTGGGCCTCCAGCGCCTTGCCGATGCGCTTGTCGGCGCGGGCCTTCTCCAGAATGCCGTTGACGTCCTGACGCAGCTTCATGACCATATCCCACTTGGCCATCTGCTCAGCGGACAGGGCGTAGGCGGCGAAGGAGCTGGGCATCTGGTTCAGCAGCACGTTGCGCTCGTCGTCGGAAGCCAGATGGGGCATGGACTGCCAGATCTCGTCGCAGGTGAAGGCGAGGATGGGGGCAAACAGCTTGGCCATGGCATCCACGGTCAGCCACAGGGCGGTCTGAGCGGAGCGGCGGCGCAGGCCGGAGGCGTCCTCACAGTAGAGGCGATCCTTCAGGATGTCCAGATAGAAGCTGGACAGCTCCACCACGCAGAAGTCGTTCATGGCGTGGGTGATGACGTGGAATTCGTAGCCGTTGTAGGCATTCTTGACCAGCTTGACCAGTGCGTCCAGCTTGGTCAGAGCCCAGCGATCCAGCTCCTCCAGCTGCTCTGCGGGAACCATGTCGGTGTTGGGATCGAAGTCGGCCAGATTGCCGAGGAAGTAGCGGGCGGTGTTGCGGAACTTCAGATAGTTCTGGGCGATCTGCTTGAAGATCTCCTTGGAGCAGCGGACGTCTGCGTGGTAGTCGGAAGATGCGGCCCACAGACGGACGATGTCGGCGCCGAAGTCCTTGATCAGATCGGCGGGGTCAACACCATTGCCGAGGGACTTGTGCATGGCGCGGCCCTGACCGTCCACGACCCAGCCGTGGGTCAGAACCTGCTTGAAGGGAGCGCCCTGATCCAGTGCGCCCACGGAGGTCAGCAGGGAGGACTGGAACCAGCCGCGGTACTGGTCAGCGCCCTCCAGATACACGTCGGCGGGCCACAGCTCGGGAGTCCGGTGCATCAGGGAAGCGTAGTGGGTGGAGCCGGAGTCGAACCAGCAGTCGAGGGTATCGGTCTCCTTGTCGAACTCCTTGCCGGAGCAGTGGGGGCAGGTGAAGTTCTCGGGCACCAGATCCATGGCCTCCCGCTCGAACCAGACGTTGGAGCCAAACTCGTCGAACAGCGCGGAGATCTTGGCGATGGACTCGGGGGTGGACACGGGCTTGCCGCAGTCCTTACAATAGAACACGGGGATGGGCAGACCCCAGCGGCGCTGACGGGAGATACACCAGTCGGCGCGCTCGCGGATCATGCTGGTCATGCGGTCCTCGCCCCATGCGGGGAACCACTGGACGTTCTCGATGGCCTTGATGGCCTGATCCTTGAAAGACTCGACGGAGCAGAACCACTGGGGAGTAGCACGGAAAATAACGGGCTTCTTGCAGCGGTCATGGTGGGGATAGGAGTGGACGATCTCTTCGGAGGCGAACAGAACGCCGCTTTCGCGCATATCTTCCAGAATGATGGGGTTGGACTTTTCGGTGGGCAGGCCTGCGTACTTGCCGGCATAGTCGGTGTGGCGGCCGTAGTCGTCCACGGGAACCACCAGCTCCATGCCATAGCGCATGCAGGTCTGATAGTCATCGGCACCGAAGCCGGGAGCGGTGTGGACACAGCCGGTACCGGAGTCCATGGTGACGTACTCTGCATTTACCAACCGGGAGGTTTTAGGCAGGAACGGATGGTTCGCTACCATATTTTCAAAGAACTGACCGGGG
>JAFWAZ010000181.1 GCA_017507425.1 Oscillospiraceae bacterium | reverse complement strand
TCGAGATCAGCACCGCGTGATCCTCGTCGCGGGTGAATTCGCTGAACATCTGCACCACCTCGTCCCGGACGACGGGATCGAGGCCGTTGGTGGCTTCATCCAGGATCAGCAGCTTCGGATGATGGGCCAGTGCCACGGCGACGCCGATGCCCAGCAGGGAGCAGTTGACGGCGCAGGCGCCGTAGAGCCATGCGGTGGAGGCGTTGGCCACGGCCTTGTAGAAATCGTTGTGGCCGTGCCACTCCAGACACTCGCTGGGCACGTCGGCATAGTGCTGCAGGCCGTAGATGATACCGGCCACGGAGCGGGGCATGGCGGCCTCGGTGTAGGGAACGCCGTAGCCCATGGTGTCGCAGGCCCGGATCTTGACGGGGATGCCCGCCTCCTTGCTCAGGGCCTGGAGCTCGTTGACAAAGGGCACCACGAAGCCGTAGAAGTCGGCCCGGGTGATGTCCTCCAGATGGCAGCGGGGGATGACGCCGGCGTCAAAGGCGTCCTTGATGACGCCCAGATAGTGATCCAGACACTGCTGGCGGGTCATGTTCATCTTCTTGAAGATGTGGTAGTCGGAGCAGGAAACCAGAACGCCGGTCTCCTTGATGCCAAGGTCTTTGACCAGCTGGAAGTCCTGCTTGCTGGCCCGGATCCAGGAGGTGATCTCCGGGAATTTCAGGTCCAGCTCCATGCACTTTTCGATGGCCTGCCGGTCCTTCTTGGAGTAGATGAAGAATTCGGTCTGGCGGATGATGCCGTAGGGGCCGCCCAGCTTGTTCAGCAGCTTATAGATGTTGACGATCTGGTCGACGGAGTAGGGCTCCACGGACTGCTGGCCGTCCCGGAGGGAGGTGTCGGTGATCCAGATCTCCTCGGGCATGGCCATGGGCACGCGCCGGTGGTTGAAGGCCACCTTGGGGATGGTGCCGTAGGAGTAGATATCGCGCTGCAGATTGGGCTCTGCCACGTCCTGCAGGGAGTATTTGTAGGATTTCTTTTCCAACAGATTGGTCTTGGAGGAAATTTCGAGCATGGGTAGGTTCTCCTTTCCAATAATGTTTCAGTGTATGAATGTATACAATGATACTTGCGTATGCGGAAAAAGTCAATCCGGCAACCTTGACGAAAACATATGCCCACGGGAGAAAAACATTGTCTGTTTTGACGTGCGAATTTCGGTTGACAGGGTGCACAAATGAATCATAGGAGCAAAAAAGTGGAAAATGCAAATGGGCATCATTGACAATGGAAGCGGTAAAAGGTATACTGAAAATGGTTAAAATAACCACAAGCAAACGCAAGAAGGAGGAAAAACATGAAAAAAATGAAGCGCATCGTGTCCATGATCGTGGCTGTGTGCATGCTGCTGACCGTTCTGCCCGTCAGTGTTCTGGCAGTCAGCATCAGCACCAAGCCCGAAAATGGCACAACCGAGGGCCAGCCCTTTGCCACCGGCACCGGCGGCAGCACCAACTTCCGTATCCCGGGTATCGTGACTCTGGATGACGGCACCCTGATCGCTGCCTGCGATGCCCGCTGGAACCACACCGGTGACGGCGCAGGTCTGGATACCATCGTTTCCGTTTCCACGGACAACGGTGAAAACTGGACCTACACCTTCGCCAACTACTTCGGCGACAACGGCAATACCTACAACAACCTGTCCACCTGTATCATCGACCCCGGCATCGGCACCGACGGTGAGAAGGCCTACCTGATCGCGGACCTGTGGCCCGCCGGTATCGCCCTGAACACCTCCAAGTACGGCCCCATCGCCGGCAAGACCGGTTACACCGCTGACGGCAACCTGATGCTGCGCGATCTGGCCGGCGACACCGTCACCATCGGCGGCTACGGCTACAACACCATGGCAGCCAACCGGGAGTACAACTACTATCTGGATCTGGAGACGCTGGAGCTGTGCAATGCTGACGGCACCAAGGTCGAGGGCTACACCGTGGATGCCTACTTCAACATCACCGGCAACGGCGTGAACACCAACCTGTTCTTCGCCGACTCTCCCTACCAGCCCTACCCCACCGACTACCTGTACATGACCACCTCCGAAGACGGCCTGAAGTGGTCCGCCCCCACCCTGCTGAACCTGAAGGAGGCAGCCGAGCAGACTCTGCTGGTCGGTCCCGGCAACGGCACCTATGATGCCGCCGGTGGCCGCATGATCTTCACCGCCTACGAGCACACCTCCGGCTACGAGCGCACCAGCCTGATCTGGATGGACTCCGAGGGCAGCTGGAAGCGTTCCGAGGACTGCACCGTGGGCAACTGGAGCAGTGAGGCTTCCGCCGTGGTTCTGGATGACGGCACCGTCCGTGTCTTCTACCGCGACGGCTTCAGAGTCGTCCGCTACACCGACATGGTCTGGAACGAGGAAGCTCAGAACTATGTCCGCGACGCTGCCGCCACTGAGGTCAGCACCGATGCCGCGAAGGATTCCGGCTGCCAGCTGACCGCCATCATGCACTCCGAGCAGGTGGGCGGCAAGGATGCCATCTTCCTGGCCACCCCCTCCGGCTCTTCCCGCCGTACCGACGGCCGCATCTATGTCTTCCTGGTCAACGAGGACAAGTCTCTGGATCTGGCCTACGCCTATGACGTCATCCCCGATCAGGCCGAGGCCTATGCCTACTCCTGCCTGACGGAGCTGGCCAACGGCGATCTGGCTCTGCTGTGGGAGGGCAACAATCCCGACACCGACGGCAGCGCAGAGATCATCTATTCCTACATCCCCTACGATGACATCGTCTGCCGCGACAACGATCCCAGCATCACCGTCAGGGAGGTCGAGCTGCTGGAAACCTACTCCAAGACCTTCACCGACAACACCGGCTATTATGTGGATGCTGACATCTCTGAGCTGGATCAGACTGTCGCCACCCTGACCATGACCGGCGAGCAGACCACCACCAACGCCGCTCAGGTTCTCGGCTCCGGTGCCAACATCGATCTGGACTCCTGCCAGTACACCTTCACCAAGGGCGAGGACGGTTACTTTGAGGTTTCCGCCGCCACTGCCGACGGTGTGACTGTCTACCTGAACCATTTCACCACCACCAGCAACAACATCCCCAACGTCACCGATCCCGCCGGCAAGATCGCCGTTCTGGAGAGCAGCCACGAGCATATGTTCAAGCTGCAGGCCCAGATCATGGCAGGCGGCTCCGGCGCAGCCCGCGGCCTGCACTTCCACACGGAAGCCGCGAAGCCCTACTGGAACCGCTGCGGCAGCGACGACACCGTCAAGTGCCATGAGTACCTGTACCGCAAGGCCGCCAGCGGCGAGACCGGCAGTCAGGAGATCCCCGGCTATGTCCGCATCACCGGTGTGGATGAGGTCGTGGACGGTCAGTACCTGATCGTTGCCAAGAACGATGCCGGCAACTGGTACGTTCTGAATCCCTCCGTCTCCACCAATATGTATGACCATGTTGCTCAGGTTCTGGGCAGCACCACCGTAGCCAGCACCGAGCTGACCTTCACCGGTGTGGGCGAGGGCAGCACCGAGGTTCTGGTCGGCGCCACCCTGTACAAGATTACTGTCCATGACCTCAAGGAGGTTTCTGTCGACCTGACCGTGGGCGGCACCGAATCCTTCACCGACACCACCGGCAACTACGCCGATGACGACACCTCCGCTCTGGACACCACCGTCGCCACCGTGGCCATGACCGGCATCGACGGCACCATGGACAACGGCCTGTCTCTGGTTCCCGTGACCGAGCTGACCGAGGGCGAGAAGTACGTCCTCGTCAACACCCGCGCAAATAAGATCCTGACCAACGGCTCCGCCACCAATCAGAGTGCCGTCGGCCTGCTCCTCGAGGGCAGCACGAAGTCCGAGATCGTGGACGCTGCCCTGTGGACCTATGTTGCGGTTGAAGGCGGCCACAGCTTCCAGGACCAGAACGGCAAGTACATGACCGTCGGCGGCTCCAGAGCCGGTCTTTCCGACAGCGCGACCGCTCTGACGATTGCGTATCAGACCAGCGGTGCCTGGGCCATCGGCGAGAACGGTCAGTATCTGAACCAGTTCGGCGGCGGCAGCAGCAACTGTGCCGCAGGCTATAGCTCTATCGACGAGGGCAGCCTGTTTGACATCTACACCTATACCGCTGAGCCCCACGGTCCCAGCACCGAGATCACCTTCACCGGTGTCGGTGCCGGTGAGACGGAGGTTCTGATCGGCCATACCCGCTACCTGATCACCGTCACCGACGGCACCGATCCCGGCCCCGTCGATCCCACCGATCCCACTGACCCCACCGATCCGACCGATCCTACCGATCCCGTGATGCCTCCCGAGCAGGACGCCAACGACGACAGCCGGGATATCCCCCTGTCCGCGCTGGAAGTCTCCTGCGGTGACTACGAGCCCGACGGCGGCGCCAGCGAGGGCCCCGCAAATCTGGCTGTGGACGGCAATTCCAGCACCATGTGGCACACCGACTGGTACGGCACCAGCCGCGAGAACCACTGGTTCCAGTTTGAGGTGGACGATGGCTACATCGTGGACGGCCTGCGCTACCAGCCCCGCCAGACCGGCAACTCCAACGGCACCATCACCCGGTACGAGATTCAGGTCTCCGACGACGGCGAGACCTTCCGCACCGTGGCCTCCGGCGACTGGGCTGCCAACTCCGTCTGGAAGATCGCACAGTTCCCCGGCGAGAACGTCCGCTATGTCCGTCTGGTGGCTCTGGATGCCGTCACCGACAACGCTTATGTCTTCGCTTCCGCCGCGGAGATCCGTCTGACCGGTCATCCCTCCGAGCCCAGCGATGCCGACAAGACCGAGCTGAACGCCCTGATCGCCGAGTGCGAGCAGATCGAGCAGGGTAACTACACCGCCAAGAGCTGGCAGGAATTCCAGAAGGCTCTGGAGTCCGCCCGCAAGATCGCCGCCAACGACTACGCCTCTCAGGCCAAGGTCGACGAGGCATACAATGCCCTGCTTCAGGCCAAGGAGAATCTGAAGGAGCAGGTCGAGGGCGAGGGCATCCAGAAGATCTTCCATCTGGACAACGGCCGCAAGTTCTTCAGCAAGGACTGGATCATTGCCCTGCTGAACGAGCTGGACGCTGCCGGCTACACCCACCTGCAGCTGGCCTTCGGCAACAACGGCTTCCGCTTCCTGCTGGACGACATGTCCATCGAGGCTAACGGCACCACCTACGCCTCCGATGACGTCAAGGCCGGTATCGCCATCGGCAACGCCAACTACTACGACGAGGGAGAGAAGCACGCCCTGACTGAGGCGGAAATGGATGAGATCCTCGCCCATGCCGCCGCTGTCGGCGTTCAGATCATCCCCCACCTGAATATGCCCGGCCACATGAGCGCCCTGCTGGATGCCATGGAGCACGTTGGCATTGAGAATCCTCACTTTACCGGCTATGTGGAGTCCGACAGCTCCGTGGATCTGAACAACGGGGAAGCGCTGAACTTCATGACCGCTCTGGTGGACAAGTACGCGGCCTACTTCGCTGACGCCGGCTGCAAGTACTTCCACATCGGCGCCGATGAGTACGCCAACGACGCCTACAATGGCAACATGGGCTTCCCCAACATGGGTAGCGCCCTGTACCAGAAGTTCGCTGACTTCGTCAATGCCAACGCCGCCATCGTCGAAAAGTACGGCATGACTCCCAGAGCATGGAACGACGGCATTTCCTACGGCAGCTACACCGCCCAGTTTGATTCCGACATCGAGATCAACTACTGGTCCTCCGGCTGGTGGGGCTATGATCTGGCCAAGGCCTCCAAGCTGGATGGCAACGGCCACGGCCTGATCAACACCAACGGCGACTACTACTACATTCTGGGTAAGGATGACCGCTTCACCACTGGCAACAGCACCCAGCATGATCCCAACCTGTACACCGAGTGTGCCGGCTTCGACGTCACCCGCTTCATGGACGGCTCCGTCATTGAGGATCCTGTCGGCGGCATGTTCTGCGTCTGGGCCGACTACCCCGGCGCTGAGACTGAGCAGGAGGTCGCTGAGAACATCCGTCTGGTTCTGAGAGCCATGGCTCTGCGGATGGAGGGTCTGGATCTTGACGGTCTGGACACCTCTGTGGTTGAGGGCGGCTTCAACGCCGACGGCTCCATCAACGGCGAGGTTGCACCGCCCCACGAGCATAGCTGGAGCGAGTGGACTGTCACCACTCCCGCTACCTGCTCCGAGGCCGGTGTCGAGACCCGTACCTGCGAGTGCGGCGTGTCCGAGACCCGCGAAATCGCCAAGCTCGCCCACACCGAGGAGATCATCCCCGGCAAGGAGGCCACCTGCACCGAGACCGGTCTGACCGAGGGCAAGAAGTGCACCGTCTGCGGCGTCACCACCGTGGAGCAGGAAGTCATCCCCGCTCTGGGCCATGAGTACGTCAACGGCAAGTGCACCCGCTGCGGCGATACCCTGACCTCCAAGTTCGAGGACGTCAAGGCCGGCGTGTTCTACTTCGATCCCGTGGAGTGGGCCGTCGAAAAGGGCATCACCACC
>JAFWAZ010000180.1 GCA_017507425.1 Oscillospiraceae bacterium | reverse complement strand
ATCTCCGCCCTGACCCACGCCCTGGCGGTGAGCTTCGCAGGAAAAGTCCGGGTCAACTCCATCTCCCCCGGCTGGATCGACACCGCCTACACCGTCTATTCCGGCCCCGACGCCACCCAGCAGCCCGCAGGCCGGGTCGGCAATCCTCTGGACATCGCCAACATGGTGCTGTTCTTAGCCTCCGACAAGGCCGGCTTCATCACCGGCGAGAACATCTGCATCGACGGAGGACAGACGAGGCTCATGATTTATCATGGGGATCATGGGTGGACGCTGGATGGCTGACATGTGTAGTGCTCTTCTTTGTTTATGGCGGTGCAAATTATGAAAAGACAGCACTTGATTAATACCGCACTGTAAGCTACAATCACACGGACAAAACCGCTTCCCGGAATTTCGGGAAGCGGTTTTTGACCACATATTTGACCATAACCAGCTCTGGAACAGCCGGAAACAGTGGATGCAAGAGTTTCAAAGACGAAGTAGAATAAACGAAAAACCGTTAGAAACGACTGGAAATAATCAGAAAAAAGTTTGTTCTATTGTTTGGGACCAAGAGGCCGTGGGTTCGAATCCCGCAGCACGGGCCAAAGCCGTCGGCCTTTCTTCTACCACTCACTTCCAATATCCATAATACGTCTCAAACATCCGATTATTATGGGCATCGCCGCCGTCCACGTTGGAGCTTTTGAACACCGGGGGTTCGATTCCCGCCCGCACCAGATTGTCCACCACCTGACAGACCAGAGCCTGCGCGATGGTGATGCCCGTGATGCTGGAGGTGGGGCCGATGGGGGTGTCCAAGCCCTCGATGGGGAAGGCGGCGTCGCCGGGCTCGCCTTGATTGTCGATGGTCACGTCGGCGATCTCATACATCTTCTTCCCGGAGCTGTGCCGGGAGGTGCAGCCGGACGAATGCTGCATACTCGTCATAGCGATGACCTTTGCACCCTTGGTCTTGGCTGCCAGACACATCTCCACGGGCACGGCGTTCCGCCCGGAGTTGGAGATGACCAGAATGGTGTCCTTCGCCTCCACCCGGTACAGCTCCACCATTGCCTGAGCGTAGCCCTCCACCCGCTCCAGATAGGTGCTTTTGTTGGGCATCTCGTGGAGCATCAGCTCCGGCGGCAGAATGGCATGCACCAGCGCCAGCCCTCCGGCCCGCAGGTAAAGCTCCTCGGCGATCATGTGCGAATGCCCGGAGCCGAACACATAGAACTTTCCGCCCTGAGCGCAGCTCTCCGTCACAAGCTCCGCCGCCGCCCGAATATTGGGCATCTCCTGCTCCAGCACCTGCTGCAATTTCCTCTGGGCATGCTCAAAAAACCGTACTGCCGTTTCCATAGGGGTACCTCCGTTCGTTTTTTTCATCATATCACTTTTTTCCCCATCCGTAAAGGCGTATATTCTCCCCATAGCAGCAAAAACTACGCCAAAGGAGTGACGCACATGGACGGACAAAATCTCGCAAAGCAGACCCTCGACCGGATCCCTCAGGCAAAGGCCGACGCAAAGCGCATCGTCGGTCTGGTCAAGGAGGGCGGCAGGATCACCGGCTATCAGCTTTCCGACAATTCCTTCGTCGAAAAACAGCAGGCCGTAGACATGGCCAAGCAGGGCCAAATCGCCGGCGTCGGCATCGCCCACCGCGGCGAAACGGAATACCTCAAATCCATCCCCGACGGCAGTGAAACCAACAATCTGGGCAGCCTGCCCTCGGTCTCGCCGCAGAACTGAACAGCAACCGCAGCTTTACACGCCGCCGCAAAAATGCACGCCGCACTTTCTGGACAACCGCTGCATGCAATGGTAAGATAGAGCCATCCAAAAGAAAGGCGGCGATGGCATGAAGCTATGTTCAAATTTGCAATTCCTGCGCAAGCTCCACGGCGGCATGACACAGGAGCGGCTGGCGGAGCGGATGCATGTCTCCCGGCAGACGGTTTCCAAATGGGAGACGGGAGAGGCGATCCCGGAT
>JAFWAZ010000179.1 GCA_017507425.1 Oscillospiraceae bacterium | reverse complement strand
TAGTGGCGGGAGTCCTGCTCGTTCTGAGAGGAGTGCATGCCCGCGTCATCGGCCACGCCGATGACCATACCGCCGTTGACGCCGGTATAAGAAATGGTGAACAGGGGATCGGCGGCCACGTTCAGGCCCACGTGCTTCATGCCGCAGAAGGAACGGCGGCCGGCGAGGGATGCGCCGAAGGCGGCCTCCATGGCGACTTTCTCATTGGGCGCCCACTCTGCGTAGACCTCGGGGTATTTCGCCACGGCCTCGGTGATCTCGGTGCTGGGGGTGCCGGGGTAGCTGGACACAAAGCTGCATCCGGCTTCGTATAATCCACGGGCAACGGCCTCGTTGCCCAGAATAAGCTGTTTCATATGTTGTTCCTCCTAGATTATCCGGTGATCTGGACTTCCACCAGTCGGCCTGCGCCGTATTTCTGCCGCAGGGCGGGCTTTTCGATCTTGCCGGTGGGATTGCGGGGCACCTTCTCGAAGAAGAGCTTCTTGGGCCGCTTGTATCGGGGCAGGGCCTTGCAGAAGGTGTTGATCTCCTCTTCGGTGCAGTCCATGCCCTCCTTGACCTCGATGATGGCCACGGCGATCTCGCCCAGCCGGGCGTCGGGCAGGCCGATGACGGCTACGTCCTTGATCTTCTCGTAGCCCCGCAGGAAATCCTCGATCTGCACGGGGTAGAGGTTTTCACCGCCGGAGATGACCACGTCCTTCTTGCGGTCCACAAGGAAGATGAAGCCGTCCTCATCCTCCCGGGCCATGTCGCCGGTGTAGAGCCAGCCGTCGCGCAGGGTTTCTGCGGTGGCCTCGGGGTTCTTGTAGTAGCAGAGCATCACGCCGTCACCCCTGAGGATCAGCTCGCCCACCTCGCCGGGCCGCACGTCATTGCCCCGCTCGTCCACGATCCGGGCCTGCCAGCCGTAGCCGGGAACGCCGATGGCGCCGACCTTGTGGATGTTCTCCACGCCGAGGTGGACGCTGCCGGGGCCGATGGACTCAGACAGGCCGTAGTTGGTGTCATAGTCGTGGCCCGGGAAGACAGCCTTCCAGCGGGCGATCAGGCTGGGGGGTACGGGCTGGGCGCCGATGTGCATCAGCCGCCACTGATCCAGCCGGTACTGGCTCAGATCTACCCGTCCGGCATCGATGGCATCCAGCAGATCCTGTGCCCATGGCACCAGCAGCCAGACGATGGTACATTTCTCCTCGGTGACGGCCCGGAGGATCCACTCGGGCTTCACACCCCGCAGGAGCACCGCCTTGGAGCCGGAGAGCAGGGAGCCGAACCAGTGCATCTTCGCGCCCGTGTGGTACAGGGGCGGGATGCACAGGAACACGTCCTCCCGGCTCTGGCTGTGGTGATTCTGCTCCACGAGGCAGGCGTGAACCAGTGCCCGGTGGTTGTGCAGGATCGCCTTGGGGAAGCCGGTGGTGCCGGAGGAGAAATAGATGGCGGCGTGGTCCGTCTCCTCCAGGGCGATGGGGGGATGGGAGGAGGAGCAGAAGCCCATGAGCCGCAGGCCGTCCTCGGTGTAGCTCGGGCCGTCCTTGCCCACGAAGAAGCACATCTTCACGCCGGGGATGTCATCTGCGATGGCATCCATACGGCTGATGAACTCGGGGCCAAACACCAGCACCTCCACGTCGGCAAGCTCCAGACAGTACTTGATCTCGTCGGAGCTGTAGCGGAAATTCATGGGCACGGCGATGCAGCCGGCCTTCAAAATTCCGAAATAGATGGGCAGCCACTCGAGGCAGTTCATCAGAAGAATGGCTACCTTGGTGCCTTTTTTCAGACCGCGGCTGAGAAGCAGATTTGCGAACCGATTGGCCCGGCGGTCAAAATCCTTCCAGCTCAGCTCCCGGCGGTAGGGGGCGTCGGAGGCGCTCTCGATCAGGTTGAAGTCCCACCAGGTCACGGCCTTGTCCCGCTCCTCGGAGGGATTGATCTCCACCAGCGCGCACTCGCCGCCGTAGAGTCTTGCGTTTCGTTCCAAAAAGTCTGTGATAATCATGTTTTTTCCTCACTTAACAAACAAAAAATCCTCTGCTTCAAAAAGCAGAGGACAAGAATTTCCTGTGGTACCACCTCAGTTTACCGCTTTCGCGGCCTCATGGGATCCTGACAGATCCGCAGGCTGTATCGGGCCCTACCCGTCTCCGCCTACTCCTGGTTCAGCAGAGCCACTCCGAAAGGAATTCCACACCGCGGCCCACGCTGTCTTGCACCGACCGGCAGCTCTCTGGGAGGACGAATGGGTGTGTACTGGTTTTCATCACCGTGTTGCGCTATGTATATTCCACAGTTTAGCACTGTGATTCGGGGAAGTCAAGCCGGAAATGTGAAAGAATATGCACAAAATCCATGGATACAATGAAACAAAATTTTATCTGCCCGAAACTTTTGTCACTGACCCGTGAACGGCTGTCCACTCGGAAAAAATTTTGCCGGGGCATTGCAGCCTATTTGAAATGTGCTATAATGGAGGGCACCAAAAAGGAGTGAATGATTATGCTGATCGATTTTCATACCCATGCATTCCCGCCAAAGCTGGCGGCCCGGGCATTGGGGAAATTGTCTTACGATGCAGGCGGCCTGACGCCCCAGACCGACGGGACGCTGGAATCCCTGAAAGGGCTGATGGCCTGCGACGGCGTGGATCTGAGCGTGGTGCTGGCCATCGCAACGAATCCCGCCCAGATGCACAAGGTCAATGACTACGCCTTCGAAATGAACCGGGAGGAGGGGATCGTCGCCTTCGGTTCCGTCCATCCCGATGCCACTGATGCGCTGCAGGAGCTGGAGCGGATCAAGGCGGCGGGCCTGAAGGGCGTGAAGCTCCACCCGGAATTTCAGGGCTTTTACGCCGACGACGAAAAGCTGAAGCCCATCTACCGGAAGATCTCCGAGCTGGGGCTCATCACCCTCTTCCACGCGGGGGAGGATTACGGCTATGCGCCGCCCTACCATGCCATGCCGGAGCATCTGAAAAATGCCCTGCGTTGGTTCGACAGCCCTGTGGTGGCCGCCCACTGGGGCGGCATCGGCTGCGGCCGGGAGGTGCTGGACAGGCTCTGCGGGGAGAATCTCTATTTTGATCTGTCCTACGGCTACGCCGCCATGGCAAAGCCCATGGCACAGGCCATTCTGGATGCCCATGGCCCGGACAGGCTGCTGTTCGGCTCCGACAGCCCCTGGCACCGGCCGGCGTGGGAGCTGCAGCTATTGGATACGCTGGATTTAAGCCCAGAGGATCGGGAGAAGATCCGGTGGAAAAATGCGGCCAAGCTGCTGGAATTGGAATAAAAAACCGCCCCGGAACTGCTTCCGGGGCGAAATGGGGATGCGGTTACTTTGCGACGGAGATGATGATGTCGTCGTTGGTGACGTTCTGGCCGGTGACAGTCTCGAAAGTGGAATAGTCACTGTTGTTGCACACCAGAACCGGGGAGATGATGGGATGGCCGGCGGCCAGAATGGCGTCCAGATCTGCCTCGAGGAGCAGCTGGCCCTTCTTGACGGTGTCGCCGTCCTTGCAGTGGATGGTGAAAGGCTCGCCGTGCAGATTGACGGTCTCCAGACCCATGTGGATCAGGATCTCAACGCCGGTGTTGGACTTCAGGCACACGGCGTGGCCGGTGATGAACATGGTCTCCACGGTGCCGTCGACGGGGGAGTAGACCTTGCCGTCGGAGGGGACGATGGCGATGCCGTTGCCCAGCAGGCCCTCGGCGAAAGTGGAATCGGGGACGTCGGTGATGGGAACGGCCTTGCCGTTCATGGGGGCGTAGATCTTATTGCCGTCAAATGCGGGAGCCTCTTCGGGCTTGGGGAACAGATTGCTGAAAAAACCCATAGTAATGATTTCCTTTCCGTTTATCCGAATTGATTTCCAAACAAGTACGACGAAACGCACAAAATCCCGGAGAAAAAGGCTCCAATCCGGCAAAATGCTGGATGCGATTTTGCAGGTTTTGGCGCCCCGACCGATTTTTGCGTGCTTCGTTACAGACTTCTATACAATATAAAAATACTATCCCGCTGTCAGTTTGTCAACCGATCATGGCAGGGCCGATACAAAATCAGCAAATCACCCAAAAAGTATCGATACAGCTTTGCTTAAAATGGCGAATATGGAATTCGCAAACGGCCGCATTTTGGGTCTGGCTGGGCTGCGGTGCACGGAATCGGAACCGGCGGGAATGGGATGGAGGGAGAAGGCATATGAATGAACAGCTGCGCCGGGATGCGGAAGCCGTCGTCCGGACGGCGATTGCCTCTGTGCTGCCCGACCGGGCGGTGGAGCGGGCTCTGGCGGGGATGGATTTTCCGGGACGGGTCTGGCTCGTGGCCGCGGGCAAGGCCGCGTGGCAGATGAGCCGGGCTGCGGTGGAATTTCTCCGTGTGCCCATCGCCGGAGGCGTGTGTGTGACGAAATACGGCCATGTAATGGGGCCCATCGAGGGCGTGGAATGCATGGAAGCGGGCCATCCCGTGCCCGACGAAAACAGCTTCCGGGGCACCGAGTGCATCCTGAAGCTGACGGAAAATCTGACGGAACGCGACACGGTGCTCTTCCTCCTCTCAGGCGGCGGCAGTGCGCTGTTTGAAAAGCCTTTGATCGATCCGGAGGAATTGCAGAGCATTACGAATCAGCTCCTCGCCTGCGGTGCGGACATCGTGCAGATCAACACCGTCCGCAAGCGGCTCTCCGCAGTCAAGGGCGGCAAATTCGCCCGGTGGTGCGCCCCGGCCCGGGTGGAGGCGGTGGTGCTGTCGGATGTTCTGGGGGACCCGCCGGATATGATCGCCTCGGGCCCCGCTGTGGCGGACAGCGCCACCTGTGCCGATGCGCTGGCGATCGCCCGGGAATATGACCTGAAGCTCAGCGAAAGGGCTTGGGAATGCCTGTGTACGGAAACACCCAAGTCCGTGGACAATGTCCGTACCCGGATCATCGGCTCTGTCCGGCAGCTCTGTGCTGCGGCGGGGGAGGAATGCCGGAAACGGGGCTATGAAACGGTTTTCCTGACGGATCAGCTCTCCTGCGAAGCCCGGGAGGCGGGGCGGTTCCTCGCTGCCATCGTCCGGAGCCACGCCGGCAGCGGACGGAAGATGGCCTTCCTCGCCGGCGGCGAGACGGTGGTGCACCTGACGGGCGGGGGACTTGGCGGACGGAATCAGGAGCTCGCCCTCGGGGCGGCGGAGGGCCTTGCGGGACTGTGCGCCTGCGTCATCAGCGTGGGATCCGACGGCACCGACGGCCCAACCGACGCGGCGGGCGGCTATGCCGACGGAGATACTCTGGCGGAATTGACGGCGAAGGGGATTTCCGTCGCCGGGGTGCTCCGGGAAAACGATGCCTACCACGCCCTGAAAGCCGTGGACGGCCTGATCTTCACCGGCCCCACAGGCACCAACGTCAACGACGTGGCAGTGGTGCTGATCGGAGAATAAACGAAAATGGGCCTGCTGCATTGGCAGCAGGCCCTTGCTGTATTTAGTTATCGGGCGGGGACGTTCTTGGTGGCGACCACGGCCACGCCGGTGCCGCAGACGTCCTCGATGATGACATCGCCGATGGCCACGGGGGCGGGAATGTCAATGGCCTGAAGCTCCCTGACGCAGTCAAAGATCCTGTCCTTGGGAATGTCAGAGGCGGTCTTGACGGAGGCCATGGGCAGCGTGCCGCCGGTGACGCGGACGGTGGAGGTGACGATCCTCGTGGGGTTGGTCAGCTCCTTGCGGGCGTATTTCTCGCCGTTTTTGCAGGTCTGGCCGGTGACGGTCAGGACTTCATTGCCCTCCATCTCCACCTCGAGGGGGCAGCCCAGAGGACAGCCGATGCAGATCAGATTCACTTTTTTCATATCAGGCATCCTCCAGTTTCACGGTGATGCTGTCGGCCTCGGGACAGGCCAGCAGCTCGTTGGTCTTCAGGTTCACCGTTTCCATCTCGCCGGGAGCGAGCACATTGCGTCTGCGCTTGAAGATGACCTTGTCGCCGGCCAGCACCACGATGCGCTTGTTGGTATAGACACCGCTCACCCGGAAGCGGACGGTGACGGCGGAGTCAGGCTCCAGCGCTTCGGGGCGGATGGCGGCAGGGACGGTGTAGCGGATGCCGTCGGTGCCGGTGATGGGCAGCACCCTGCCGCCGATCGGTCTGCCCCCGCGGATGAAGGCTGCGGCGCTGCGGCCGGCTGCGGCGGCCTCCTCGGAGACGAAGTCGACGAGGTCATGGACGTGGAGCACGTTGCCTGCGGCAAAGATGCCGGGCACGGAGGTCTCCAGCGTCTCGTTGACCGTGGGACCGCCGGTGACGGGATGGATGTCCACGCCTGCAGCGCGGCTGAGCTCATTTTCAGGCAGCAGACCGCAGGACAGCAGCAGGGTGTCGCACTCGTACTCGATCTCGGTGCCGGGGACAGGCCTGCCGTTTTCCACCCGGGCGATGGTGACGGATTCGACGCGCTCTCTGCCCCTGATATCCACCACTGTGTGGCTGAGCTTCAGGGGGATGCCGAAGTCGTCCAGACACTGGACGATGTTGCGCTTCAGACCGCCGGAGTAGGGCATCAGCTCGGCCACCACTTTGACCTCGGCGCCCTCGAGGGTCATGCGGCGGGCCATGATCAGGCCGATGTCGCCGGAGCCCAGAATGACGCACTTGCGGCCCGGGAGATAACCCTCCATGTTGACAAGCCGCTGGGCGGTGCCGGCGGTGTAGATGCCCGCGGGACGGGTGCCGGGGATGTTCAGGGCGCCCCGGGGACGCTCCCGGCAGCCCATGGCGAGGATGACGGCCTTCGGATGGAGCTGGAACAGACCGTCGGTGCGGTTCATGGCGGTGACGGTTTTGTCTGCGGCAAGGTCGAGGACCATGGTATTCAGCTTATAGGGGATACCCAGCTCCTGAACCTGCCCGATGAACCGGCTGGCGTACTCGGGGCCGGTGAGCTCCTCCTTGAAGGTGTGCAGGCCGAAGCCGTTGTGGATGCACTGGTTCAGAATGCCGCCCAGCTCGCTGTCCCGCTCGAGGATCAGAATATCGGTGATGCCCGCCCTGTGGGCGGCGACGGCAGCGGCCAGACCGGCGGGGCCGCCGCCGATGATGACAAGCTCATATTCTCTCATGTGGCAGCCCTCCTTACAGATTGTCCTTGTTGATGCCCACGATCAAGCGGGAATTGCCGCCGGACTTGGTGATCTCATCCATGGGGATACCCAGCTCCCGCGACAGGATCTCCAGCACTCTGGGGCTGCAGAAGCCGCCCTGACAGCGGCCCATACCGGCCCGGGTGCGGCGCTTGACGCCGTCGATGCTCTTGGCACCGGGGGTGCGGCGGATGGCGTCGATGATCTCACCCTCGGTGACGGTCTCGCAGCGGCAGATGACGGTGCCGTAGGCGGGATTTTCCCGAATGAGGGCGTTGTATGCGTCGACGCTCAGCTCCTGCGGGTTCAGGATGCCCTTGCGACTGCCGTTGAAATCGGGATCGGGCTGAAGATTCAGGATCCCGGTGACGATATCGGCCACCATGACGCCGATGGCGGGGGCAGAGGAAAGACCCGGGGACTCGATGGCGGCGCAGTCCACAAAGCCGGGGGCGATCTGCCCGATGAAGAACTCGTGGCGGGGCTCGTGGGCCCGCAGGCCGGCGAAGCTGGTGATGGTCTGCCGCAGGGGAAGATTCTTGACGGCCCGCTCACACTTGGACCGGATGGCGTCCAGACCTGTCTGCGTGGTGGCGGTGGCGTCGGGATCCTCCACATCGATGGCGGTGGGGCCGACGATGGTGTTGCCGTGGACGGTGGGGGCCACCAGAACGCCCTTGCCGTATTTACCGGGGAGCTGGAAGACGGTGCGGCTGACAAAGCCTCCGGTGGTGCGGTCGAGGAGGAAATAGTCGCCCCGGCGGGGGATGATGGTCATGGGATCGTCGGAGACCATGTTGTGGATCTTGCCGGAGCAGACGCCGGCGGCGTTGACCACCACCTTGGCTTCCCAATCGCCCCTGACGGTATGTACGCGCCAGCCGCCGTCGATTCTCTCGATGCCGGTGACCTCGGAGTCAAATTGAAATTCTGCGCCGTTGCTGGCGGCATTCTCCGCCAGTGCGTAGGTCAGGCCGAAGGGGCAGACGATGGCGCCGGTGGGGGCGTAGAGGGCGGCCACGGCGCTGTCGGAGATGTTGGGCTCCATCTGCACCAGCTCGTCGCGCTCCACAATGCGAAGACCGCTGACGCCGTTCTTCACGCCGTTTTCGTAGAGCTTCATGAGATTGGGCCGGTCATTTTCGTCGAGCATGACCACGAGGGAGCCGTTCTGCTTATAGTGGAAGTCCAGCTCCCGGCTGAGCTTGGGCATCATCTCACTGCCGAGGACGTTGAGCTTGGCCATCAGGGTGCCGTGCTTGGCGTCGTAGCCTGCGTGGACGATGGCTGAGTTGGCCTTGGAGGTGCCGCAGCAGACGTCCTCCTCCCGCTCCAGCACAAGGATGGATGCTTTTTTCCGGGACAGCTCCCGGGCAATGGCGCAGCCGCAGACGCCTGCGCCGATGATGAGGATATCAACCAAAATGCTTCCCTCCTTTGTGGGATTACAGCATAATTCAGTAAGTGGAAGACCCCCTCGCCCGGAGTTCCGGACGAGGGGCAGGGAAAAGCGGATCTATGCAGGATGATTATGCCCACGGAATGATGCCGTACAGCAGAACCGCCGCGATGGCGCCGATGACGGGGCCCACCAGAGGAACGACGGCGTAGCCCCAGTTGGAGCTGCCCTTGCCCTTGATGGGCAGGAAGCTATGGGCGATCCGGGGGCCGATGTCACGGGCGGGGTTCAGGGCGTAACCGGTCAGACCGCCGAGGGACATGCCGATGGAGACGATGATGCCGAAGACCAGCAGATTGCTGACACCGGCGGGGCATCCGGCGGGAACGCCCTTGATGGCGAAGACCAGAACGAAGGTGGCAACGGCCTCACAGAAAATGTTGCGGGGCAGGTTGGGGATGGAGGGGCCGGTGGAGAAGACGCCCAGCTTGGTGCCGGGATCTTCGGTGGCGTCGAACTGATCGGCGAACATCAGGTAGACGATGACGGCGCCGAGGATGGCACCGGCGAACTGGGCGACGATGTAGCCGGGAACCAGAGCCCAGCTCATGGAGCCGTCCAGAGCCAGCGCGATGGTCAGGGCGGGGTTGAAGTGGGCACCGGAAGCGGCGCCGAAGATGAAGGCGGGGACCATGACGGCAAGGCCCCATGCCAGCGTGATCTGGATGGAACCGGCGCCCTTCATGCCGGACTTGTTCAGGGTCACGTTGGCGACGACGCCGTCACCGAGGATGATGAGCAGCATGGTGCCTAAGAATTCCGCGATATAAGGTAACATAACATTTCCTCCTGAATCATCAAATCGGATGGATATGGGTGTAGGGGCGGACCTGTGTGTGCGCCCGGCCGGACACGCAGGTCCGCCCCTATGGGAATCTGACGGTTTACTTGGCCCAGCCGTAGGCGCACTTGACGGCCTTGTTCCAGCCGTCGATGCGTTCCTTGCGCTCGGCGGTGAAGATGTTGGGCTGGAAGGTGCGGTCGATGGCCCAGTTCTGGATGACGTCCTCCTTGCTCTTCCAGTAGCCCACGGCAAGACCGGCGAGGTAGGCGGCGCCCATGGCGGTAGTTTCCACGCACTGGGGACGCTGGACAGGGGCGTTGATGATGTCGGCCTGCGTCTGCATCAGGTAGTTATTGGCGGAAGCGCCGCCGTCCACCTTCAGGGCAGCCAGCTCGATGCCGGAGTCGGCCTTCATGGCCTGCAGAACGTCGTTGGTCTGGTAGCAGAGGCTGTCCAGCGTTGCGCGGATGATGTGGTACTTGTTGACGCCGCGGGTCAGGCCCACGATGGTGCCCCGGGCGTACTGATCCCAGTGGGGCGCGCCGAGACCGGTGAAGGCGGGCACCACGTAGCAGCCGTTGGTGTCCTTGACCTTTTTGGCCATGTACTCGGAATCGGGGGAGGAGTCGATGAGCTTCAGCTCGTCCCGGAGCCACTGGATGGCGGCGCCGGCCACGAAGATGGAGCCCTCCAGCGCGTATTCGACCTTGCCGTCGAGGCCCCATGCGATGGTGGTGACCAGACCGTTGTTGGAGAAGACGGGCTTCTCGCCGGTGTTCATCAGCATGAAGCAGCCGGTGCCGTAGGTGTTCTTGGCCTCGCCGGGCTTGAAGCAGGTCTGGCCGAACAGGGCGGCCTGCTGGTCGCCGGCAGCACCGGCGATGGGGATTCTGGCGCCGAAGAAGTGGGCCACAGTCTCGCCGTAGATGCAGCTGGAGGGCTTTGCCTCGGGCAGCATGGACTTGGGAATGTTCAGCTCGGCGAGGATTTCGTCGTCCCACTGGAGGGTGTTGATGTTGAAGAGCATGGTGCGCGATGCGTTGGAGTAGTCGGTGACGTGGACCTTGCCGCCGGTCAGCTTCCAGATCAGCCAAGTTTCCACGGTGCCGAAGAGCAGATCGCCCTTTTCGGCCTTCTCCCGGGCGCCGGGAACGTGCTCGAGGATCCAGTGCAGCTTGGTGCCGGAGAAATAGGCGTCGATGACGAGACCGGTCTTGGCACGGAAGATGTCGGTCAGGCCTTTATCTTTCAGGGAGTCGCAGTATTCGGAGGTGCGGCGGCACTGCCAGACGATGGCGTGGCTGACGGGCTCGCCGGTGGTCTTGTCCCAGACGACGGTGGTCTCGCGCTGATTGGTGATGCCGATGGCGGCAATATTGGCGGCGGTGGCACCGATGTTGTCCATGGCCTTCTTGGCCACCTCCAGCTGGGTATCCCAGATCTCGTCTGCGTCGTGCTCGACCCAGCCGGGCTTGGGGAAATACTGGGTGAATTCCTTCTGGGCCACGGAGACCATCTCGCCCGCCTCGTTGAACAGGATGCAGCGGTTGGAAGTGGTGCCGGAGTCCAGAGCCATGATGTACTTTGCCATAGTGAATTCCTCCTCAGGATGATGTTGTTTCGAAAGCTCCGCCTTGAGTTGGATAAAATGACCAAAGCGGAGGCGCTTCTACAAAATTATCTTATCAATCCTGCTGTAAAAAGTCAATCTGATACACTGCATAAAATGTCAAAAACGGTCTGTTCGGAGACCCGCCCTGTATTCGGTATGTGCCCGGCGAAGCATTCTCCGGGCACACAACGCAAAAAGGCAGCCCCGCCGAACGGCGGGGCTGCTGTGGTGTTACTTGTTGTAGGTGCGGTACAGGAAGGTGACGACCTGTGCGCGGTTGCAGATGCTGCTCACACCGAACTCGTTGGTGGACAGACCGTTGGTGATGCCGTTCTCCACAGCCCACAGGACGGCGGGGCCGTAGAAATCGGTGACAACAACATCGGAGAAGGGATTCTCCACGGAACCGACCTCGGGCTCACCCATGGCGCGGTACAGGAAGGTGACCACGGCGGCGCGGTTGCACTCGATGTAGGGAGAGAAGGCGGTATCGGAGGTGCCGTTGGTGATGCCCTCCTCAACGGCCCACAGGACTGCCTTGTAGAAGAAGTCGGACTCCTTCACGTCGGAGAAGGGATTGTTGGTGGTGGTAGGCTCGGGGCAGCCGGCAGCACGCCACAGGAACGTGACGACCTGTGCGCGCTGGCACTTGCCGTTGGGGTTGAAGAGGGTGTCGGTGGCACCGGTGGTGATGCCGCCCTTGACGGCCCAGCAGACGGCGTCATAGAACCAGTCGCCCTCCTTCACATCGGTGAAGGGGTTGATGAAGGGCAGCTCATCGGAGGTGGCGCCGCAGATCAGGCAGGTGTAGATGATCTCGCCGTCCTCGTTCTCCTCACCCTCATCCCAGATGTGGCCATGAGGCTCGGAAACGCGCTGCTCGGTCCACTTACATACGGAGCAGGTGCGCTCCTCGATGCCGGACTCGGTGCAGGTGGCATCCACAACGGGGGTCCACTTGCCGAAGGAATGCTCGGCGCACATGGCGTGCCAGGTCAGGCTGCCGCCGTAGTTCAGCAGAGCGTCGCTGGTCCAGGTTTCGTTGCCTGCGGGATACCATGCGTCGGCCTCGATGTCGACGAAGGCGCCCAGAACGGTGGGCAGATCGCCGGTGAAGACGATCTTCTTGACATTGGAGCAGCCGGCAAAGGCGTCGTCATCGACGTAGGTGGTGCCCATGGGGAAGATGATCTCGGTCAGGCCGGTGCAGTCATAG
Source organism: Oscillospiraceae bacterium (assembly GCA_017507425.1). Taxonomy (GTDB): domain Bacteria; phylum Bacillota; class Clostridia; order Oscillospirales; family Oscillospiraceae; genus Faecousia. The sequence goes on along the minus strand of JAFWAZ010000179.1, from coordinate 11,701 downwards.
AACATGCCGCCGGTGAAATAGGTCAGGTTGGGGGGGAACTCCATGTTGCCCAGAGCGGAGCAGCCGTTGAAGGCGAAGTAGCCCACGTAGCTCAGAGCCATGGGGAACTCGATGTCATGGAGCTTGACGCAGTGGCCGAAGGCGTCGTTGTCCATGGCGATCAGGGAGAAGGGCAGATCGATGGACTCCAGACTCTGGCAGTAGTAGAAGCAGCGCTCGCCGATGGTGGTCAGATACTCAGGCATGGTGACGTTCACCAGACTGGTGCACTCGTTGAAGGTGTAGGCGGGCAGGTTCTTCAGTCCGTTGGACAGCTTGACGGTGGTCAGGGCGGTGCAGCCGTTGAACACGTCGGAGCCCAGCGCCTCGACGGTGTCGGGCATAGAGATCTCGGTCAGGCTGGTGCAGCCGCTGAAGGCCAGGGTGTTGATGCCCAGCAGGCTTTCACCCAGATTGACCTCCTCCAGACCGGAGCAGCCGTAGAAAGCGGAGTTGCCGATGAGCTCGATCTTGCTGCCCAGATCGGCGGAAGTCAGGGCGGCGCAGTCCATAAAGGCGAAGCCCTTAATATCGACCAGATTCTCGCTCCAGACCACATTGGTCAGCTGGATGCAGCTGCGGAAGGCGCTCTCGCCGATGACGGTCAGGGTGTCGGGCAGGGTGACAGAGGTCAGATTGACGGCGTTGGAGAAGGCGAAGTTGCCGATGGAGGCGGCACCATCTTCGATGACCACGGACTTGATCTCCTCGATGTGATCAGCCCAGGGGATCATGGGCTCGTAGTGATAGGAGAAGTCGTACATGTTGCCGGTGCCGGAGATGGTCAGAACGCCGGAGCCATTCAGGGTCCAGGTCAGATTGTCACCGCAGACGCCGGTGAGGATGCGCTCCTCGCCGCAGCGGGTGCAGAAGCCGTTCTCAAAGATATGGCCGCCGGGGATGACCTCGGTGTAGCTGTCGCCGCACTCGGTGCAGGTGTAGGTCATGACGCCGTCGGACTCGCAGGTGGGCTCGGTGGTGACCACGCCCACGTAGTTGTGCTCGGAGGGCAGATCGGCGGACAGAAGCACCAGAACATCCCGGACAAAGTTTTCGTTGTACAGGTTCACGGCGTAAACGTAGGTCTTGCCGGCCTCCAGCTCATAAGTCAGGGTGAAGTTCAGGTCGTTGTAGCCCAGGCCGGAGTCATAGCCGTTGTCCTCGTGGTAGGCCAGCTGATTCATCTCGGCATCATACAGGTAGGCGTTGGGGTCATCCTGATGGGCGTCGATGGACTGGAATGTGTACACGGCAGTCACCGCGGGGGTGAAGCGCATATACACGGTCATGCCGGGCTCGCTGATGGCAACGAGGGTCTCCTCGTTCAGCGTCAGCTCGGGGTACTCCTCGATGCCATGGGTGTGGACGGTCTGGGCGGAGACCGCGGGGAGCGTACCCAGCACCATCATGAAGGCAAGCACCAGAGCCAGCAGCTTCTTTGCATTTCTCATAAAAAACTTCCTTTCTTTCCAAAAATGGCGGGTATCATTATAAACGAGCCCGGCTTTTCTTGTCAAGAAGTCAAAATGGGCGCGGGAATGGCGAATGGGAGAAGAAAATAGCAAAAAAGACTTTTTTTGTGCAGATTTATTGAATGACACGAAATTTCAGAGAAAGCCCGATTTATTGGACAGAAGTTTCGATACAATTATGCAGGAAGTGATGCCGGTTGCTGCAAGAGCGCTCTTGTTTTTTGCGGACTTCTTGTATATAATGGGGGCGTTTCATTAAAAAGCGATACAGTATATGACTGGGAAAGAAATCCCGATTTCATATAGGCCGCCCGACCTGACCGGGCAAATCTATCACAAGGAGAGAAATCTATGAAGAAGCATCTGTTCAACCGGCTCCTGAGTCTGGTCCTTGCTGCAGTGATGGTGCTGGGTATGTTCCCCGCCGTCAGCGCTGCACCTGCAGGCCTGAGCTGGGAGAAGACCGATGTGGACGTCTCTTGGGACAGAACCGACCGTCTGGCTCAGGATGATCTCCACGATCAGACTGCACACAAGCCCACGGACACGGTCCGTGTGTCCATCGTTCTGGAGGACGCACCCACCGTCAAGGCGGGCTACGCCACCATGGACATCGGCTCCAACGCCGAGGCCCTCGCCTATGATCTGAACCTGCAGAAGGTCCAGAAGACCATGGAAAAGACCATCTCCGTTCAGGCTCTGGACGGCAAGGCTCTGGACGTGGTCTGGAATCTGACGCTGGTGAGCAACATCATTTCCGCCAACGTCCCCTACGGCAAGATCGACGCCATCAAGTCCGTCGACGGCGTCAAGGACGTGGTCATTGAGACTCTGTATGAGACCACCGAGGTGGAGAAGAACACCTACACCTCCGCCGGCATGGTGGGCGCTACCGATGTCTGGCAGACCGGTTTGACCGGTGCCGGCTCCCGTGTGGCCATCATCGACACCGGTACGGATACCGATCACCAGTCCTTCGACAACGACGCCTACCTCTATGCCCTGCAGCAGAACGCTGATGCCAAGGGCATGGGCTACGAGGAATATGTGGCCTCTCTGGATCTGCTGGATGCAGAGGAGATCGCCGCGGTTCTGAAGAACCTGAACGCCTACGAGCGCATTGAGGAAGAGGACGCCGCTTCCTACTATATGACTGAGAAGCTGCCCTTCGGCGCCAACTACGTGGACTATAATCTGAATGTCACCCACGATTGGGATAATCAGGGCTCCCACGGCTCCCACGTTGCCGGCATCGCCGCCGCCAACCGCTACATTCAGAAGGGCAGCAGCTTCGTTGCCGCCCGGGATACCGTCCGCATGAGCGGCATCGCCCCCGACGCCCAGATCATCACCCTGAAGGTCTTCGGCTACAACCCCGGCCCCTATGATTCTGACTACTTCGCCGCCATCGAGGACGCCATCTGGCTGGGCTGCGACAGCGTCAACCTGTCTCTGGGCTCCGGCGCCCCCGGCTACAGCAAAAACAGCCTGTTCGCGGATCTGCTCGACTACATGGCCACCACCGACACCGTGGTCGTCATGTCTGCCGGCAACTCCGGCAACTGGGCTGAGAGCACCGCTCCCACCTACCTGTATGCCGACGGCGTGTCCTTCCAGACCAACGGCTCCCCCGGTTCCTATACCAACTCTCTGGGCGTTGCCTCCGTGGACAACGACGGCACCGTCGGCAAGTACATCGATGTTGCCGGCAATATGATCGTCTACACTGAGACGGAGTATTCCAACCTCCCCATCGCTTCTCTGGATACCTCTGCCGACGGCACCGGCACCGTGTATGACTACATCTTCATCGACGGCATCGGCAATGAGTCCGATTATGCCGGCATGGATCTGACCGGCAAGGTGGTCTTCTGCCACCGCGGCGAGATCTCCTTCTCCGAGAAGGCCAACAATGCCGCCAAGCTGGGCGCCGCCGCCATTGTCATCTGCAACAATGTGGAAGAGCCCTTCGGCATGGATCTGACCGATTACGAGCATACTGCACCCTGCGTTTCCGTCCTCATGAGCGACGGCGCCGCTGTCCGGGCCGCCTCCACCGAGCAGACCACCGATGCCGGTCTGACCTACTACACCGGCAAGGTCACCGTCAGCACCGAGCTGGGTGCCACTGAGTACAATTCCGAGTACTACACCATGTCCACCTTCTCTTCCTGGGGCGTTCCCGGTTCTCTGGAGATGAAGCCCGAGATCACCGCCCCCGGCGGCCTGATCTGGTCTGTCAACGGTGTGGCCACCTCCGGCACCGAGTACGAGCTGATGTCCGGCACCTCCATGGCCGCTCCTCAGGTCACCGGCATGGCCGCGCTGGTTGCCGAGTACATCAAGGAAAACGGTCTGGATGAGCAGACCGGCCTGTCCGTCCGCCATCTGGCCCAGAGCCTGCTGATGTCCACCGCGGAGCCCCTGCGGGAGGGCGCTTCCGGCGGCGAGTACTACTCCATCCTGAATCAGGGCTCCGGTCTGGCCCGCATCGATCTGGCCACCACCGCTGAGAGCTATGTCCTCGTCGACGGCATGCCCGACGGCAAGGTTAAGGTGGAGCTGGGCGAGGATGCCGACCGCACCGGCGTCTATGAGTTCTCCTTCTCCATCCACAACATGAACGGCGAGGCCATGACCTACGCCCTGTCCGCCGATCTGTTCACGCAGGATCTGTTTGGCGACGACTACGGCAACCTGTATCTGGACACCTGGACCACCACGCTGGGCGCCGATGCTTCCTTCTCCATGGACGGCGCCTCCCTTGAGATCGCCGGCGATGACTTCTCCTGCGACCTGAACGGCGACGGCGTCACCACCGGCGCAGACGCCGACTACCTGCTGGAGTACCTCGTGGACAATGTGTCTGAGCTGAAGGCCGACGGCGACGTCAACGGCGACGGCGAGGTCACCTCCTACGACGCCCATGTCCTGCTGACCAGACTCTCCGGCGCATACACCGTCGATGTTCCTGCCAACGGCTCCGTTACCGTTGACGTGAAGCTGGAGCTGACGGAGGAAACCAAGACCCTCCTTGACACCTACTACACCACCGGTGCTTACGTTGAGGCCTTTGTCTTCGCTGAGCCCGTCACCGACTCCGAGGGCAAGCTGGGTGTCACCCATTCCATCCCCGTTCTGGGCTACTACGGCTCCTGGTCTGAGCCCAGCATGTACGATGTGGGCAGCTACGTCGAGTACATCTACGGCACCGAGACTCGCGCCCCCTACCTGTACGCCATCAACAACGTCCGCAGCAACTACGTGACCATCAACTACGGCGACGGCGAGGAGTACCTCTTCGGCGGCAACCCCCTCACCGAGGAGGCCGATTACCTGCCCGAGCGCAATGCGTTCAACAACAAGAACGGCGCTGTTCTGCAGAACCTGCGCTTCACCCAGATCCGCAACGCCGACAACGCCATGCTCGTGGTCGAGAATGCCGAAACCGGTGAGGTTCTGATTTCCGAGGAGCTGGGCTACATCGATGGCGCCTACTACCATACCAATCTGGGCCAGTGGCAGAACACCCAGTACAAGCTGGATCTGGGTCTGGACTTCGCGGGCATCGGCGAGGGTACCCGTCTGAATGTCAGCCTGATCTCCGCTCCCGAGTACTACTGCCAGTACAACGAGGCCGACGAGCTCGTCGGCACCGACTGGGAGGCTCTGGCTGAGGGCGCTTACCTAACCACCACCTTCACCATCGACAACACCGCCCCCGTGATCAAGAACATCGAGCTGGGCGAGGACAACACCCTGAACATCACCGCCAAGGACAACGAGTACATCGCTGCCGTGGCTCTGATGAACGCCTCCGGCACCAGCATCCTGACCGCCGATGCCGCCAATCAGACCGAGCGGGGCGTGGAGCACACGGCTGCGCTGAATCTGGATTACATCTTCGGCAGCGAGTTCCTGGTTGCCGTCTTCGACTATGCCGAAAACGTGGCCGTCTATGCCGTGACGCTGGAGCTGGACAATGTGCGTCCCTACTTCACCGGTATCGACCGCACCAATGTCAACGATGACTACTCTGTCAGCTACGTTGGTATGGAGGCCGACGGCACCGCCGTGAAGCTGGCTGCCGCCACCGGCCGTGAGCCCGCCCGTGCCGCCGAGTACGTCGAGGGCTACATCTTCGAGATCTCCAACGACAACAAGCTTTACGTTGGCTCCAACGAGGATCTGTTCAACTTCACCGAGCTGGGCGCTCTGGATCCCAACGATGAGCATCAGATCGTGGGCTTCAACGATCTGGCCTACAACAAGGCTGACGGCAAGCTCTACGGTCTGTTCTACTCCAGAAAGAACGAGCAGGCTGTGCCTTTCCTGTGCACCATCGACATGTATACCGGCGCTCTGAACGTTCTGGGTCAGATGCCCATCGACGCCAACTCCATGGCCATCGACGGTGAGGGCAACTTCTACTCTGCCATCTACGGCGCAAGCCAGCTCTACACCTACACCTCCGATGTCACCAAGACCGGCAAGGCCAAGTTTGTGGGCCTGATGGACGACTACACGACCACCACCCTGAACTCCATGGCGTGGGATCACAACACCGACGAGCTGTACTGGGCCGTGACCAACGACTCCATCACCAACCTGCTCAAGGTGGATCCCAAGACTGCCAAGACTGAGTTCATCAGCTACTACGGCTATGTCACCGTGGGCCTGTTCATCGCCTACGAGGCTGAGAACGACATCTTTGCTCCCGTGAACACCGTTTCTTCCGTGGTCCTGCCCGAGAGCGCCTCCACGCTGGCCGGCCAGTCCGTCCAGCTCACCGCCAAGGTCCTGCCTTGGAACGTCAGCAACGGTGCCGTCACTTGGACCTCCAGCAACCCCGATGTCGCCACCGTGGACGAGACCGGTATGGTCTACGGCATGGCCGAGGGCACTGCGGTCATCACCGCCACCTCTGTGCTGGATCCGAGCAAGTCCGCCTCCTGCACCGTCACCGTCGCCGCTCTGGGCAAGAACCTTAAGGGTCTGGTCTGGGACGAGGAGGGTCAGGTCCACTGGGCATCCTTCAACACCGACACCATTCCTGCCTATGAGAGCCTGAATGCCATCACTCCTAACCTGCCCGTCAACGCCACCATGGTGGTCGACGGCAAGCTGTACGCCTCCACGCTGGACACCTCCAGCGGTCTGAGCGATCTGTACACCGTGGATCCCAAGACCTTCGAGATGACTCCCGCCGGCGGTTCTCCCGCCATCGGCTATCTGGACATGACTTATGCTCCCAGCCTTGGCTACGGTATGGGCGTGTACTTCAACTACATCGTCCTGATCGATCTGGAGAACGGCGACTATTACGGCGCATGGGATTGGACGGAAGGCGTCACCGCCGATCTGGTGGGCATTACTTACTACGGCTCCGCTTTCAACTCCAACTACAGTGCATACATGGATTACTTCCTGATCCTTGACGCCGACGGCAATGTCTATCTGGACGCCTTCATGAGCACCGGCAGTGCCATCGGCTACTTCAACGGACCCGAGTACGGCTACATCAAGACCATCGGCAAGCCCGTCGACTACTCCTACTTCCAGGGCTTCCACTTCGACGGCGAGATGACCTACTGGACCCGCTTCAATGAGGAGGACAACGTCGTCGAGCTGATCGTCTGGGATTGTGAGGATACCGACAATGTCTACTCCATGGGCTACTTCGGCGAGGGCGTCTGGCCCGTCGGCGGTCTGTACACCGACGCCGAGATTAACGGCACCATGGCTCTGGCCGACGAGGCACTGACCACCGCTTCCGTGAAGAACGCCGAGCTGCTGACCTCCATCGACCCCGTTGAGATGTCCGGCGCCAAGGGCAGCCTGAACGCCGTCCTGAACACCAAGCCCGCCGTCCGTCCCATGAGCAAGGGCGACGTCACCGCCTCCGGCGACGTTTCCGTCACGGTCACCGTTCCCGCCGATGCAGCCACCAACGGCACCGCTTGGGTCAAATTCGATCCCGCCGCTCTGGAGCTGGCCGGCGCCTATGGCAAGACCGATGCCTTCGCATGGAGGCAGGTCGAGGATGGCAAAGTCATGATCGCCTTCGCCGACAGCGATGCTCTGGCCAAGGATTCCGTCATCTCCGTCCTGAGCTTCCATGCCCTGACCAAGGGCGATACCACCGTCACCGTCACTTGGGGCGAGTACGGCACCGAGTATCTGGAGCTGTTCGAGGAGATCAGCCTCCACATCTGCCCCAGCGAGCACTTCGTGGACGTCAATCCCGGCGACTGGTGGCATGAGGCTGTGGACTACGTCGTCTCCGCAGGCTACATGAACGGCATGGACGCCACCCACTATGGCCCCGCCGCCACCATGAACCGCGCCCAGTTCGTCACCGTCCTGTACCGCATGGAGGGTGAGCCCACCGTGAACAACACCGGCGTCTTCACCGACGTGCCCGCAGACCTGTTCTACACCAATGCTGCCTACTGGGCTCTGGAGAAGGGCATCACCACCGGCGCCACCGCCGATACCTTCAACCCCAATGGCAAGCTGACCCGTACCGAGCTGGTCACCTTCATGTACCGCTACGCCGCTTACAAGGACTATGATACCGAAACCGGCGATCTGTCCGCCTACCGCGACGCCGATCAGGTTCTGCCCTTTGCTGTGGATGCATGGAGCTGGGCTGTCGAGCATGGCATCATCACCGGCATGACCGTCGACACGCTGGCTCCCATGGCACTGACCAACCGGGCACAGGCCGCTGTGATCTTCCAGCGCTTCGACACCACGTTCGCCGGCTGATCCAAACCCCAAACCTCCGAGGAGGCCCGAAAGGGCCTCCTTTTTCGTACGAAACACTGTACCGCAAAAGGAAACCCGGTTTCATGGCGAATTGTGAAAAAAGTATGAAGCTTCGCGGATTCACCATGTGCAATTGGCTGAATTGTCAAGTTGTTCTTGACCGTTTTTTGGGGAATATGGTACAATGAATCATATTTTTAACGGAAAGGAAGTTAAAAAGCATGAAAAAACGGAACAAACTTGTGGCGCTGCTGCTGGCGGCTGTCATGGTTCTGGGCATGATGCCCGCCATGGCTCCCCACGCACACGCCGACGGCATCGAGGATTATCCCGCCATCGCTGCCGACACCCCCGCCAACGCCACCATCGCCAACGGCGGCGACATCGCCTACTTCACCTTCACCCCCGCGACCACCGACCTGTACTACTTCTACTCCGAGAATCTGGAGAGCTATGTGGACACTGTCGGTGCCATTTACAGCGCCGATATGGAGCAGATCAACTACAATGACGACTCCACCTATGGCGACACTCTGGGCATCTATTCCCCCAACTTCTGCATGGCGCAGATGATGGAAGCGGGTACCACCTATGTTCTGACCGCCAAGGCTTACAATGCCAACTTCACCGGCGACTTCTCCGTCACCGTCAAGACCGGCCACGAGTATGAGAGCGTCGTCACCAAGGAAGCCTCCTGCTCCGCTGACGGTGAGCTGACCTACACCTGCAAGCACTGCGGCGAGAGCTACACCGAGGTGATCCCCGCCGCCCACAGCTATTCCGATGAGGACGGCAAGTGCATCTACTGCGGCGAGGCTTACCTCGTTACCGGCGAGTGCGGCGACGACCTGATCTGGGAGCTGGACTGGTTCGGCACTCTGACCGTCAAGGGCACCGGCGCGATGTACAACTACTCCGTCAGCTACTCCGAGAACTATCCCGCCCCTTGGTATGACTACAAGGGCGACATCACCGCTCTGGTGGTGGAGGAGGGCGTCACCTCCATCGGCAACTATGCCCTGTACAACTGCCAGGAGATGACTGAGGTTTCCCTGCCCGAGTCCCTGACCGCGCTGGGCACCAATTCCTTCGCCTCCTGCTACGGCCTGACCGAGATCCAGCTTCCTAACGGCATCACCGAGATCCCTGACTCCTGCTTCAAGTACTGCGGTGAGCTGACTGATATCATCTGGCCTGAAAAACTGACCGCCATTGGCAGCAACGCCTTCTATAGCTGCGCGCTGTCCGATCTGATCGTCCCCGAGGGCGTCACCACCATCGGCCAGTATGCCTTCGGCAGCAACGGCAGCATGTCCAAGCTGACCCTGCCCTCCACTCTGACCACTCTGAGTGACTACGCCTTCGCTTCCATGTACAGCACCAAGGACTTCGTCTTCACCGGCGGTGCCCCTGTCTTCGATGGCAGCAGCGTGTTCTACTATGTCAATGCCAACGCATGGTATCCTCTGGGCAACGAGACTTGGACCGACGAGGTCAAGCAGAACTACGGCGGCACCATCACCTGGCAGGGCATCTGCTCCGGCAGCCACACCTGGGGCGATCCTGTCACCGTTCCTGCCACCTGCGAGACCGGCTCCTACATGACCATGACCTGCACCATCTGCGGCTACACCACGGTCAGCCCTGAGAATGATGACGCTCTGGGTCACGACTACCAGTATGAGCATTACAACGGCGGCTGCGATAATTACAGCTACGATATCACCACCTGCTCCCGCTGCGACTACTACGCCACCGAAAACATGGTCTGGAACGAGCACAGCTGGGATGAAGGTGTTGTCACCGAGGCCACCTGCACCGAGAATGGCTACACCACCTACACCTGCACCCTCTGCGGCTGGACCAACCAGATGGATTGGGTCTATGCGCAGGGCCACAGTGTCACCGAGTGGAGCGAGCCCTCCGAGGCCACCTGCACCGAGGACGGCGTGAAGACCGGCGCCTGTGCCAACTGCGGCGAGACCGTCTCCGAGGTCGTCACTCCTGCGCTGGGTCACACTTGGGACGAGGAGAACGGCACCGCCAACGAGGACGGCACCATGACCTACAAGTGCATCCGCTGCGATGCCACCTACACCACCGAGGGTGACTTCCTCTATGAGGGCGACAACCTGTTCACCATCGCCGGCAGCACCGGCAGACGCACCAAGACCTACACCGCCACTGCCGACGGCAAGCTGACCATCTCCATGAATGACATGTTCTACCACAATGCATACGCATGGGATAACGGCTGGATTGACCAGTACTGGCAGACTCTGGCCCTCGATTGGGCTTTCGGCGAAGGCGCTTTCAACGTCTATGTCAACGACATGAACATGTCCTACACCGTCGAAGGCTCCGAAACTGCTTCCAAGATCATCTTCACCACCGTCGAGGTCAAGGCCGGCGATGTGGTGGAGGTCGAGGTCAACCATACGGAGTCCTCCTATCAGTACGAATACGATGTCCAGTTCAACATGAATCTGGCTCTGGAGGCTGTCCACACCCACACCGAGGAAGTGATCCCCGGCAAGCCTGCCACCTTCGACGAGCCCGGCCTGACCGAGGGTAAGAAGTGCTCTGAGTGCGGCGAGATTCTGGTCGAGCAGGAAGAGATCGCTAAGCTCGACTACAACGAGGGCATCGTCCCCGTCAATGTCCTGACCGCCACCGCCGGCGATTCCTATTCCAGCGATATCCCCGCCAATGTTCTGGACGATGACTTTGCCACCATGTGGCACACCAACTGGTACGGCACCAGCAGCGAGGGCCACTGGATCCAGTTCGAGCTGTCCGACGCTTACGCCGTGGACGGCCTGCGCTACAAGCCCCGTACTGACAAGAACCGTCAGGACGAGCCCCAGCTCAACGGCACCATCACCGAGTATCAGATTCTGGTTTCCAATGACGGCGTGACCTTCGAGGAGATCGCCACCGGCAACTGGGATGCCAACCAGAACTGGAAGACTGTCGAGTTTGAAGCTCAGACTGTCAAGTACATCCGTCTGGTTTCTGTCAATGCCTGCACCGACAACCAGTATGTCTTCGCTTCCGCCGCTGAGATCCGTCTGACCGGCGAGAAGGACGAGACTGTCTGCACCCACGAGAACACTGAGATCCGCAATGACAAGGCCGCTACCTGCACCGAGGACGGCTACACCGGCGACACCTACTGCGCCGAATGCGGCGAGAAGCTCGCCACCGGCGAGACCATCCCCGCAACCGGCCACACCGAGGAGATCATTCCCGGCAAGGATGCCACCTGCACCGAGCCCGGCCTGACCGAGGGCAAGAAGTGCACCGTCTGCGGCGTCACCACCGTGGAGCAGGAAGTCATCCCCGCTCTGGGCCATGAGTACGTCAACGGCAAGTGCACCCGCTGCGGCGATACCCTGACCTCCAAGTTCGAGGACGTC
>JAFWAZ010000178.1 GCA_017507425.1 Oscillospiraceae bacterium | reverse complement strand
GCGTTCGTCCTGAGCCAGGATCAAACTCTCAAAAAATTGTATCTAAACCCCAAAGGGCTCAAATCATAGTTTTCTGATCAATTTGTCTAGCAAATTTACTCAAGAATTTTCGTTGGCTTAATTTGTCAATTAAAACCTTATTTGTCCAAAGGTGATAAAAGTCATCTTTACGTTATTCAATTTACAAGGTACAGTCCGTGTCACCTCGCGGCGACTCATATATCCTAGCACATCAACCTCCATTTGTCAAGAACTTTTTTCGAAGTTTTTCGAGGAATTTTCACGCCCCATTCTGAGCCGAATTCTTCGATTTTCTCCACAGTTCCATCCAAACTTCATCAGTTTCTGCCGCTATTTGTTTCCGCTCTCTCGAGCGCTTGGATATACTATCACACCATCTTCCTTTTGTCAACACCTTTTTTCATCTTTTTTCGAAAAACTTTCCGGACAGAAAAAGCGCCCCGCTTTCGCGGGGCACCTGTACATTATCCGACTCTGTTCTCATAGGTCACGGTGTCGCTGGCTTCGTCGGTATTGAAGTAATACTCCATGATCGCACGGGCGACTCTGGCCATATAGGCACCGGAGCCGGCCTTCTCGCCGTAGACGGCAATGGCGATCTCCGGATCGTCCATGGGGGCGAAGCAGACGAAGGCGCCGTTGGAGGACCCGCCGGTCTCGTGCTCGGCGGTGCCGGTCTTGCCGCAGACCTCGATCTCAAAGCCCCGGAAGGCACTCAGGCCGGAGCCGCCGGGAGCGGAGGTCACCTGATGCATGCCGTCGAAAACGGCGGCCACCGTCTCGCTGGACATATTGGTGACGGAGAGCACCTCCCGCTGGTTCTCCTCCACCAAGGTGGAGTAGTCCGAGGACACCACCCGCTTCATGAAGGTGGCGGCGTAGCGGGTGCCCTTGTTGGCCACGGCGGCCACGTAGGAGCAAAGCTGCATGGGGGTATAGCGGTGCTCAGACTGGCCGATGGAGGCCAGAACCTGATCCATGGCATACCAGTAGGCGTCGGAGCCGGAGTAGAGCTTCTGCTTCGTCTCCAGATTGGCCCGGCGGCCGATGTTCTCGCCCAGCTCGATGCCGGTATGCTCACCGAGGCCGAGGGACTTGGTCACGGCGTCCACGTCGTCCCAGTCCATCTTGTCGCCCAGCACATAATAGAAGTAGTTGCAGGACACCCGCAGGGCGCCCGCCACGTCCAGATAGCCGTGGGTGCCGCCGGTACGGGAATAGACCAGACACTTGGGGCTGGAGCCGGGATATTTGGTGAAGACGCCGTCGTCCCGGATCTCGCTGTAGCGGGAGATGGCGCCCGTCTCCAGACCTGCGATGGACATGGCGATCTTGTAGGTGGAGCCGGGGGGATAGGCCTCCATCAGCGCCCGGTTCCGGGTGGGCTTCAGGGGGTCCGCCATGAGCTCGTTGTACATCTTATTATAGGTGGCCGGATCATAGCTGGGGTAGCTGGCGCAGGCCAGGACCTCGCCGGTGCGGGTATCCATAACGACGACAGAAATGCCCTCGATGTCCGCGCCGTTGCCGCCGCCGTCGGTGCCGTTGGACGCCCGGAGGGATTCGTGGACGTCCCGCATGGCCTCCTCGGCCACGATCTGCAGGTTCAGGTCGATGGACGTCTCCACGTTGTGGCCCGCCACGGGTTCCGTGACATAATACTGGGAGACGATATTTCCATCCTTGTCCACCACCTTGGCCAGCCGGCCGTCGGTGCCGTGGAGGTACTCCTCGAAGGCCTTCTCCAGACCTTCTTTGCCGATCTTGTCGTCCATCTTGTAGCCCAGTTCCTTATAGGTGGGCCATTCATCCTTGTCGATGGAGCCGTAGGTGCCCAGGATGTGGGCGGCGTAGGTGGTATAGTATTCCCGGGTGGTGGTGGCCTGTGCGTCAAGGCCGGGGACGTTCAGCTCGAGGATGGCGTTGAGGATATCGTCGGGCACGTCCTCCATGAAGACGTAGCTCGACAGGTTTGTGATGTCCGTGCGCAGCTTCAGCTCATAGCGCAGGCCGATGACGGCCCGGGCCTCCTCGTCGGTCCAGTCCTCGGGGATCTTATAACGGTCGCGCAGGGCCTCCATGAGCCGGGAGGCGGAGATATCCGAGTCGATGTCCAGTTCCCAGAGGTAGGCCTGAAAATAGCCCTGCCAGTTGGCATTCTGCTCCGCAAGGGTGTACTCATAGGGGCGCGTCCATGTGACGGGGAAATGCTCGTTGTAGGTGACGCCCAGCTGCTCCGCCATCTTCACCAGCCGCAGCAGGTGACCGTTGGGATCGTCGGAGTTGGTCAGGACGAAATTGTTGAAGACCAGATTGTAGCTGGCCCGGTTGCCCACCATCACATTGCCGTTGCGGTCGAGGATCTCGCCCCGGGCGGCCTTGACGGTGTAGTAGGTGGTATAGGTGTCGGAGTCGGCCACCACATCGCCGGCTCCCAGCATCTGCACCGCGTACATCCGCACGCTGAAGAAGCCCAGCAGCAGCGCAAAGGCCACCAGCAGCGCCACGGCGCGGAAACGGGTTATTCTTTCCATACATTGCCTCCGATCGTACCGATGAGGGTCAGGAGCTTATACAGCACACCGGCGAACAGGGTGCTGAGAACGGCCGTCATGACAAACCAGACCCAGCGGCCCGGGTAGGTCAGCTCCAGAAACAGGCCCACCGCGAAGACGCCCAGCTCGTAGAGCATCAGGAAGATGCCCACGCAGATCAGGTCAGAGCCCGCGCCACGGCGCAGATAGCTCTGCCGGAAGGCCGCGGCGAAGACCGCCGCCAGCGTCAGCAGCGCGATGCAGTAGTGGCCCTGTCCCGTGCCGGAGAAGACATAGATCATGGAGGAGAGCAGGGCGAACAGGGAGCCGTTTTCGCACCCCTCCAGCACGCAGATGAGGATCACGAGAGCCGGGGCGATATCAAAGCCGCCGCCCAGAAGCCGCAGCCGGCTCAGCATGGAGTCCTGCAGCACCAGTCCCGCCACGCAGATGAGGCTGTAGAGCAGCCATTTCAGGAGGGACTGCCGCTGCTTCTTCGTCAGCAGCAGCTTGCTCACCCAGTCAAAGCCCGTGGGATCCGGGCGGAATTCGATCTTTTTTCTTGCCATGGCGTTACTCCGTGGCGTAGGAGGTCAGCACGAAGACCTGCTCCAGAGAGCCGAAGTCTGCGGCAGGCTCCAGAATGGCGAACTTCGCCACGCCCGTCTCGTCAAAGCCCGCGTCGATGACGCTGCCCAGCACCAGATCCCTCGGATACAGGGTGGAGCCGGCGGTGACCACCTGATCGCGGTTGCAGATGACGGAGTCGGAGGGCAGGTGGTTCATGCGCAGGTAGCCCTCCTCGCCGGTGGCGTAGCCGCCCTGCACCATGCCGTTGTAGCCGGAGGCGGCGATGGTGGCGGAGATCTCCAGAGAGGAGTCCAGCACGGTCTTGACCACCGCGTAGTTCAGACCCACCTCGGTGACAAGTCCCACGACCTCGCCGTTGGCGGTGACCACGCACTGGCCCACCTCCACGCCGGCCACAGAGCCCTTGTTGACGGTGCAGCGCTTGGACCAGTCACCGGAATCCCAGCCGATGATGTAGACGTCGAGCAGCTTGAAGTCCTCCCGCTGGGTCTTCAGTCCCAGCGCGGCGTTCAGGCGGTCCACCTCACGGGTCAGGGCCGCGGCGGCCCGGACTTCCTCGCGCAGCTGGGCGTTTTCCGCCTCCAGCTGCTTGACCCGCTCCTCCAGCGCTTCATAGCGGAACAGGTAGCTGTAGATGCCCTCGGCCTGACGGGTCAGGGCCTGTACGCCGGAGCGCAGGGGCTGCAGCACGGTCTTCACCGCCACATCCGGCAGATTGAAGCCCAGCGTACCGGCGGCAATGCCCAGCACAAGGGCCAGCAGCAGCGCGGCGATGACCACATTGCGGACACGTTTGCTGAAAATCTGTCTCATACCTCTACCCCCCAGATGGGCAGTCCGAAGGTGCGCAGAATAACGCTCAGCGCACACACCGGCAGACCCATCACATTATAATAGTCGCCCTCCATGCGGGTGCAGAACAGCGCCGCACCGCCCTGAATTCCGTAGGCACCGGCCTTGTCCATAGGCTCGCCGGAGGCGATGTAGGCGTTTACTTCCTCGGGCAGGAGATCGCGGAAGCGGAGCTTGGTCACCTCCGTATGGGTGACGATCTCGTCGCCCCGCAGCACGGTCATGCCCGTCATCACCTGATGGCTCCGTCCGGACAGCATCGACAGCATGCGGAAGGCATCCTGCGCATCCTTCGGCTTGCCCAGGATCTTTCCCTCGCAGACCACGATGGTGTCGGCGGCAATGACCACGTCATCAGGCTCCCGGCTGACGGCCAGCGCCTTTTCCCGGCTGACCCGGGCCACCTCCTCCACAGGAGGCTTGCGCTCATCCATGGTCTCGTCAATATCCGCGACTCGGACGATAAAGTCCAGCCCGGTCAGTCCCAGCAGCTCCCGCCGACGGGGAGACTGGGACGCTAAGATTAAGTTCATTGAAATCCTCCAGTTTGTATAAGATTGAAGATTGGAGAGTGGAGCGTGGAGATTTTTCCTGATCTCCAATCTCCAATCTTCACTCTCCACTCTGAATCAATCCAATCCTCGCAGATACAGGCCTCTTGTGCAGCTGCCCGGTTCGAAGGGGGCGCCGTTCAGGAAGTCCCGGAGCACCCGGTCCACCTCTCTGCCGTTCTCCGTGGTGAAGTACAGCCGCAGGCCCCACAGGCCCAGACGGCTCAAGTCCTCCCGGCGGTCGATCAGGCTCAGCTTCTTGCCGTTGAGCAGCACGCTGCGGCAGGAGCGGCCGTCCTTGATGATGGGGAACTCGGCGCCGGTGCGGTCCACTAATCTTTGCGGGCCCTGCTGGCAGACGCAGGAGCCGGTGCGGTTTCGCATGATGCAGTTCTCCGTCACCATCAGGGGCATTCTGCCGTAGATCAGCAGCTCGGTATCGACACATTTGCTCACGTCCCGGATCTGGGGCAGGGTCATCTCAAAGCTGACCGTGGCGCTGGCCATCTCCAGACGGCGGCAGACCTCCATGGCCCGGGAATTGAAAATGTTCAGGCCGAAATCGCCGCGGATCTCCAGACCGCACTCCCGCACGGGGATCAGCAGGCCCAGATTGCCCACCAGCGCCTCCCGGACACCGATGCCGCGGACCGTGCGCAGGTCGTTTTTCAGCGCTTCCAGCTCGCCGTCGTGGACGATCCGGGGCAGCACCGCCGCAACGGGCAGACCCTCCCGGATCAGATAGCGGAAGTAATCGGGATCCTCCGTCAGAAGATGCAGCGGCACATACAGAAGCTGCAGACCCATATTCAGCAGCCGGCCCGTGATCTGCTCCCGGGTGGTGATCTGCACCGTCAGACCCGGCTCCTCCCGGCGGCCGAAGACATCCCGCACCTTTCTCGGACGGCCCAGCTGGGGACTCTCCCGGCGAGCCCGGACGGCCATGAGCTGGGTCAGCACGTCCCGGCGCATGGCGTTGATGGCGGCGGCAGAGAGGGTGAAGCCCGGCTCGATCTTGCACACCACATCCGCACAGCGGAAGGGGGTGCCGCCGGTCTTTGCCAGGCGGGCAGCCAGATCCTCCGCCAGCAAAGGACGGGTCCGGGCCATCTGGGGCAGCTCGCCCTGAGCCTTGCAGATATTGCCGTCCGGATCCCGGACGGTGAGCTCACAGCGGCGCTCGGTGATGATCGCCCGGAACACCACGGGCACCAGCCCGTTTTCCACGGCCTCGTAGCTCTCTCTTGCGGCCTTGGCCCATGCGGCGTCCTCGGTCTTGTCGTCCCGGATGCCAAACATCTGAGGGCCGATCTCGCCGGTATAGTAGCCGTCGGTGAAGCCCTGCCGGTTGAAGGCATCGTGCAGGGCCTTCTCCATGGAGCGGGTCACGTTGCCCTCATCCAGCGCCTGCCGGTAGACCCGGGTGACGGTGGCCACATACTCGGGCTTCTTCATGCGGCCCTCCAGCTTCAGGGAGGCCACGCCCATTTCCTCCAGATCCTTGACATAGTGGACCAGACAGTTGTCCTTCAGGCTCAGGGGGTACTTGTGCTCGCTTCTGCCGAAGCCGTAGGGCAGGCGGCAGGGCTGGGCACAGCGGCCCCGGTTGCCGGAGCGTC
This sequence comes from Oscillospiraceae bacterium, assembly GCA_017507425.1. Taxonomy (GTDB): domain Bacteria; phylum Bacillota; class Clostridia; order Oscillospirales; family Oscillospiraceae; genus Faecousia. Next base: position 8,904 of record JAFWAZ010000178.1, on the reverse strand, counting down.
CGCCGATGGCGGCGGAGAGATAGCACTGGCCCGAGTAGCACATGCACAGGGCGCCGTGGGCGAAGACCTCGATCTCAATGGGAGACTGGGCGCAGATGGCGCGGATCTCCTCCCGGCTCAGCTCCCGGCTGAGCACCACCCGGGTCATGCCCATGGCGGCGCAGAAGAGGACGCCGGGCAGGGAATGGACGGTCATCTGGGTGGAGCCGTGGATGGGCACCTTGGGCGCGATCTGGCGGCACAGCTCCACCACACCCAGATCCTGCACGATGAAAGCATCCACACCCGCGGCGGCGGCATTGCGGATCAGCTCGCAGCAGGCATCCATCTCCCGGTCGGAGACGAGGGTGTTCAGGGTCAGGTGCACCTGCACGCCCCGGACATGGCAGTATTTGACCGCTTCGGAAAGGGTCTGTATGGTAAAATTCTTGGCGCTCTGGCGCGCATTGAAGCTGCCGCAGCCGAGATAGACGGCATTGGCGCCGTTCTGCACCGCGGCACGCAGGGCCTCCATGGACCCGGCGGGGGCAAGTAATTCGATCATAAGCGTAGTTCTCCATTTTGATATACTTATGCCCATTATAGCACAGCTTTCCCCGCGATTCCAGTGGGTCAACATAATTTTCGAAAATTCTTAATAATTTTCATTCACAATCCCGCCACAATTTATTTTGGAAAAGTTTATGTAATTTTTAGGAAACCGTGGTATACTGAAGCCACCAAAAGGAAAGGGGAACTGACCATGAAGAAACTGCTCTGTGCCCTGCTGGCTTCTGCGCTCCTGTGCGGCTGCGCCGCCGGGCCCGCCGAAACCACCGGCCCTGCGACCACCACCCAGCCGCCCGAAATCGCATCCACGGTCATCACACTGTCCGACGAGGGGATTGAATTCCCGGCAGACTCCGGGATTCATGTGGCAAACGACATCGTTTACTACGAGGAAGGCCGCGACGAAACCTACGGCGAGGGCGAAGCCCATGAGTCCCACTCCGCCGCCGAAGCGGCGAAGCACACCGTTGTCCACATCACCAAACCCGGCACCTATACCCTGCGGGGCAAGCTCTCCGCCGGCCAGATCGCCGTGGATCTGGGTGAAGAGGCCAAAACCGACCCCAATGCTGTAGTGACGCTGATCCTGGACGGCGCGGACATCACCTGCACCGTGGCTCCCGCAGTCATCTTCTACAATGTCTACGAGTGCGGCAATCCTGAGGATCCCAGAGCCAACGTGGATACCGCTGCCGCCGGTGCCAATGTGGTGCTGCATCACGGCTCCGTCAACAACATCACCGGCTCCCATGTGGCGAAGATCTACAAGCCCGGCACGGACAAGAAGCTCCATAAATACGACGCAGCCTTCTATTCCAAAATGTCCATGAACATCGGCGGCAGCGGCGAGCTGAATATCACCGCCGACAACGAGGGTCTGGATTCTGAGTTGCATCTGACCATCAACGGCGGCACCATCCGCATCGCCTCCGGCAACGACGGTATCAACACCAACGCCGACGGCGTCTCCGTCACCACCATCAACGGCGGTCTGCTGGATATTCATGTCACCGGCGAAACCGGCGAGGGCGACGGCATCGACTCCAACGGCTGGCTGGTGATCAACGGCGGCTGGGTCTTCGCCTCCGCCTGCGGCATCAGCGGCGACGCAGGCATCGACTCCGACATGGGCATCCAAATCAACGGCGGCACCGTCTGCGCCGGCGGAAATATGCTCGACCGGATCGAAGACGGCGGCCAGACCCACACGGTCTTCACCTTTACGGAGCGTCAGGAGCCCGGCGTCTACGCCCTGAAAAACGCCAAGGGCGAGACTGTTGCGGAGTACACCGCCGGCAACGCATTCCAGTATCTGATTCTCTCCGCCCCGGAGCTGACCGAGGGCACCTACACCCTCTGGAGCGGCAAGCAGCAGTATCAGGGCATGGCCGGCGGCATGATGAGCGGCTTTATGGAGGGCGCCGAGATCCAGCGCCCCGACTGGCCCGAGGACGGCGCCGACGTGGAGATCCCGCCCCAGCCCACACAGCCCATCGTCACACAGGGCACCGTCCAGCCCCCCGCAGGGGAACAGCCTGAGAACATGCCCGTGCCCCCCATGCCCGAGGGCGGCACCGATATGCCCACGCCCCCTATGCCCGAGGGCAGCGAGAATATGCCCATGCCCCAGCCCCCGGCCGGCATGGAGCCCCCTCCCGGCGGCAGACAGCCCGGTCAGTTCGTCACCGGCACCCTGTCCACCGAGTTCCCCGTCAAAAACGGCGCCAATTATTTCATGAGCGTCCGCCCGGTGGAATGACCCCGCAAATCACACAGGGACACCCCTCCCGGGGTGTCCCATTAAAAATTCCCCGGTTCCGTAGAACCGGGGAATCTGCATTTTGTCATTACGCCGTTCTGCCGCAGCCGGACCACACGAGTTTTACTCGACTTCCGACTGGCAGAATGTCAGACAGTTTGTCCGTCGGCACTGCCGACATTACACGCCGGAGTAGGCAGCGAAGCCAGCGTCGATGGGCAGGATGACGCCGGTGACAGCGGAGGCGAAGTTGTCGTCGGTCAGGAACAGCATGCCGCCCAGCAGCTCGTTGGAATCAACAAAGCGGCCCATGGGGGTGCCGGCAATGATCTTGGCGGAACGGGCGGTGGGGGTGCCGTCAGGGTTGAACAGCAGAGCCTTGTTCTGAGCGGAGACGATGAAGCCGGGGGCGATGGCATTGCAGCGGATGCCGGTGCCGGCGAAGTGGGTGGCCAGCCACTGGGTGAAGTTGGAGATGGCAGCCTTGGCGCCGGAGTAGGCGGGGATCTTGGTCAGGGGAGTGAAGGCGTTCATGGAGGAGATGTTCAGGATGTTGCCGGACTTGCGCTCGACCATGTCCTTGGCGAAGACCTGAGTGGGCAGCAGGGTGCCCTGGAAGTTCAGCTTGAACAGGAAGTCGATGCCGGACTGATCCAGATCGAAGAAGGTCTTGCAGCCCTCCCAAGCCTCGTGCTGGTACTCGTTGTCGGTGGTGGCACGGGGGTTGTTGCCGCCGGCGCCGTTGATCAGGATGTCGCAGGGGCCCAGATCGGCCAGAACCTGCTGATGGACAGCCTCCAGAGCCTCCAGCTCCAGAACGTTGGCCTTGTAGCCCTTCATGATGAAGCCCTCAGCGGTGACCTCGGCGGCAAGCTTCTGGACAGCCTCCTCATTCAGATCCAGAGCAGCAACCTTGGCGCCGGCCTGTGCATAGGCACGGGCCATATCGCCGCACAGAACGCCGCCGGCGCCGGTGACGACGACAACCTTACCGGTAAAATCGTGGGTCAGGGGAAGATTAAGCATTTGTGATTACCTCCAATATAAATAGTAGACAGGTGCAAATTTTGTCGTCTATTTGACGCATACATTATATCCGATTTCCCCGGGCTGTGCAATAGGGAATTGGTGCTGACAAAGTTTTTGTCTATTTGAACGAATTCCCACGGAGGTTTCTGTGAAGAAATACCCTGCAAATGGAAGATTTTAGGAAATCCCGAGGGACGAACCGGAATTTGAAATCCACGCTGTACGCCGGATTTTCCCAGCGCACAAATTTTCCACTTCCATATGGTATCGGGATGTGCTATAATTGTCATAAGATGCCGCATCCGGCATTGGAAAGGAATGAAAAATACTATGAAACGCTTTTTCGCGCTGATCCTTGCGCTGAGCCTGCTGCTGTGTGCCTGCGGCGGCGCTCCCGCCGAGACGACGGCTCCCCCCACCACCGTGCCCCCCACCACCGTACCGGTGACCACCGCACCCCCCGAGACCACTGTGCCCCCCACCACCGAGCCCACCGAGCCGCCCCCCGTGGACGTCAATCCCCTGACCGGCGAGGCCCTCGAGGAGGTCAACGACTCCCGCCCCACCGCCATCATGATCAACAATCTGGTCAAGGCCGTGCCCCAGTGCGGCATCAGCAAGGCTGACATGATCTATGAGATCATCGCCGAGGGCTCTGTCACCCGCTTCATGGCCATTTTCCACGACCTGTCCGACGTGGGCGTCATCGGCCCCGTCCGCTCCGTGCGTCCCTACTTCTACCGGGTGGCCCAGCACTACGGCGCCATCCTGAGCTCCGCCGGCGGCTCCGACGAGGCCATCGACATGATCAAGAGCGCCGGCTACGACTACCTCAACGGCATCGCCGGTGCCGGCAGCTGGTTCTACCGGGACGAGTGGCGCCGCTCCAACCGGGGCTATGAGCACTCCCTGATGACCACCGGCGAGAAGCTGATGAATGCCGCCGAGAAGTTCGGCTACGACACCACCATGGAGGACACCGACTACGGCTTTAACTTCACCGCCGAGCCCATGACCGCCGGTGAGGCCGCCGGCGAGATCACCGTCTGGTTCTACCAGAACGGCAAGAAGACCGTCATGACCTATGACGAATCCACCGGTCTGTACACCATGACCCAGCACGGCAACACCGCCACCGACGCCAACGATGACAGCGTCCTCATGTTCCGCAACATCCTCGTCCTCGAGGCCGACTCCCATGTCAAGGACAAGAAGGGCCATCTGGAGGTTCAGATGACCGGCACCGGCACCGGTTATTATGCCCGGGACGGCAGGATCATCCCCATCCAGTGGAGCCGCGAGAGCAACTCCAGCCACTATGTCTACACCGACATGGAGGGCAACCCCATTTCCTTCGGCGTGGGCAAGACCTACGTGGCCATCACCCCCGACGGCAGCCCCTTCAGCTACAAGTAATGCTTTGACGGCAAACACCCCTGTGGAAAACCTCCGCAGGGGTGTTTTTCTTTGAAACCATTGAAATCTACCGGTTTTGCTGTGCAAAACTGCACCTTATTCACAGTGTGCACAGAGTTGTCCACAGTGGTTTTCATAAGTTGTCCACATTGTCCACAGATTTATCCACAGGAAAACACCGGTTATCCACCGAACAAACGGTCGGTCACGCCTGCAGATCCTATTTTACAGAAAACCCTCCCGGCATATGCCGGGAGGGATACTGTCTTATTTGCCAAACAGCTTGCCGATGCCGCCGAGGACGTCGCCGACCTGATCCAGCTTGATCTTGGCCTTGATGCCGTCGATGAGCTGGTTGATCTGCTCGTCGGGCAGATCGATGCCGATGAGCTGCTCGATGACGGACACGGGGTTTTTCTCGAACTTGGCCATCAGATTCTTGTCGCTGGTCAGCTTCTTGACGATTTCCTCGATCTTTGCCTTGATATCCATGGTGTTTCCTCCTGTTTTGTGATGCGTCCAGTTTACCACATTGAAAAATGGGTGTCAACACCCCTTGACAACCCGGGAAATCCGTGCTATCATTCAATTAACAATTAAGTTAAATGTTAAAGGAGTGATCCGTATGAGCCTGCAGTCCACCCTGAAGGCCCTGTCCGACCCCATCCGGCGGGAGATCCTGAATCTGCTGAAATCCGGCACCATGGCCGCAGGGGACATTGCCGCCCACTTTGACGTCACCGCCGCGGCGGTTTCCCGGCACCTGTCGGTGCTCAGGGACGCCGACCTGATCCGGGACAAACGGGAGGGCAAATTCATCTACTACGAACTCAATGCATCGGTTTTGGAGGAGATCCTCCTGTGGATTTCCGAGCTGAAAGGAGAATGACCATGAAAAACAAGAAATTCTGGGTAATCACATCCCTCGTGACCCTGCTGCCGATCCTTCTGGGTCTGCTGCTGTGGGATCAGCTCCCCGAGAAGATCCCCACCCACTTCGGTATCGACGGCGCCGCCGACGGCTGGGGCAGCAAGGGCTTCGCCGTCTTCGGCCTGCCCCTGATCTGGCTGGTCTTCCACGTTCTGACCTATGCCGCCCTTCGGCTGGATAAGCAGAACCACGGCCACAACGAAAAGGTGCTGATGCTGGTGGGACTGCTTTTCCCCGCCATGAGCATCCTCTTTTCCGTCATCATGTATGGTTTTGCCCTCGGCTGGGAGCTGAAGCTGGAAATGTTCCTGTTCCCCCTGCTTGGTCTGATGTTCATTCTCATCGGCAACTGGCTGCCCAAGGTCAAGCAGAACTCCACCCTCGGCATCAAGCTCAAGTGGACGCTGTACAGCGAAGAAAACTGGAACAAGACCCACCGCTTCGCGGGCTTCGTCTGGGTCATCGGCGGTGTGCTCTTCTGCCTGATGGCCTTTGTCCCCGAAAAAGCGCTGTTCTGGCTGCTGCCTGCGCAGCTCGTGCTGCTGGCGGTCGTCCCCACGGTTTATTCGTGGCAGCTGGCGCAGAAGCAGAAGAAAGCCGGAACCTATACCGAATCCGAGGTCAGCAAAAATCTCCGGAAGCATCCGGTCGTTCTGGCGGTTTCCGCGGTGCTGGTCACTCTGATCCTGACCGGCGTGGCTTTCCTCATGTTCACCGGCGACATCCGGTATACCTGCACCGACGACACCCTGCTGATCGACGCCGATTTCCACAGCGATTCCAGCGTCCCCTACGAGCGGATCGATGCCATCGAATACCGGGACGAAGCCCCCGAGGGCATCCGGGAGCTGGGCTTTGCCAGCGCAAGGCTGATGCTGGGCGCCTTCCGGAACGACGAATTCGGCCTGCACACCCGTTACAGCTATCTGGGCACCGACGCCTGTATCGTCCTGACCTGCGGCGAGGATATACTGATCCTCAGCGCCGAAAGCGAGGAGGCCACCCGGGCGCTCTATGAGGCGCTTTCCGCACGAATCGGGTGAGCCTGCTGGGAACGGCTATGGCCGTTCCGCCGCAGAGTCTCTCGTGTGGGATCAGGAACGGCGAATTCGTACCATCGACCCAATTCGCCCAAAACTGCACCGAATCCCAGTATGTACTGCGGAACGGTCATAACCGTTCCCTACATTGGATTCTCAATCTCAAGGAGGCCCCCATGAAACAAGAATCTATCGTCCTCGGCAAAAACACCCGCTATCCCCTGAAGGGCAAGCTGACCGTCCCCGACGGCCCCGGACCCTTTCCTGCCGTGGTGCTGGTCCACGGCTCGGGAAGCAGCAACATGGACGAAAAGGTCGGAAAAGTGACCCCGTTCCGGGACATCGCCGAGGGTCTGGCGGCCCGGGGTATCGCCGCCGTCCGCTATGACAAGCGCAGCTACGCCCACGGCCTGAAAATGCTGCTCTCCCGCCAGACCATCACCGTCCGGGAGGAGACCGTCGAGGATGCCCTGCTGGCAGCAGCGCTTCTGCGCAGGGATCCCCGTATCGACGCCGGAAAGGTCTTCCTGATCGGCCACAGCATGGGTGCCATGCTGGCTCCCCGGATCGAATGCGAGGGCGGTGACTTCCGGGGTCTGATCCTGCTGGCGGGTTCTCCCCGGCGGCTGGAGGAAATTCTGATCTCCCAGACCGAGGAAGCCATGGACAGCGTGCCCGCTTTCGCCGAAAAACTCGCACAGAAGCAGCTCCGGGATCTCCGTCAGTCCTTTGACGGACTCTACGCTCTGACCGACGAGGAAGCCAAGGCCAAGAAAATGGGCGGCGGCACCACCCTCTACTATTTCAAGGAGATGGGCCAGCCCACCGTGGCCGACTGGCTGACAAAGACCCAAAAGCCCATACTGGTCGCGCAGGGCAGCCGTGATGTGCAGGTGAAGGCCGATGTGGATTTCGCCCTGTACCGCCAGCTTCTGGGGGATCGGGAGAATGTGACCTTCCGGCTCTTCGAGGGACTGAACCACGCCTTCGTCCCCGCGGTGTCTGACTCCATCGCCGATGCAAAAAAGGAGTTCGCCGCCGAGCGCCACATCGGCCCGGAGGTGCTGGACACCATCGCGGACTGGATCAAAGCCCAATAAACGCAAAAAACGTGCGCCGTTTTCACGGCGCACGTCATTTTTTATGCTTCCTCGATGGGATTTCCTTCCATGACGGCCTCGAACTGTTCGCCAGTCATGTTCTCGTGCTTCAGCAGGTACTCGCTGACGGCATCGAGCTTGTCCCGGTGGGTACCCAGCAGCTCCAGCGTCTTGGCGTAGGCGGTGTCAATGACACGCTTGACCTCGCCGTCGATCTGGCCGGCCACATCCTCGGAGTAGCTCTTGGTCTTGCCGTAGCTGCCGCCGATGAAGACCTCGTCGTCGGAGTGGTAGGAGATGGTGCCCAGAGCCTTGCTCATGCCGTAGCGGGCCACCATATCCCGGGCAGTGGCGCTGGCCCGGTCGATGTCGTTGCTGGCGCCGGTGGTGATGTCCTGGAAGACGATCTCCTCGGCGGCCCGGCCGCCCAGCAGCACGATGATGTGCTCGAACATCTCGTTGCGGCTGATCAGGTTGCTGTCCTCCACGGGCTGGCTCCAGGTGGTGCCCAGACTCCGGCCACGGGGGATGATGGTGATGTGCCGCACCGGATCCGCCGTCTCCAGATAGTAGTGGGCAAGCGCATGGCCGGCCTCATGGTAGGCGATGATCCGCTGCTCCCGCTCGTTGCGGACGCGGCTGCGCTTCTCGGGGCCGGCGACGACCTTCATCATGGCCTCGCTGATGTCGGAGGCGAGGATCAGGGGCCGGTCAGCCCGGGTGGCCAGAATGGCGGCCTCGTTCAGCAGGTTCTGCAGGTCGGCGCCGGTGAAGCCGGAGGTGGTCATGGCGATCTCGTGCAGATCCACGTCCTCGGCCAGTTTCTTGTCCCGGGCGTGGACCTTCAGGATCTCCTCGCGGCCCTTGGAATCGGGCTTGCCCACGTAGATCTCCCGGTCAAAGCGGCCGGGACGGCGCAGGGCGGGGTCGAGGATGTCGGGCCGGTTGGTGGCGGCGAGGACGATGACGCCCTCGGCCTTGCCGAAGCCGTCCATTTCAACCAGCAGCTGGTTCAGGGTCTGCTCCTTTTCATCGTGGCCGCCGCCGAGGCCCGAGCCGCGCTTGCGGCCCACGGCGTCG